>CAZFPR010000078.1:0-4839 GCA_964521045.1 uncultured Hyphomicrobiales bacterium
GAGCGGGATCGCGCGCGAATAGGCGTCCCTGTCGTCGAAGCCGGAGATCGCTTGCAGCGCAGTCCATGCATCGTCCACTGTGAGCGAGAAGATCGAGACGCAATCGAGCGAGCGGCAGGCAGGAACGACGCCGCTCGCCGAAACGAGGCCGAGTGTAGGCTTCAGCCCGACAAGGTTGTTCAGGCCTGCGGGCACGCGGCCGGAGCCTGCTGTATCGGTGCCGAGCGAGAGCGGCACGAGACCGCGGCTCACCGCAACTGCGGAGCCCGAACTCGATCCGCCCGGAATGATCGCGGGATCGAACGGATTGCGCGGCACGCCATAGGGCGAGCGCACGCCGACGAGCCCGGTCGCGAACTGGTCGAGGTTGGTCTTGCCGACAACGATCGCGCCTGCGGCCTTGAGCTTTGCAACCGCCGTCGCGTCCTGTTTCGGCAAGTAAGAGAAGGCGGGGCAGGCGGCGGTGGTGGGAAATCCGGCCGCGTCGATATTGTCTTTCACGGCGACGGGAACGCCGCAAAGCGGCAGGGATGGATTGCGCGCGGCCTCGCGTGCCTGCGCGATGGCAGTAGCCTCGTCGGCAACGGAGATGAAGATCGCCGGATCGCCGCAAGCGCGAATGCGGCGGATGGATTCCGAGACGGTGTCTTCAGGCCTGGCAGCGCCGCTGCGATGCGCCTCTACGATTTCGCTGACTGTCGCTGGCAAGGAACACCTCGATACTTCTCGTATTGTATCGGGATGCCAGTACCATGCCAACTTATCGCGCCGGCAAATTAACAGCGGATGCCTGCGAAGGCACCCGCTGCTTCATGGTTACAAGTTCACTTTGCCCGGCCAGCGCGAGCAGACGGCGCTCGCGACCGGCTCGCACATCTGCGAGACGCGCCGTCCGGTCGCATTGCCGGAGATCGTCGCGACCCTACCGGGAGGGCAGTCGCCCGCTACCACCTTCGAGACGTGGCCGCGCGAGACGAAAATCGATCCGATCGCGCCGACCGGCGCGGGAGAGCCGACGCGGCACCAATGGCTCACGAGATTGAATTCGGGTCCCGGATCGCCATGCCCCTGCGAGACCATTTCCATGCGCATCGCGTATCCACACCATGCGCCCGGCGCGCCTGCCGGACGGGCCGCACCCATGTTCGACGCTAGCCATGAGCCGCCGAGCGAGAGTCCGGCGAATGCGTCAGGCTGCGCGAGCGAAGCCTGCTGCGTTCGCGGCGGCGTGGCGATCCGCGCCTGTTGCGGTTGCATACGTTGCGATCTTTGCTGCTGTTGCAGCGAGCCGAATTCGCCGCGTGCCTCCGCGGCGAAGAACTCCTGTGCAGTCATGGCCGTAACCGAACCGCACACAATGATCAGCCCCGCGATTGCCAGAAGCGGCAACGCGGCGAATCGAATTCTCTCCATCGAGATACTCCTCTGCCCCGCAGGCGGCAGAGAACTAACGCGCAATGAGTCCTGAGCATGGGACGAAAGAGGAATTTTCGCGATATGGGAACTTTCGCGCGTGTAATCCAAGCGCGTCCGCTTCAGGCGTTAAAGTTCCCGGCGACAATCAGGCGCGAATAAGGGCAAGCCAGTCGCGAACGCGGCGATCCGGGTCTGCGTTCTGCGTGACGTCGCTGACGACGGCGATCGAATCCGCACCGGCCGCGAAGACGTCTTTCGCGTGCTCGAGCTTGATGCCGCCGATCGCGACCAGCGGAATCTTTCCGATCAGCTTTTTCCACTCGGTGATACGCGGGTAGCCTTGCGGTGCGAAGCGCATCTTCTTCAGTGTGGTTTCGTAAATCGGCCCGAGCGCGACATAGTCGGGTTTGTGGCGCAGCGCGATTTCGAGTTCATCGCGATCGTGCGTCGAGATGCCGAGCGTGATTCCGGCTTTCTTGATCGTCGCGATGTCCGCGGTCTCGATATCTTCCTGGCCGAGATGGACATGATCGGCGCCTTCGCTGATCGCCGCTTGCCAGTAGTCGTTGATGACGACTTCGCATTTCGTTCCGTCTACGGCTTTCAGCGCGTCGCGAACGAGTTCGCGCGCAGCCCCGGCTTCGAGATTCTTTGCGCGCAATTGCAGCGTGCGTACGCCGAGCTTCGCCAGCCGCTCGACCCACGCAATCGTGTCGACGATCGGATAGAAGCGGTCAGGATGCATTCTTGGCATTGGAGAAGGGCGTGCCCGCTACCGGCGTGGAGGGTTGCGCGAGTTCGCGCGGCTTCATCATGCCCGCTTCGAAAGCGGCGCGTCCCGCTTCGAGCGCCTGCGCAAACGCCTTCGCCATCTTCACAGGGTTGCCCGAGCCTGCAACCGCAGTGTTCAAGAGCACGGCGTCATAGCCCATCTCGAGCGCTTTCGCGGCATGCGACGGTGCGCCAAGGCCTGCGTCGATGACGAGCGACACGCCCGGAAGTTCGCTGCGCATGCGCTTCAGGGCTTCTTCGTGAACGATGCCCTTGCCGCTGCCGATCTGCGAGCCCCATGGCATGACGACCTTGCAGCCTGCGTCGGCAAGACGCCTCGCGACCGTGAGGTCTTCGGTGCAATAGGGAAATACTTCGAAGCCGTCTTTCAGCAGAATTTTCGCGGCTTCCAGCGTGCCCACGACATCGGGCTGCAAGGTCGCTTTGTCGCCGAGCACCTCGAGCTTGATCCACTTCGTGTTGAACAATTCGCGCGCGAGTTCGGCAGTCGAGACCGCGTCTTCGACGGAATAGCAGCCGGCCGTGTTCGGGAGCACCTTCACGTTCAATTCGCGAATGATGTTCCAGAAGGCGTCGCCATCCTTGCCGCCCGCGTTTTCGCGGCGGACGGATACCGTGACGATTTCCGCGCCGGAGACTTTCACCGCCTCTTGCATCACCGAAAGGGAAGGATACCGCGCCGTGCCGATCAGGAGGCGTGAAGTGAATTTCTGTCCGTAGAGTTCGAGCATGTCATCCGCCTTGCCGGGGAGTTACGATTTCGACGCTGTCGCCGTCGCGAAGCACGGCTTCGTTCCAGCGCGTTTTGGTGATTACACGGCGGTTGACGGCGATTGCGAAGAACTCGCCTTCGAGTTCGAGTTCCGCAAGCAGTTCGCGCGGCGTCCGCGCGTGAAGGCTCCTGCGCTCGCCGTTCACCGTGAGCGCGATCGCCGGTCTGTCCTGTACGGCTGCTTTCTGCATCTACCGTCCCTCCGCCGATCTTAATCGGATCAGGTTCAAAGGGTTTGGCTTTCGCCATCTCAGCCCGCCGCGGGCACCCCTCGGATGAAACGGAACATAAGCGCTCGCCCCCGGTTCGCGCAAGGCTTGGAGCCGCATTCGGGTGGTAGTGTCGCAGCGATGAGAATCACCCGGCACATCGCGATTGGCCTGTTTGCCGTTCTGGCATCCGCCGCTACCGGGCCGGCCGCTGCGCAGGGCCGGGTCAGCGAGCCGGTGCAGACGAGGCCGGATGTTTGCCTGCCGCCCGAGCGTCTGTTCGACGAAGACGGCGATGTCGCACGCAACCGCAAGGCGCTCGGCAGCCGCGATCTTTGCCTGAGGCTCGACGTGTTCAGCGAAGGGCAACTGCGGTGGGTCTTTCAGATCATCCAGAACAAGAAGCATCCTGCCGGGCCGCTCTGGGTCGTGCCGCATGACGACGAAGATGTCGCCTTCGATTCCGCCGTCCATGCCGTGCTTCGCTATGGCGGCACGGTGGTTGCGGTCGAACGCAACGGCGACCGCTACAACAGGATCGGGAAACGCAAACAGGACCCGAACCGGAATTTTCAGGTGCGCGGCGAAGGCAAGTGCCGCCTACAGCTTGCGCGTTCTCCGCAGTTCACGCGGAATCTGATGCGCTGGCTGCACAAGGGTCAGCCGGTCATCGCGCTCCATACGAATAAGGCTGGCTACGATCTCGTGCCCGAACCCGACGAGGAGAAAAGCAAGGGCAACGTATCCATCGGGATCGAACGGGCCGAGGATTCCCACATCACGGAGTTTCCCGCCACGAGGCCGATCCGCGCGAAATCTCCGAACGACACTCTTATATATGTGGCCTCGCGCCAGAAGCCCGGAAACGATGCGCAGCTCAGCCGCTTCGTTGCAGCCCTGAACCGGAGCGGCATTCACGTTCTCTACGAGCATGTCGAGCGGAACGACTGCTCGCTCTCGAACTATGCGGTTTTGAGAAATCTGCCTTATGTGAATATCGAGGTTGTGGACGGCGACGATACCGGCGCACAGACCCGCATGATCGATACGGTCATGCGGCTGATCCGGTCGGGGCAGGGGCCTCAGCGCTAGGCGCTACCGATCACAAAGTTTCGATTGGCTCCGGGTGCCGGGGCATGACATTGCTTTCCTGCCGCGGCGGCGATTACTCTTTCGTCTCCGGACGCGATCAATGAAACAGCCTTGGAATGCCGTCTTTACCGCCGGCCTGAATTTGCAGCATGGACGATTTCGTCGACGTCGAAATGACCAAAGGCACCGCCCGTACGCAAGGCCGCTACAAGCTGCCGCTCCGGATCGGGCGCGGCACCGGAAACAGCATTCGCATCGGCCATCTTCCCGACGACCCGACCGTATCGCGTGTTCATACCGTGATCGAACTTTCCGGCGGGCGTTTGCAGATCGTCGATAAAAGCACCAACGGCACCGTGTATGGCGGCCGGCTGATGAAAACGGGCGAGACGCTCGAATTTCAGGACGGCGATCTGTTCGAAGTGCGGGGCCATGAATTCCGGGTCGCGCGCGCGAAACGCAATCCCGATATTCCGAACGCGTTCTATGCCGCAATCCGGATCGGCGGCGAGCAGAAGCTTTTCCCGATCGGAGAAACGATGCTTCTGTGCGTCAAGA
>CAZFPR010000078.1:4849-11403 GCA_964521045.1 uncultured Hyphomicrobiales bacterium
GCATTCGCTTCGAGGAAGCGCCGATGACGCCGGGCACGCATTTTCAGGACATCATCGGCCGCCAGCGCCTGCAAGGCGAAAGCCTCATTGCGACGATACATGCGGGCGGAAGGCTCGGCTTGGTCAAGTCCGCGGCTGAAGCGGCGCTCTCCGTCACCGTGAACAATCACACGTGCGTCGAGAACGGCATGCAGGCCGAACTGGGCCCGCTCGATGTGGTAAGCGTCGGCGGCGTGCCGATCGATATTCTTTTGCCGGATGTGAAGGCGAGCCGCTGCCACAACCATGGCTGCCGGCTGCTCAATCCCTACGATCCGCACGGGAATTGCCGATGGTGCGGTCACCGTCTGACCGAGGGCGTTACCGAGATCGCGCTCTCCAGAAGATCGCGCTAGGGCTCAAGTTACTATGATCAAGCTGCCGATCCTGCTCGATATCTACCAGCGCGGCGAAGGGCCGTTGAAGCGGGTCGAGCGGATTTCTCTGCCCGAGACCGGCGACTATGCGATCGGACGGATGCCCGAGAACCAGATCGTGCTCGATGCGCCGGAAGTCTCCAAGCATCATGCATGGTTGCTCGTGCGCGAAGACGGCATTGCGGTTGCCGATCGCGGCAGCACGAACCGGACATTTATCGGTGACGCCGAAATCGACCGCTCGCCGTGGGATGGCGCGCTGCCGGTACGCATTGCGCAATTCGAAATCCATCTGGTGGCGCAGACGGCGGCCGGAGCGGTAAAGAGCAGCGGCACGCAGGCGCAGCCGACGCAGGTGCTATCGGGGAGTGCGGGAGCGTCTGCGCAGCCGTCCGCTCCGCGCGGACAATCGATCGAGGTTGCGCTGAATGCACCGGGTGCGCCCGACGAAATCCGTTTTCCCCGCAATATTTTCAGTGACGGGATCGTTTCCGCCGATGCGCTGAAGTCCGGCCCATATTTCGCGGGTGAGTGCACTTACCTTTCGGTAGGCGCGGGTCTCGGCAGTTTCGTGTGGGCGGATCATCTGCGCATCTTCGGCGTTCCGAAAAAGGATATCCGTGCGATCGGCGACGATGTGATTCCGTACGCGAACTATCAGCGGCTTTGCCGCAATTCGCAGATACCTCCGCACGAGCGGCTGCGCTCCAACTCGATCTCGACGCCGGACAACATCTGGGGATTTCCCGGTTACGCGAGCCGCGAAACGTGGCGCGACCTGAAGGAATTCCGCTTTTCTGGGCTGAAGCACATTTTCCAGGTCTTCTGCGAGGCCTCGCTCGCGCAAAGCTTCACGCCGCGCTCGGGCGACGTGTTCCGCTCGATCGACAGCGAAGCGAAGCGCATCGGCTGGCGAGAGATGTATGTATCCGGCCGGGTGCTCGGCATTCGCAAGACGAACGACGAGCGCTACGCGGTCGCCTATCGGATTTCGGAAGAGCAGGCGCGCGGCGGAATCCGCGAGCGCGTCATGATCGGAAAATATCTGCATATCGCGACGGGGTATCCCGCCACGCGCTTCACCGGCGATCTACAGGCATTCAAGGCACGTTTTCCGGAAGAAGCGCGCGTGTTCAACGCCTACGAGAACCATGAAGCCGTCTATCGTGCGCTCGAACAGAATCCGCGGGCTGCGACCGTCGTGGTGCGCGGGCGTGGCATCGTCGCGTCGCGCATCATCCAGCGGCTTTACGAGGCGCGCAGGAAGAACAGAAGCATCACCATCGTTCATCAGATGCGAAGTCCCGTCGGCAGGAACGAGGGGCATCGTTACAAGCGCGCGCAGCGCTACGTCTACAATCATATCGAGAACCAGGCCTTCAACTGGCCGAAGGCGTGCTGGGGAGGAGAGATTCTCCGCGAGGTGGAGCGTGCTACTCCCGAGGAGCGCGCGGAGATTTACGAAGCCATCGGCGGCACTACGACGGCCGACCGCCGCGACTGGCGCAATATCATCCAGATCGGAATCGGCGGCGGGTGGTACCGGCCTGTGTTCGGCGATTTCGAAACGCTGGAACTTGTGAAGACCGATCAGGGTCCCAAAATCGAGATGCGGCTCAGAGCGCGGGGAAATGATTCCGCTGCCGAGGTCGTGGCCGATTTTGTGATCGACTGCACGGGGCTCATCGGCGATATCATGCATTCGCCTTGCCTGCGGGACCTCGCGGATACCTACAACCTTCCGCGCAATCCTTCCGTTTCCGGGGACAAAACCGGCGGGATCGGTGTCACGCCGGACTACGAGATTTCCGCGCTTCGAAACGGCAGCGGACGCGCCTATGCTGCGGGACAGATCACGCTTGGCGGGCCGCAACCCGCCGTCGACAGCTTTCTTGGGCTGCAATATGCGGCGCTGCGTTCGGCCGATCACCTTGCCGTTCTGGGTGCGCCGAATATTTCACTGTTCGGGCCGCTTCGTTCGTTCTCACAATGGATAAAGTGGTGCACTAATCTCGCGCCGTAGCCGCCGCCGTGCGATCAGGGATTTGTCTAGAGGTATTCGATGCTGCCGACACTGAAGGGCCGCTGGCTGACGAGAATTCTTCTGTTCTTCTGGATCGGCTTGCCGGTAACCCTCGTCTTTTCAGTTTACATCGCTACGCCGGAAAGCCCGGCGTTGCCGCTCATCGGCTGGAACTACGACACGCTGCCGTTCCAGATTCTTTTTCTTCTCCTGATCGTCGGCCTGCTCCTCGACCCGATCTATATCCGTTTCCAGCAGTATCGCTGGGAACGTGACTGGCCTTTTGCCTTTCAGTTCTTCTTCTCGATCGCCGAGTTTCTGATCGTGCTGGCGCTGGTATGGCGTGGTGCGCTCGATTTCACGCGCTCACCGCTCGACCTGCATACGCCGGAGAACTATTTGCTTTTCACGGTTCATTTCGCCTGTGTCTTTATCCCGTCGTTCCTTGCGCTGCTTGGCTTCATCCAGATTTTCATGATCCGCTGGCGTTTCAAGGGCGGTGAATGGGGCCGGATGTGAGCGCACGCCGGAGCGCATATCTCTGGACGCTGTTCCTGTGTGCGGGAATCGGCGTTGCGGCCGGATTGCGTCCAGCGCCTGCGCAGCAGCCGTCTTTCGTTCCGGCAGCTTCGGTTCGCGACAACATCGCAACGACAATTCAGAATATCCGTCTTCTGCGCGGCGCGCCCGAGGGCACGGTTTCCTGTCTCGGCAATCGCGCCGGCGCCCGGCCTACGATCCGCTGCGATGTGCGCTACGTCGACAGCATCGCCGTGACCGGGATCGAGATCACCGAGCGGGACAATCCGGCAAACATCTGGACGGCATCGTTCCGCCCCTTCATGAAAGAAGAAGACGATACCGCTTATTTGCTGCTGGTGGATCGCAGCGATACGGAGCGCGCCGCAGCCATCCGCCGCTCGGCACAGGATCTCGCAGAGCTTTTCTCCAACATCGCGCCGAAGCAGCGCGTGGCGGTGGCCGCGTTCGATACCAGGCTCGATATGCTTCAGGATTTCACGGCGGACGGAAAGGCGGTCGCCGCCGCTCTCGCCGGGATTCGTTCCGGAAACAATACGTCCGAACTCTACCGGCTTTCTCTCGAAGCGGTGCGGAAACTGGGGCAGCAGGATTCGCTGCGCAAAGTGCTTGTCATCGTATCCGACGGCAAGTTCGACGACACCGTCTATAACCACGCGCTGGTTGCGCAGGAAGCGAACCGTCTCGACGTGCGGATCGTGACGATCGGCTATCACAACAAGGCGGCCGATGTCCGCGACCTGCAATCCTTGCGGCGGCTCAGTGCGGACACCCACGGTTTCTTCTTCGAGACGCCGGGAGGCGGAGCCGGAATATCCGCGAGAGGCCGCAACGAGTTTTTTGCGCGGATGTATGCAGGCGCCATCATAGAGGCGGAAGCGCTCGTGCGCGGCGTGCCGCGCGCCTTGCAGATTTCGTTGCGCCACCCGCAGGGTGCCGCGACTTCATTTACGGTTCTGTTGCACCCGGGCGTCGCTTCTCCTGAAAGCGGCAACATCCCGACGACCCCGATGGACAGCAGCGGATTCCTGCGCCGTACGTTTGTATGGATCGCCGACGATCTTACGCGCGCCGCGGCAATTCTGGCGGGGCTCGCCATTCTTCTGATCGGGTTTCTCGTCTCGGGTTTTGCCTGGCGTTCCTTCGCAAGGGGGAAGCGGAGCGAAACGGCGCCGGTTTCTCCTGCGCCCGCGCCTGCCCCGGAAATCAGTGGCGGCGATGCGCCTGCAAAAATCGAGAAGCCGCCGGCTCCGTCTGCTCCGCCGACAGAGGCCGGGCGAAGGGCGCCGGTTGCGTGGCTCGAATTCAACGGGGCTCCCGGAACGGTGCCGATGCACAAGGATCGCATTTCGATCGGGCGCGAGCGCGACAACGACGTGGTCACGGACGAGACGGAACTCGCTGTATCCCGTCATCACGCGGTGATCTCGATGGCGCCGGATGGCTCGTTTCAGATCGTCAACCGCTCGGCCGATTACCGCAGCGAACCCAATCCGATTCTGATCAACGGGGTGCCGCACGAATCCGGGAGAATCGCGGACGGAGATGTGATTAAACTTGGAACTGGAAACTATGGTTTCCTGTTTCGCGAAGCCGGCAAGGCGGATCGATAGCGGGCCGACTTTAGAATAGCCGGATGATGGATATGACAGACGGGAAAAAAGACGACAGCGCTTCCTCCCCGACGCGGATTCGCGAAGTGCGGCCGGCAGGCAAAGCGATGGCCGCGCATACCGAGCACGCGCCTTCGCCTGCCGCGACGAAAGCGTCCGCGGGCAACGCCGTGTCTCCGACCGTGATCAAGGGGACGGCTGCGGTGAGCCCGCAAACCGCCGCGCAGCCGAACCGTGCTGCGGGTTTCGATCCCGTCGTGGGCTGGCTTGTGATTGTCGAGGGACCGGGCCGCGGACAGACGGTCAACATTCATGCCGGCATGAACAGTCTCGGCCGTTCCGCAGGCCAGCGCATTCGTGTCGATTTCGGCGATGCGTCGATCTCGGGCGAGGGCGCGGCCTTCATCACGTTCGAGCCGAAACGGCAGACCTTTCACCTCAATCACGGCGGCAAGGCGAATATCGTTTACCTGAACGACGAGCCTGTGCTGTCTCCCGTGCCGCTGCCGGATAAAAGCAGCATTGCGATCGGTGGAACGAAATTCCGTTTCGTTCAACTCTGCGGCGTGGATTTTTCCTGGGACGATCCTGAATGAAGTTCCATGCCGCTGCGCGTGCCATTCCGGGCAGCAAGAACACACAAGAAGATGCGTTCCGGGTCTTTGACGTGAAAGGCGCGGATGCTTCCGGGATTGCGGCAAGCGATGCCGGGGTCGCTCTTTCGGGCGGAGGTCTCGCGCTGGTCGCGGACGGTATCGGCGGCTACGTCGGTGGCGATGTCGCGAGCCGTATCACGGCGGACGCATTTGCGAATTCATTCTTTTCCTCGCGCGGGGGTACGGAAGAGCGGCTGCGTACCGCGCTCTATGCCGCAAATCAGGCGATCGCTGAGGCGCAGGCGAGCGAGCCGGGTCTGAAGGACATGGGAGCGACGCTGGTCGCGGGATTTGTCGAGGGCGAAAGCATGGCTTTCGCGAGCATCGGAGATTCCCTGATCCTGCGTTACCGCGAAGGCGAACTGCATCGCGTCAATATCGATCACTCTTATATGGAGATCGTGGACCGCGAGGCGCTCGGCTCGGACGATCCGAACCTTTGGCGCGATGCGATGAAGCGGGCAGGCAGGGACTCCATCACGATCGCTGTGCTGGGGCGGGCGCTCGAGGACTTCGGTCATGCGCCGCAGATCGAAAGCCGGCAGGTGCAGCCCGGCGATCTGCTGATCTTCGCGAGCGACGGCATCGAGACGCTCTCGATGGTGCAGATCCAGAATTTCGTGCGGACCCTGCTGCCGCAGGGCATAGCTGCGGTCGCGGACGGTCTGATCGGGGCGGTCGGCGGTATCGGCGCAAACCGCAATTATCAGGACAACGCGACGCTGATCGTGGTGCAGGCAAACGGCGCGTAGCGAGAACACAGGCCGCGGCCGCCGATGCTTGCCGAAGCTGCCAGCGCTCGCTACATAACCGCCGAACTCTCCTCAGACCTCGGAACGGAGCGCGGTCGCGCATGGCGTCCTGGCAATATGTCTATCAGATGATCGGGCTGTCGAAGGCCTATCCCGGCGGGAAAAAGGTCCTCGACAACGTCCATCTCTCGTTCTTCCCGACCGCGAAGATCGGTGTGCTCGGCGTCAACGGCGCCGGCAAGTCCACGCTTATGCGGATCATGGCCGGCACGGACAAGGATTTCACGGGTGAAGCCTTCGCCGCCGAAGGCGCGAAGGTCGGCTATCTGCCGCAGGAGCCGCAGCTCGATCCCTCGAAGAACGTCCGCCAGAATGTGACGATCGGCGTTGCGCACAAGCAGGCGCTTTTGGACCGCTACAACGAACTCGCCGCCAACTATTCCGACGAGACCGCCGACGAGATGACCAAGCTGCAGGACGAGATCGAGGCCCAGGGCCTGTGGGATCTCGACAGCAAGGTCGACCAGGCGATGGACGCGCTGCGCTGCCCGCCC
>CAZFPR010000078.1:11413-13108 GCA_964521045.1 uncultured Hyphomicrobiales bacterium
AGTTGCTGCTCTCCGAGCCAGACATTCTGCTGCTCGACGAACCGACCAACCATCTCGACGCGGAGACGGTGAGCTGGCTCGAGGCATATTTGCGCAATTTCAAGGGCGCGGTGCTGATCGTCACCCACGACCGCTACTTCCTCGACAACGTCACCGGCTGGATTCTCGAACTCGACCGCGGCCGCGGCATTCCTTACGAAGGCAATTATTCGTCGTGGCTCGTGCAGAAGCAGAAGCGTCTCGAGCAGGAAGGCCGCGAAGAAGAAGCACGCCAGCGCGCAATCGAGCGCGAGCGCGAATGGATTCAGTCTTCGCCCAAGGCGCGGCAGGCCAAGAGCAAAGCGCGCTTCCAGCGCTACGATGAGCTTGTCGCAAAACAGAACGACAAGGCGCCGCAGACCGCGCAGATCATCATTCCAGTGTCAGAGCGCCTCGGCCAGAACGTGGTGGATGCCGAAGGACTTACCAAAGGCTTCGGCGATCAGCTTCTGATCGAGAACCTGAACTTCAAGCTCCCGCCCGGCGGTATCGTCGGCGTCATCGGGCCGAACGGCGCGGGCAAGACCACGCTGTTTCGCATGATCACCGGCGCGGAAAAGCCGGACAGCGGCGAACTCAAGATCGGCGACAGCGTGAAGCTCGGCTACGTCGATCAGAGCCGCGACTCGCTCGACGGCAACAAGAACGTCTGGGAGGAAATCTCGGGCGGCGACGAGATCATCAAGCTCGGCGCCAAGGAAATGCACAGCCGCGCTTACGTTTCGGCGTTCAATTTCAAGGGCGGCGACCAGCAGAAGAAAGTCGGATCGCTTTCTGGCGGCGAGCGCAACCGCGTGCATCTCGCGAAGATGCTGCGCTCGCATGCGAACGTGCTTCTCCTCGACGAACCGACCAACGATCTCGACGTGGATACGCTGCGCGCGCTCGAAGATGCTATCGAGAACTTCGCGGGCTGCGCCGTCATCATCAGCCACGACCGCTTCTTCCTCGACCGCATCGCGACTCACATTCTCGCCTTCGAAGGCGACAGCCATGTCGAGTGGTTCGAGGGCAACTTCCAGGACTACGAGGCGGACAAGAAGCGCCGTCTCGGTGCGGCGGCGGAAATCCCGCACCGGATCAAGTACAAGAAGTTCACGCGCTAAGAAAAAGCCCCGGAGTTTTCCGGGGCTTTTTCTTACTTCCCTCTCGGCGGTGCGGTGTCCGCGTAGCTCTTCCGCGCTTTGCACTTCTCGTAATAGGCGAGCAGGTGAGGGAGCTTGTCCATCGGTCCCTTGCCTTCAGGCACCGCGCGCGAAAGGCCCAGTATCGGCATCGCGTACATATCCGCGAGCCCGAAGTTTTCTCCGTTCAGATAAGGCTGCTTTGAAAGCAGCTTGTCGAGCACGCTCATCTGGTAGGCGACCTTGTCCTTCACGGCATCGATCTTCTCGCGGTCGGGCGATTTGTCCGGCTTGCGTGAGAAGAAGTACGAATTGACAAGATTGCGGATGATGGCGCTGTCCACCGAGGTCGCGACATAGGAAATCCACTGTTCCGATTGCGCGGCGGCATAGGGCTCGCGGGGCGTGAGCGGCGGCCCATCGAACGCTTCGTCGATATAGCGGGTGATCGCGCGGCTTTCGAACAGCGTGCGGTCGCCGTGGCGCAAGCCGGGAATCATGCCGCCGGGATGGATCGCCTTCGCCTGTTCGC
>CAZFPR010000079.1:0-12688 GCA_964521045.1 uncultured Hyphomicrobiales bacterium
CATCAACTTCTTCTTCTTCGTGGCGGAAGAGGTCCGCGAGATCATGGCCGCGCTAGGCTACAAGACCTTCAACGAGATGGTCGGCCAGATGCAGATGCTGGACCGCACGAAGGTGATCGCGCACGCAAAAGCAAGCGGCCTCGATTTCTCGAAGCTGTTCGCAAAGCCGAACGCGCCGAAGGGTGTCGCGATCCACAATTCCGAGCGGCAGAACCATCACCTCGACAACGTGCTCGACCGCAAGCTGATCGTGGAAGCGAAGCCCGCGCTCGACCGCGGCGCGCAGGTACGCATCCAGATGCCGATCAAGAGCGTAGATCGCTCGGCTGGCGCGATGCTCTCTGGCGAAGTCGCCAAGCGCTATGGCCACATCGGTCTACCCGCCGACACCATTCAGGTGCGGCTCAAGGGCACTGCGGGTCAGGCATTCGGCGCGTGGCTCGCACGCGGCGTGACCTTCGATCTCGAAGGCGAAGCGAACGACTACGTCGGCAAGGGCCTCTCGGGCGGCCGCATCGTGGTGCGCCCGCCGGAAGAAGGCGCTTTCGTGCCTGAAGAGTCGATCATCGTCGGCAACACGGTGCTTTACGGCGCGATCGAAGGCGAATGCTATTTCCGCGGCGTCGCGGGCGAGCGCTTCGCGGTTCGCAACTCGGGTGCGATTGCGGTCGTCGAGGGCGCGGGCGATCACTGCTGCGAATACATGACCGGCGGCATCGTGGTCGTGCTCGGCAAGACAGGGCGCAACTTCGCGGCCGGCATGTCGGGCGGCATCGCTTACGTGCTCGACGAGGACGGCACTTTCGAGAGCCTCTGCAACATGGCGATGGTCGGCCTCGAGAAGGTGGTCGAGTCCGGCGATCCGGAAGCGATGGACCGTATTCTCGTCAAAGAACATCTGGGTGCCTACGACGCCGAGCGTCTGAAGCATCTCATCGAAAACCACGCGAAGTATGCGGGCTCCAAGCGGGCCGCCGAGATTCTCGCGGACTGGAACAACTATGTCGGCAAGTTCCGCAAGGTCATGCCGCATGAATTCCGCCGCGCGCTTGGCGAAATGCAGAAAATCGCGCAAGAACAGCCGCGTCTCGCTGCGGGGGCTTAAGTAGTATGGGTAAGATCACGGGGTTCCTCGAAATCGAGCGCGAGGACCGGCCCTATCGGCCGGTTGAAGAGCGCATCAAGCACTACAAGGAGTTCGTCGAACCGCTCTCCGAGAAAGAGACGCGCGACCAGGCGGCGCGCTGCATGGATTGCGGCATTCCCTACTGCCACAACGGCTGTCCGGTGAATAACCAGATCCCCGACTGGAACGATCTGGTGTATCGTGGCGACTGGGAAGAAGCGGCGCGCAACCTGCACTCGACCAATAATTTTCCTGAAGTGACGGGCCGCGTATGCCCGGCGCCTTGCGAGGCGTCCTGCACGCTCAACCTCGAAGACGTGCCGGTCAACATCAAGACGATCGAAGCCGCCATCGCCGATCGCGCGTACGAAGAAGGCTGGCTGAAGCCGCAGCTTCCTGGGCGCAAGACCGGCAAGAAGGTCGCCGTGATCGGTTCGGGTCCTGCGGGCTTGGCTGCTGCACAGCAGCTCGCACGCGCGGGGCACAACGTCCACGTCTTCGAAAAGTATCAGAAGGCCGGCGGCCTGCTCCGCTACGGCATTCCCGACTTCAAGATGGAAAAGCATTACATCGACCGCCGTGTCGATCAGATGCAGGCCGAAGGCGTCACCTTCCATTACGGCAAGCATGTCGGCGTGAATACTCCGATCGCCGATATTGTGAAGTCTCACGATGCGGTCGTGCTCGCGGGCGGCGCCGAGAAGGGCCGCGATCTTCCGATCCCGGGCCGCGAGATGGACGGCATTCATTTCGCGATGGAATTCCTGCCGCAGCAGAACCGCCGCGTATCGAGCGAGCCGCTCGACGGCGCGAAGGACATTCTCGCCGGCGGCAAGCATGTCATCGTGATCGGCGGCGGCGACACCGGCTCCGACTGCATCGGCACCTCGATCCGTCAGGGCGCGAAGTCGGTGACGCAACTCGAAATCCTGCCGATGCCGCCGGAAAAAGAGAACAAGCTGATGGTGTGGCCGGACTGGCCGCTGAAGCTGAGCACTTCCTCTTCGCAGGAAGAAGGCGCGGAGCGCGAGTTCTCGGTGATGACGCAGTCGTTCATCGGCGAAGGCGGCAAGGTGAAGAAGCTGCGCTGCGTTCGCGTTGATGCGAAGATGCAGCCGGTCAAGGGCTCCGAGTTCGATCTCGACGCCGATCTCGTGTTGCTTGCGATGGGCTTCGTCAGCCCCGTTCACGAGGGCATGGTGA
Source organism: uncultured Hyphomicrobiales bacterium (assembly GCA_964521045.1). GTDB lineage: Bacteria > Pseudomonadota > Alphaproteobacteria > Rhizobiales > Xanthobacteraceae. The sequence continues at coordinate 2,330 of CAZFPR010000079.1, forward strand.
AGGACCTCGGTGTCGATCTCGACCAGCGCGGCAACGTCAAGGCGAATGTCAGCGATTACAAGTCGTCAAAGGAAAAGATCTTCGCCTGTGGCGACCTGCGCCGCGGACAATCGCTCGTCGTATGGGCGATCCGCGAAGGCCGTCAGGCCGCGCATTCGGTCGACAAGTTCCTGATGGGCGAGACCACACTGCCGCGCTAGCAAGGAACTCGTCATGCTCGCGACAAGCGTGGGCATGACGATGAAGTCGTGAGACGCGCGGACTACCGGGCCTGCCGCATACGCTCCAGCACCGAAGCCGTCGCGAAAGAATCCGGCGTGAAGCCGTTCCGCCGCTGATAGGCCGCAATTGCGGCGCGCGTCTGCTCATCGAGCTTGCCGTCGATCGCGCCGTTGTAGAGTCCGAGCGCGGACAGCCGTTCCTGCAATTCCACGCGCTCGGCCCGCGACAGCACCTGCTCGCCGCGCGGCCAGTCGCCTTCGAACGGCCCGCCGCCACGAATGCGGTCGGCAAGATGGCCGATCGCAAGCGCATAAGCATCCGCCGGATTGTAGCGAAGGATCACTTCGAAGTTCCGCGTCATCAGGAATGCTGGGCCGCGCGCGCCTGCGGGCGCAAGAATGTAGCCGTGCACATTCGGAAGCGCCTCGTTGCGCACGCGGCGGACGCCGAGCGACGTCCATTCCTGCGCGAACTTCTTCACGTTCCGGCTCGCCTGCGCAAAATTGAAATTGCGCGGCAGCTTCACTTCGTAGCCCCAGCTGATGCCACGCTGCCAGCCGTTCTTCGAAAGATTGTTCGCCGTCGAAGCGAGCGCATCGGGAACCGTATCTACGAGATCGCGCCTCCCGTCACCGTTGAAGTCGACCGCGAGCCGCTTGAACGTCGTCGGCATGAACTGGGTCTGGCCGAATGCGCCGGCCCAGGAGCCCTTGAAGCGTTCGCGCTGAATGTCGCCGCGCGCGACGATCTCGACCGCCGCCAGAAACTCGGCGCGGAAAAATTCCTGCCTGCGCCCGATGCAGGCGAGCGTGCCGGTCGAGCGGATCACGTCGCGGTCGCCGCGGTTGGCGCCGAAATTCGATTCGATCCCCCAGATCGCCGCCACCACATAAGGATCAATGCCGTAGGTCCGCTCGATCCGCTGGAAGACCGCGCGGTTCTGCGCGAACAGTTCGCGGCCCTGACTGATGCGTCGCTCCGCGACGAGTTGATCGATGTAGTCCCACACCGCCTTGGTGAATTCGGGCTGGCGATCCATCAGCTCCAAAATCTTCATGTCGGGATCGAGGTCCCGCGTCTCGCGCGTATACGCCACCTGCGGAATTCCGCGTTGCGTTGCCTGCGCGCCAAGAGAGGCGATGCATTGGCGGAAGTTCGCGGCGTCGGCGCTGATTGCCTCCGCCATCATCGCCGGATGCTGCGCGGGCTGGTTCGCCTGTTTGCCGGGTAGCCGTGGCGCGCGGATCGGCTCGACCGCGCTTTGCGTGGTCGCCGGATCGCTTGCGCATGCGGAAAGGACGGCACAGGCCGCGACCGCGGATACGCGCAAAAAAAATGCAAAAGCCTTCATCTCGTCCTCGCCGATACGCAGCACAAACCTCGCGAGAACGGCGGCGGACTTATCGCTGCAAGCGGATTCCGATGAGCCCGATATTCGCCGTGTAGTCCTGCCCCGGCACGCTCGAGAGGAAGTGTTCGTTGCGATACTCGGCCTTCAGCGCGAGCGAGCGGTTCAGCGAATACGTCAATGCAGCGGAAATTCGTAAATAATCGTTAACCAGCGTAGTTCCTTCGTAATCTTCCCGCAGCCAGCCGACGCCCAGCGTGCCGGTCAGCCAGCGGCGCAGGGCGTGATCGACCGTGAGCTTCACCTCGTGACGCAGCACGCCGGAAGCGCCCGCGACCGACGTTTCGTCGATGCCGGAGGCCGCGTTGAACTTGAACGTGGTGAGCCCGGTCGCAAGCCAGGTCAGTTGCGCGTCGAAGATGAGGCCGGTGATGTCCTGCAACGTCGTGTCGGCATAGGTCCGGTGTGCGATGCCCGCGGAGACTTCGCCGAACAGCCATTCCTTGCGGCCGAAAGTGATGCCCGTCTTCAGCGCGTAGCCGTCGGAGTCGCGCCGGAGACCGCTGAAATCCACCGGCAGGTCGCGCTCGCGCCGGTCGACGTTCGCTTCGACGAACGGCTTCACGTCGGGCGACAGCTCATAAGCGCCGCGGAGCCGCGCCGAGTAGGCGTTGTAGTCGCGATCCGCAAGGCTCGTCACCGCGCCATTCGTAAGTTAGACGTTGCGCTCGATGCCGACGCCGGTCGTAATCTCGAAGCGGTTGAAACGCTGCACCAGCGCCGCGGTCTGGCCGAAGCCATAGACATTCGGCTGGCGGCGCACGGCGGCGACGGCATCGGGGCTGCCAGGATTTTCGGTCGTGAGGGCGAATTTGCTCTCGAGTTCGATCTTGGTCTGCGAGGAAACATCCACGCGCCCGCGCAGATTCGCCTGCACTTCCGGCCGGTCGGCGCCGTCTACATCATAGTATTTCGTATGCGTGCCGCGCAGGTCGAGCACGAGCTCGTGCCGCTGCCATTGCGACTGCGCGTTCAGCGCGCCGAGCAGCGTATTGAACCAGGAGCCCTTCCCGTTGGCCACCCGTTCCGCGTTCGAATCGTAACCGCTCTGCAATTCGATGCTCGGCTTCACGAGAAACGCGCCGGAATAAAAGCCGACAGCTCCGAAGGGTTCTTCTTCGGGCGGCAGGCGGCGCTTGCGCAGCGGCGAGACCGAACCGGTAATTTCCGGCTCTACCCTCTGCACGCGCAGGAGCGACGGATTGCGCGCCGCAAGGCTCGCATCCGGTACTTGCGGTGCGCTCGCGCTTTTCTTCTTTGTCTGCTTCTGCGCCTGACCCTTCTTCGGCGGCGTTTTCTTTTTCTGGGAAACGAAGCCGGTGTCCCCCGCGCCGTTCGAGGGCACGCTGCCGGTGATGCGCGGCGAGTCGATCAGGTTCTCGACGACCGTCTGCGGCGGCCCTTTCTTCTTCTGGAGAAGCGCTTCGTCGCTTTGCGCGAAAGCGCTACCCGCGAACGCGAGCGCGCAGAGGCCAGCAGACAAAGCCCGCCAGCATCCAAAAACCGGCATCCGTGACGAGGTACAATCCGGCAAAGGCTTGGCCCGAGAATGGCTTGGATGGTTAACGAAGGTAAAACGGGCATGGTTAAAGCTTCGTTGTGGGGCCGGCCGCGGTTGGCCTCCCGGCCTCGCCCCGTGCTAGGGAATCGCGCTGTTCCGGGCCGAAAGTGGCCCAAAGAGCCGCCCAAGGATCCGATGCAAAAGCCCAGCAAAACCACGGCTGAGACGCCCGCTTCTGCGCACGCCGCCTCCGCGCTCCGGACGTTCTCGACCGAGGCGAACGGCCTCACGGCGCTGGCCACGGCCTTTGAGGGCGAACTGGGCCGGAGTTTCTCGGATGCTGTGGAAAAAATCCGCGCCATATCCGGCCCGCGCGGAGAAAACGGCCGCGTAATCGTGACCGGCATGGGCAAGAGCGGGCACGTCGGCCGCAAGATCGCGTCCACGCTTTCCTCGACCGGTACGCCCGCTTATTTCGTGCACCCGGGCGAAGCGAGCCACGGCGACCTCGGCGTCATCTCCGACAAGACCGACATCATTCTCGCGCTTTCCTGGTCGGGAGAGACAGCGGAACTGCGCGACCTGATCGATTACGCGAAGCGCTTCCGTGTCGCGCTGATTGCGATCACCTCGCAGCCGAGTTCCGCGCTCGCGAAAGCCGCGAGCATTTCACTGATCCTTCCGGCCGTGCAGGAAGCCTGCCCGCATGGACTTGCGCCGACGACTTCGGCCCTGATGCAGCTCGCGCTCGGCGATGCGCTCGCTGTCGCGCTGCTGGAGAGCCGCGGCTTCACCGCACTCGACTTCAAGGCGCTGCATCCCGGCGGCAAACTCGGCGCGAGCCTCACCTTCATCCGCGACATCATGCACGCGGGCGCGAAACTTCCGCTGGTCGGGAGCGGGACCCCGATGTCGAACGCGATCGTGGAAATGTCGGCGAAGGGCTTCGGCTGCGTCGGCGTTCTCGACGGCGCCGGCAGCCTTACCGGCATCGTCACCGACGGCGACCTGCGCCGTCACATGCGGCCGGATCTTCTGAGCTCGAAGGTCGATGACGTGATGACGAAGGACCCGAAGTCGGCGGCGCCCGATCAGCTCGCGTCCGAAGTGTTGCAGCAGTTGAACGCCTCGAACATCACTGCGCTTTTCGTCGTCGAAAACAAGAAGCCGGTCGGCCTCGTGCACCTGCACGATCTGCTCAGGATCGGCGTGGCTTAACCCGCAGGCGCAACGATCAGCGTCGCGCCGTCCGCTTTCTCAACACGGACTTTCGATCCCGCCGGGCAATCCGGACCGGAAACGCGCCATGTGGTGTCGTCGATCCGCACGCGCCCGCTGCCGTGCACGATCGGCTCGTCCAGCGTGAACACGCGGCCGACGAAGGCGTCCGCGCGGCGATTGAGGAAAGGCTTGTCGGTTTCCGTTACCACCGTGGGATAGAAGCGGCGGCCGAGCAGGACCGAAATCACGGATAGGATCGCGAAGATCACGATCTGCACCTGCCAGCTCATCGACACGATCCAGCCGATGACGCCGGTCGCGATGGCAGCAAGCCCGAGCCAAAGCATGAAGGTGCCGGGCACCATCACTTCGAGCGCGAGCAGAAGCCCGCCCACGATAAACCAGTTCCAGTTTCCGAGTTGCGCGAGGAAATTCATGGCCGCACCACTCAGGAGCCGCTGCGGCGCGGGCCGGTCGGCGCGTTGGCGCCCGCAGGCCCCGCATTCGGGCCGAACACCGCCTTCGACAGTTCGGCGATGCCGCCGAGCGAACCGAGGATCGCCGTCGCTTCATAGGGCAGCATGAAGACCTTCTGGTTCGGCGAGCGCGCAAACTCTTCCATCGCCTTCACATATTTTTCGGCGATGTAGTAGTTCAGCGCCGACGCCTGACCGCCTGCGACCGCCTGGCTCAGCACGGTCGTCGCCTTCGCATCGGCTTCCGCAAGACGCTCACGCGCCTCGGCGTCGCGATAGGCCGCTTCGCGGCGGCCTTCCGCTTCGAGAATTTGCGACTGCTTCTCGCCTTCGGCACGCAGTATTTCCGACTGGCGCTGGCCTTCCGCCTCCAGAATGACCGCGCGCTTCTCGCGTTCGGCCTTCATCTGGCGGCCCATCGCCGCGACTAGATCCGCCGGCGGCACGATGTCCTTGATTTCGACGCGGGTGATCTTGATACCCCAGACTGCGGAAGCCGCATCGACGACCTTGAGCAGGCGATCGTTGATTTCATCGCGGTGCGATAAAAGCATGTCGAGATCCATCGAGCCCATGACGGTTCGAATATTCGTCATGATGAGATTCAGAACTGCCTTGTGCAGGTTGGTGATTTCGTAGCTCGCACGAGCCGCGTCGAACACCTGATAGAACGCGACCCCGTCGACGGCGACGGTTGCGTTGTCCTTGGTGATGACTTCCTGCGTCGGGACGTCCAGCACCTGCTCCATCATGTTCACTTTCGACCCGATGCGATCGATGAAGGGCACGATGAAATTGAGACCCGATGTCATGGTCGTCGTGTAACGGCTGAACCGCTCGACAGTATAATGATAGCCCTGCGGAACGGTCTTAACGCCTGCGAAGACGGTCGAGACCGCGATGATCAGGATAACCAGAACGAAAATGCTGAAGCCGTCCATGGAGCGCCTCCCAGCGCAGGTATTCCGCGACTGGCTGCAAACATGGCGCGGGCTGGGCGCATCCGCAAGTATCGCCGATTCTCACGATTCCGTCAGAGCCAGCCCATAAGCTCCCGCGCGACCACGTGACGGATGACCTTTATTCCGGGCTCCGAATCGTTGAGGCAAGGAATTGCCGCGAAATTCTCGCCGCCGTTCTCAAGGAAGATATCCCTGTTTTCCATCCCGATCTCCTCGATGGTCTCGAGGCAATCGGCGACGAACCCCGGCGTGACGACCGCCAGGTTCTTCACACCGGACTTCGCAAGCGCCTCCACCGTCTTGTCGGTGTAAGGCTGGAGCCATTCGTCCTTGCCGAAACGAGACTGGAACGTCGTTGCGAACTGCTGATCGCTCAATCCGAGCCGCTCGCGCATGAGGCGCGCGCTCTTCGCGCACTGGCAGTAATAGGGATCGCCCTTCAGGAGATACTCGAGCGGCACGCCGTGGAAGGAGGAAAGGATCACGTCCGGCTTCCACGCGAGCCTGGCAAGCTCGGCCTGCAACGCATCGGTCACCGCCTCGATATAGACCGGGTCGTCATGCCACGGCGGCGCGATCCGGATCGCGGGTTGCCAGCGCATCTCTTTCAGCGCATCGAACGCCTTGTCCGCCACAGTCGCAGTTGTCGCCGCCGCGTACTGCGGATAGAGCGGCACGATCAGGATGCGGTCGCATCCTTGTTCCTGAAGATACCGGAGGCGCGACGCAATCGACGGATTGCCGTAGCGCATCGCCCAGTCGAAAACGAGCCTGTCGTTACCCGCAAAAGAGGCCGCAAGTTTTTCGCTCTGCGAGCGCGTGATCGTCTTCAGCGGACCTTCGTTTTTCTCGCGATTCCAGATCTTGTCGTAGTCGCGGCCCTTGGCCTGCGGACGCTTCGAGAGAATGATGACGTTCAGCACGAACCACCACAGCGCGCGCGGCGCCTCGATCACGCGGCGGTCGGACAGAAACTCCTTCAAATAGCGCCGCATCGACCAGTAGTCGGTGGCGTCGGGCGTACCGAGATTGACGAGGAGCACGCCGATTCGGGGGGTAATGGCTGGGTGGTCGGGCGACCGCCGGGCGGGTTCGATTTTCATGCCGCAGCAATATAGAAGAGTACGGCCGCCGATGCACAAGGGGCGGCAGAGACACAACGTAGCACTTGACCCATGCTTTCGCGCCGCGGCTTTCTCGCCACCCTTTCTGCCTTCCTTGCCCCGTTCGGGAACTGGAGGCCGGCATGGGCACAGCCCGTTGCTGCGACCAAGCTGACCTTCGTTCTCTTCAACGATTTCTACCTCATGAACGAGCAGGTGCTCGGCGACGGCAAGGCGCGTGGCGGATTTGCGCGGCTCGCGGCCGTGGTCAAGGCCGAACGCGCCAAGCACAAGAACGTAATCGTCGCCCACGGCGGCGACACGCTTTCGCCTTCGCTTATGTCCGGTTTCGACCGCGGCAAGCACATCGTCGCGCTGACCAACATGATTGCGCCGGATATTTTCGTGGCCGGCAATCACGAGTTCGATTTCGGCCGCGACACTTTTCTCGAGCGCATGCGCGAAGCGAAGTTTCCGCTCTATGGCGCGAACCTCCGGCTTGCGAACGGCAAGCCCGTGCCGGGACACAAGGACCGCGCGATCTTCGACTTCGACGGCGTGAAACTGGGCCTGACCGGAATCGCCTATGAGAAATCCGCGCGGCTTTCTTCGCCGGAGGATCTGCAATTTCTCCCCTGCGTCGAGACGACCAAAGAGCAGGCGGCGTTGCTTCGCAAGGAAGGCGCGGACTTCGTCTGCGCGGTGCTGCATTGCGACCGGGGCGACGCATTCCTCTTGCAGTTCGCACAGGCTGCGGAGCTGCTGCTTACCGGTCACACGCACGATCTGTTCATCCAGTATGACGGGCAGGTCGGCATCGTGGAGTCCGGCTACGACGCGATTTATGTCACCGGCATCGACATCGACATTTCCGTGAGCATGCGCGGCGACAGGCGCGTAGCGACCTGGTGGCCGAAATTCCGTGCGATCGATACGGCGGACGTTACGCCCGACCCGGAGATGGCCGCCGCTGTCGCGCGCTATCAGGAAGATTTTTCGCGCGAGGCGGAAGTTGTCATCGCGAAGACCGCGGTCGAGCTCGACAGCCGGAACTCTACCATCCGCACCCGCGAAGCGGCGATCGGCAATCTTTTCGCCGATGCGATGCGCGTCTCCATGAAGGCCGACGCGGCCGTCATCAACGGCGGCGGCATCCGCGCAGGAAAAGTTTATGCGCCCGGATCGGAAATCCGCCTCAAGGATATTCTCGCCGAACTCCCCTTCAACAACCGCGTCGTGGTCGTCGAAATTTCGGGGGCCGATCTTCTGCTTGCGATGGAGAACGGCCTCGCGCAGGTGCCTGTGCCGGCGGGCCGCTTCCCGCAGGTGTCGGGGATGAAAGTCGTATTCGATCCCAAACAGCCCATGCGCAAGCGCGTGATCTCGCTGGAGATCGCGGGCAAGCCGGTCGAGCACGCGCGCGTCTACCGCGTGGCGATTCTGGACTTCCTCGCGCGCGGCGGCGACGACTACGCGACGTTCCGCGCGGCGAAGCGCGTGACCCCCGACGCCGACGCGCCGCTTCTCGCGAACGAGGTGGTGCGGTATCTGAAATCGCTCGGGACGGTGAAGACGGTCGCGGAAGGGCGAATTGTTTCGCGCTGATCTGCGACCTCATGGTTCGAGACGCGCCTTCGGCGTCCCTCACCATGAGGATTGAGGCCTCATCCTGAGGAGCGGCCTGAAAGGCCCCGTCTTGAAGGATGATGAGAAAAACTATCCCCGCTCGTCCGAGATTACCTTGCCGTCGTTCGGCAGCGAGCCGACTGCGACGATCTCGACCCGGCCCTTGAGCTTGGTCACTGCCTGCAAGGTTGCAGCCACCTTCTCCGAAAGATCGGCACCGCCGTTCGCGCTTTCCGCGCGCAGCGTCATTGCGTCCTGCTCGTTCTCGCGCGTGACGACGAGGCGGAGTTTTTTCAGCGAAGGGTACTGTTTCGAAAGTTCCGCCACCTGCTCGGGACGGACGAACATGCCTTTGACCTTGGTGGTCTGGTCGGCGCGGCCCATCCAGCCTTTGATGCGCGCGTTCGTGCGGCCGCAGGGCGAAGCGCCCTTCAGCACAGCGGACAGGTCGCCGGTCGCAAGCCTGATCCAGGGGTGCTGCTCGTGGAAGAATGTCACGACGATTTCGCCGACTTCGCCCTCCGCGACCGGATCGCCCGTGCCCGGGCGCACGATCTCGACGAGAACGTCCTCGTTGACGATCAATCCTTCGCGTGCCGGCGACTCGTAAGCGACCACGCCGCCGTCTGCGATGGCGTAAGTCTGATAGGCGTCCACGCCCCGCGACTTAACCTCGGCCTGCAACGAAGGCGGAAAGGCCGCGCCCGAAACCAGCGCTTTTTTAATGCAGGAAACATCGCGGCCCGCGGTTTTCGCGGCATCCAGCAGGATCTTCAGAAAATCCGGCGTGCCGGTGTAACCGGTGGGCTTCAGATGCGCGATCATCTCAAGCTGCATCTCGGTCTGCCCGGGACCCGCCGGAATCACGGGGCATCCCAACGCACGCGCGGCGGAGTCGAGGATGAACCCGCCCGGCGTCATGTGATACGAAAAAGTATTCAGCACGATGTCGCCCGGGCGAAAGCCCGCGGCGAACAGCGAGCGGGCGGCACCCCACGGATCATTCTCTTTGCCCTCGGGCTCGAAGATCGGTCCCGGCGACGTGAACAGTCTGCCGAAGGAAGAAACCGGAGCCGGCACGAAGCCCGCGAAAGGCGGCGACGCCTTCTGCATCAGAGGCAGCGCGGACTTGCGCATCACCGGCAACTTTGCGAGCGCCTCCCGCGACGTCACGGCTTTCGGATCGACGCCCTTCAAGTGCTCTTGCCAGCCCGGCGCTTGCAGCGCCGTCGAGACGAGCGACGGCAGACGCGCGAACAGATCGCTTTCGCGTTCCGAAGCGCTGCGGGTTTCCAGCTTGTCGTAATGCCCGGACATCGCAGAACTCACGCGAGCCAGCGCTTGCGGCGCTTGTAGTGCTTCACGTCGCGGAAGGATTTGCGGCCAGCGCCGGAGACGCCGAGATAGAATTCCTTCACGTCCTCGTTGTCGCGCAGTGATTTCGCATCGCCGTCGAGCACGATGCGGCCGTTCTCGAGGATATAACCGTACTGTGCGTATTTCAGCGCCATATTGGTGTTCTGCTCCGCCAACAGGAAAGTGACGCCTTCCTTGGCGTTCAGATCGCGGACGATATCGAAAATTTCCTCGACGATCTGTGGCGCGAGACCCATCGAGGGCTCGTCGAGCAGGATCAGCTTCGGACGCGACATCAGCGCGCGCCCTACCGCGCACATCTGCTGCTCGCCGCCGGAGGTATAGCCTGCAAGCGAATTCTTACGTTCGCGCAGGCGCGGGAAATATTCGTAGACGCGCTCCATGTCGCGCTTGATCGCAGCGCGGCCGTCGCGGCGCGTGAAGGCGCCGGTGAGCAGGTTCTCCTCGATGGTGAGATGGCCGA
>CAZFPR010000080.1:0-9138 GCA_964521045.1 uncultured Hyphomicrobiales bacterium
CGAAACGCCGACCACCGCCGTATCCGCCTTTTCGAATGCCGGTTTCAGGCGGCTGAAATCCATCGATTCCTTCGTGCACCCCGGCGTGTCGGCCTTGGGGTAGAAGAAGATCACGACGTTCTTCCCTTTCAGCGATTCCAGCGACACTGTGCCGCCGCCGTCCGCGGGCAGGGAAAAACCGGGAGCAGGGCTTCCTTCTGTGGGTGAAGATGTCATACGCCTTCCTTTTGGCGGGATTAAAGGCTTGAAATTGCTCGACTCTAGCTCATTCCGGGGGCGGGATAGCGAGAGACTTTAGGGCGGGGCGCGGGCACAAGAGAAATATAAGCCGGCGCGGGGGGACGAGTTGAGGCAAGTGCAGGCATGAAGGGTCGCCACCACCATGAGTGGCATGACGAAGACTTGCCGCAGGCGCGGCCGAATTTCCTTGCCCGCCTGATCGCGCCTGCGAACCGCCTATTCTCCGGAAAGATCGGCCGTGTGGCCCGCTGGTTCGCGGGAACGGTTGCCGTATTCGTGGTTTGCATCGTCGGCATCTACGTGGCCTTCCTGACCGGGCTGCTTTCGGTGGACGTCGCGACCCCCTGGATCGTGAGCGCACTCGAAGAGAAGCTGCCGCCCGGCCACAAGGTCACGATCGGGCGAACCCGCCTCGACTACGACAGTTCCGGCGCGCCGGTCCTGACCGCCGAGCGGCTCGTTATCCGCAACGACATGAACGAAGAGGTCGTGCGTGCGCCTGCCGCCGAGGTCGGCCTCGAAGCCGGCAGCCTGCTCGTCGGCAGCTATCGCGTTCGCCGCATCACGCTCGTGAATGCCGTGATGACCGTTCGGCTCGACGAGAGCGGCAACATCCGGGTGACGACACCGAAAGCTGTGCCGCAGGCCGCGCGCATGCAGCCCGAAACCAAAGCGCAGCCGCTGCCGCAGACGCAGTCCGCGCCGCAGGGCGATCCGCTGGTGTTCACGGAAGCCGCACGCTGGCTCGCGCGGCTGGAGCAGACCGGCATCGACGGTATTGCGCTTTCCGAGATCGGTCTTGAGCGCGGCACGCTGACGGTCGAAAGCGAGACCGCGGGAAAAAGCTGGACCTTCAAGAACATCAACTTCGCGTTCCGCCGTGCCGGCGCGGGCGGCGCCACCTTCCGGCTGAGTTCGGGCGACGGCGCAAACCCGTGGGACATCACCGCCACGATCACCGCGCCTTCGAACGGCTCCCGCGCGCTCGACCTGATCGCGAACCGCGTGATCCCGAACGATCTCATCAATGCGGCCGGATACGGCGGTCTCGATATCTTTGCGAGCACGCCGATATCGGTGTTTCTGCGCGCCCAGATCGGGATCGACGGCAAGCTGATGTCTTCCGATCTGCGCATTGGCGCAGGCAAAGGCGAGATCGGCACCGCGGGCGACGAGCGCGGCAGGTTCGAAGTCGAAAGCGCGCAGCTGCTGCTGCGCTTCGACGAGCAGCGCGGCCTTTTCATCATCGATCCGTTTCAGATCGGCAGCGGGCAGAACAGCCTGATCCTCGCCGCGATCATCGAGCCGCCGAAAGCGGGCAGCAATTCCTGGCAGTTCATCGTACCGAAAGGCAGGCTTGCGCTCGGAACCGGCCGCGCCAACGAAGCGCGTCTGACCATCGATACGGTGGAAATCCGCGGCGCATTCGATCGCGAAACCCGCCGTCTCACCATCGACGAAGGCGTGCTGCGCGGGCCTACTGCGGGACTGGCGCTCACGGGTGCCGTGACGCTCGGCGACGAAACGCCGATGCTGCAACTCGGCCTCGCCGCCGACCGGATGCCGGTTTCCGCCTTCAAGCGCTTGTGGCCGGCGCCCGTCGCGCCCGGCGCGAGAACGTGGGTTCTTGAACATGTCGACGGCGGTCTCGTAGATCGCGTTTCGATCGCGCTCAACATTCCGCTTGAGGCGCTTGCACAGGTCGATCCGATACTGCCGGACAGCGCGATCAAGCTCGATGCGCAGGCGTCGCAGATGAAGTTTACCCCGGTAGCCGGCCTGCCTTCGATCAGCGACGCCAGGGCGACCATCTCGGTCACGGGCCAGAACGCATTCATCAAGGTTAGCGGCGGCGTTGTCGAACTCGGACGCAAACGCAGACTGACCATTCCGCAGGGCACGTTCGAAGTGCGCGAGCATTTCCGCAATCCCGCGACCGGGGTCGTGCAGATGCGGATCGAAGGCAACGGCGAGGCCATCGCCGATCTCCTGTCGCGCGATCTCGTCAAAGAGGAGACCGGCTTCACGCTGAACCCGGAAACCACGCGCGGCAACGTCGTTTCCAACGTGCGGATCGAGATGCCGCTGAAGCGCGACTTGCTCCGCCGCGAGATCCGTTATGCGGCCGAAGCCGACGCCAGCAACTTCAGCGCGGAAAATATCGTCAAAGGACAGAAGATCGAGAACGCCTCCGGCAAGGTGACGCTTTCCGCGAGCCAGCTCGTGGTGAAGGGGGAAGGCAGGCTGGGCGGCGCGCCTGCCGTGTTCGAGTATTCCAAGCCACGCGGGAAATCCGATGGCGAGTTCCGTATCGCGACCACGCTGGACAGTGCTGCGCGGCGCCGCTTCGGCTTCGATCTTTCGCCGTCGCTTGCCGGGCCGGTTACGGTGAAGGCTGCCGGTATCGCCGGCGACAAGGAAACGCGCGTCCAGATCGATGCCGACCTGACCGCTGCGACGATTACGGAAGTCGTTCCCGGCTGGAACAAGCCTGCCGGCCGCCCGGGGCGCGCGCAATTTCGCCTGATCGAACGCGACGGCGCCTACAAGCTCGAAGACATCAACGTCACCGGCTCGGGCGTGCATCTGCGCGGCTCCGCCGAGTTCGACGCCGAAGGCGGATTGATTGCCGTCAATCTTCCCACGTTTCATGTGTCCGAGGGCGATCGCGCGTCGCTGAACGTGGAGCGCAACAACGAAGGCGCGCTTCGCGTTTCGCTGCGGGGAGCCGTGATCGATGCGCGCGGCATGATCCGCGCACTTTCGGAAACGCCCGGCGGCGGCAAAAAGAACGAGAAGCAGCAGGACGTCGATCTCGATGTCCGCATCGGAGCCGCCACCGGCCACAACGGAGAAGTGATCCGCAATCTCGAACTGCGCATCGCCCGCCGCAACAACGAAGTCCGCAGCTTTGCGCTGCTCGGCAGGGTCGGACGGGATTCCACGCTGGTCGGTGAGCTACGCGCGCGCGACGGCGGCAGGCAGGTGATCTACCTGACATCGGGAGACGCCGGTGCGGTGTTCCGCTTCGCCGATTACTATTCGAAGATTCAAGGCGGCGAGATCTGGATCGTGATCGATACGCCGACGCGCGACAACGCTCCGCAGGAGGGCATCGTCAGCGTCCGCAATTTCAACATCGTGGGCGAACCCGCGCTGGACAGGTTGCAGTCTTCCGCACCGCTGCCTTCCGAAGGCGAGCGCGGGGCCGTCCAGCGTCCGGCGCAGCGGGGCGGTGCGGTGCCTTTCGTCCGCATGCGGATCGATTTCACGCGTACGCCGGGCCGTTTCGAAATCAGGGAAGGGCTGATCTTCGGCCCGACGATCGGTGCGACGGTCGATGGCGTGCTCGACTACACCAAGAACAGCGTGCATGTGCGCGGCACATACGTGCCCGCATACGGGATCAACAACATCTTCGGACAGATTCCGCTGGTCGGATTGTTTCTCGGCGGCCCGAAAGAGGGTCTGCTCGCGCTCACCTTCGAGATCCAGGGACCGGCGAGCGGGCCGACGCTTCGCATCAATCCGATGTCGATGGCGGCACCCGGCTTCTTCCGCAAGATCTTCGAGTTCAGGGGCGCGAACGACTCTGCCGCGCCGCTAAGTCCGCGCTGAGTTCAGATTGCGCCGATTTCAGATCGCACGAAGCAGGACGTGCTTCTTCTTGCCGAGCGACAGCTTGATGACGCCTTCGGACGTCAGGTCTTTCGGAGTGAGGGTCAGCTTTTCGTCGGTCACGGTGACGTCGTTGACCTTGATGCCGCCCGCCTTGATCTGACGCCGCGCTTCGCTGGTCGATGAAACGAAGCCGGCCTTCACGCTCGCGTTCAGAATGCCGATGCCCGATTCCAGTTCGCTTTTCTTCGCCTCGATGCTGGGCAGGTTCTCGGCGAGCGCGCCTTCCTCGAAAGTCGTGCGCGCGGTCGCTTCCGCCTGCTCGGCGGCTTCGCGCCCGTGCACCATCGCGGTCGCTTCGGTCGCGAGAATTTTCTTGGCCTCGTTCACTTCCGCACCCTTGAGGGCCGCAAGCTTGCCGATTTCCGGCAGCGGCATCTCGGTGAAGAGCTTCAGGAAGCGCGCGACGTCGCCGTCTTCGGTGTTGCGCCAGAACTGCCAGTAGTCGTAGGGGCTGACGAGGTTCGCGTCTAACCACACTGCGCCGGCTGCGGTCTTGCCCATCTTGGCGCCCGACGCGGTGGTGATCAGCGGCGAAGTCAGCGCGAACAACTGCACGCCGGAAACGCGGCGGCCGAGATCGATGCCGTTGATGATGTTGCCCCACTGGTCGGAGCCGCCCATTTGCAAGCGGCAGCCGTAGCGCTTCGATAGTTCCAGGAAGTCGTAGGCCTGGAGGATCATGTAGTTGAATTCGAGGAACGAGAGTTCGTGCTGCCGCTCGAGCCGGAGCTTCACCGAGTCGAAGGTGAGCATGCGGTTGATCGAGAAGTGGCGGCCGACGTCGCGCAGGAAGTCGATGTAGTTGAGTGTGTTCAGCCAGTCGGCGTTGTTCGCCATGATGGCATCGTTGCTGCTATCCCCGAAGCTGAGGAAGCGCGAGAAGATCTGCCGGATGCCCTTGAGGTTCTCGTTGATCTGGTCGTCGGTGAGCAGCCGCCGCGACTCGTCCTTGCCCGAAGGGTCGCCGACGCGCGTGGTGCCGCCGCCCATGAGCGCGATCGGCCGGTGCCCGGTCTTCTGCATCCAGCGCAGCATCATGATCGGCAGGAGCGAGCCGACATGCAGCGATGCCGCGGTGCAGTCGAAGCCGATATAGGCGGTCACCATCTCGGTCTTGGCGAGCTGGTCGAGCACCTCCGGCTCCGAGACCTGGTGGATAAAGCCGCGGGATTCGAGGACGTTGAGAAAATCGGACTTGTATGCGGTCATGGCGGGCTGGTTTAACAGTTCCTTGGCCGGATTCAACCGGAGCGATTCTTTTGGTTATTGCCATCGGCACGATGAGCGGCACCTCCATGGACGGGGTCGACGTCGCGCTGATCGAAACCGATGGCGAGAGCGTTTCGCGCTTCGGGACCTACATTTCCCGCGAATACAGCCCGACCGAGCGGCATATCCTGCGCGGCGCGGTGAACGCGGCGAAGGACATGACCGACCGCAATGCGCGGCCGCAGGCGATCGCCGATGCGGAGAAGCTCGTTACCGAGACGCACCTCAAGGTGATCGACGAACTGATCCAGCGCGAAGGGGTCTCGCACGCCGCGGTCGAAGTGGTCGGCTTTCACGGCCAGACCATCCTGCACCGGCCCGAGCGCAGGCTCACGGTACAGATCGGCGACGGGGCTTCGCTCGCACGGCGTCTCAAGATCCCGGTGGTCTACGATTTCCGCGCCGCGGATGTCGCGGCTGGCGGGCAGGGCGCGCCGCTGGTGCCGGTCTTTCATCGCGCGCTGCTTCGCGCGTTCGACGACGGCCCCATCGTAGTCGTGAACATCGGCGGCGTTGCGAACGTCACTTATATCGACGGCGATGCCGAACCCGTCGCATTCGATACCGGACCCGGCAACGCGCCGCTTGACGAACTGATGATGAGCCGGAGCGGCAAGCCGATGGATGAGGGCGGCGCGGTCGCTTCCTCCGGCAAGGCGGACGAAGCGCTCGCTGCCGGGGCGCTCTCGCATCCTTTCTTTACGCAGCCGCCGCCGAAGTCTCTGGACCGCGCGGACTTCGCGCGGTTCGAATTGAAGGCCTTGGCGCTGCCGGATGCATTGGCGACTGCCGCCGAGATCGTCACGTCGTCGATTGCGCTTTCTCGGAAGTATTTTCCGAAGGAACCGAAGCGCTGGATCGTCGCCGGCGGCGGCGCGCGCAATCCGGCACTCGTGAAACTCCTGCGCGAGAAGCTTGCGCCCGCGCGCGTGCAAACCGCGGAAGAGATCGGCTGGCAGTCGTCAGCGGTGGAAGCGCAGGCCTTTGCGTTTCTTGCCGTGCGCTCGATGCAGCGGCTGCCGCTGTCGTTTCCGAAAACGACGGGCGTGCCGGAGCCGATGACGGGCGGGGTGCTGGTGAGGCCTTAACGCCAGACTCGTCATGGCCGGGCTAGTCCCGGCCATCCACGCCTTCGTGCACCGATAAGCTGTAAAGACGTGGATGCCCGGCACAAGGCCGGGCATGACGAAGAAAAGTATTTGCGAAAAGCTTTACGCCGCCGTGTTCGCCCGCTCGTTCGGGAGGCGCCGGTCGAGATATTCGTTCACGACTTCCATCAGGCTTTCGATCTTGCCGTCGAAGAAGTGGTTCGCGCCCTTCAGGATATTCTGCTCGATCACAATGCCTTTTTGCGTCTTGAGCTTCTCGACCAGCGTGCCGACGGAAGAGACCGGCACCACCGCGTCCTTGTCGCCGTGGACGAAGAGACCCGACGACGGGCAGGGCGCGAGGAACGAGAAATCGTAGAGCGACGCGGGTGCCGCGATCGAAAGAAAGCCTTCGACTTCCGGGCGGCGCATCAAAAGCTGCATGCCGATCCAGGCGCCGAACGAGAAGCCTGCGATCCAGCATGCACGCGCTTCCGGGTTCGCGCTCTGCACCCAGTCGAGCGCGGCTGCGGCGTCCGACAATTCGCCCTGGCCGTGATCGAAGGTGCCCTGGCTGCGGCCGACACCGCGGAAATTGAAGCGGAGCACCGAAAAGCCGCGGTTCGCGAAGGCGTAATAGAGGTGATAGACGACCGGATTATTCATCGTGCCGCCGAACTGCGGGTGCGGATGCAGGATGATGGCGATCGGGGAGGTCTTGCTGCGGCCCGGCTGGAACCGGCCTTCGAGGCGGCCTTCTTCTCCGGTGAAGATTACTTCAGGCATCTTGGGGTGCTTTCCGTCGTTTCGCGCTTATGTAATCAGTGCGCAGGGTTCCGGGTCCGGTTGACTCACAGGTAACACCGGCCTACTTTAGAATAATTCTAAATAGAGATTCCGCTCGGCGGCGCCAGCCATCGATAGCCACGCGTTCCCACGCTTCGAGCTTTCTCTCTTAAACAATACGGGGTTCGAAAAGCAAGATTTTTCGGCTCCGGGATATCGAGCGATGGCAAGGGTTTATCTCGATTACAACGCGACCTCGGTTCCGCGCGTTTCCGCGAAGGAAGCGGTTGCGGCTGCGATGATGGCACCTGCCAACGCTTCATCCGTTCATACCGAGGGCCGTGCAGCGCGTGCCATCGTCGAGGACGCGCGCCACCAGCTTGCCGTCCTGATCGGCGCGGAACCGGAAAGCATCTTTTTCACGAGCGGGGCGACCGAGTCGAACGCGACCGCGCTTTCGCCGGAACTCGAACTCGCTGGCGAAAAGGTGCGCTGCGACGTGCTCGTGCTGTCTGGCGTCGAGCATCCGTCGGTGCGTGCCGGCGGAAGTTTCGGCGAAGATGCCGCAATCTATATTCCTGTCGACAGGAACGGTGTCGTCGATGCCGGCGCACTCGAAGGCATGTTGCAGGTACACCGTGCGCAGAAGCGCCGCGCTTTCGTTTCCGTCATGGCTGCGAACAATGAGACCGGCGTGTTGCAGCCGCTCCGCAGGATCGCGGACATCGTGCATGAAAACGACGGCGTGTTTCACACCGACGCCGTGCAGGTCGTCGGCAAGATACCGTTCGACCTCAGGGAAAGCGGCGCGGATCTCGTTTCGATCACCTCGCACAAGCTCGGCGGCCCGCAGGGTGCCGGCGCGGTGGTGAGTGCGCATCGCGAGACTCGGCTGCCTGCGATCATGCGCGGCGGCGGGCAGGAGCGCGGACGCCGGCAGGGCACGGAGAGTGTCGCGGCGATCGCGGGTTTCGGCGCGGCTGCGACCGAAGCCGGGCAGACACTGACGCCGGAAGGCTCGCGGCTCGGCGCGCTCCGCGCGAAGATCGAGGAAGGCATTCGGTCGATCGCCAAAGACGCCGTGATTTTCGGCGAGCGTGCGGCGCGGCTGCCAAACACGAGTTTTTTCGCAGTCCCCGGTATTACCGCGGAAGTCGCGCTGATCATGTTCGATCTCGAAGGTGTCGCGCTCTCGGCAGGTTCCGCCTGTTCGTCGGGCAAGTCGGCGGCGTCGCCGGCGCTACAGGCGATGGGCGTCTCCTCCGAAATCGGCCGCTGCGCCATGCGCGTAAGCACCGGCTGGAATACGACCGACGCGGATGTCGATGAGTTCCTTCGCGTATGGTCGAAGGTCTATACGTCCCTTAACAAGCGCGGCGCGCGAGCCGCATAACGAGTAAGAAGAATGCCCGCAGTTAAAGAGACAGTTGAGCGCGTCAAATCGATCGACGTCGATCAATACAAATACGGTTTCGAGACCAAGATCGAGGTCGACAAGGCGCCGAAGGGGCTCGACGAGAGCACCGTGCGCTTCATCTCGGGCAAGAAGAACGAACCGGAATGGATGCTGGAGTGGCGTCTCGAAGCGTTCCGCCGCTGGAAGACCATGCAGGAGCCGGAATGGGCTCGCGTCCACTACAAGAAGATCGACTATCAGGATCTGTATTACTATGCCGCGCCGAAGACGCAGGCGGGCCCGAAGTCGCTTGAAGAAATTGATCCGCAAATTCTGGAGACCTACAAGAAACTCGGCATCCCGCTGAGCGAGCAGGAAGTGCTCGCGGGCGTTTCCGAGGAGAACCGCGTCTATTCCAAGGTCGCGGTCGATGCGGTGTTCGACTCCGTCTCGGTGGTGACGACCTTCAAAGAAGAACTGAAGAAGGCCGGCGTCCTCTTCATGTCGATTTCGGAAGCGATCCGCGAGCACCCGGAACTCGTGAAGAAGTACCTCGGCTCGGTCGTGCCGATCACCGACAACTATTTCGCGACGCTGAACTCGGCGGTGTTCTCCGACGGCTCGTTCGTCTACATCCCGAAGGGCGTTCGCTGCCCGATGGAGCTGTCGACCTATTTC
>CAZFPR010000080.1:9148-11594 GCA_964521045.1 uncultured Hyphomicrobiales bacterium
AGCGCAACACCGGACAGTTCGAGCGCACGCTAATCATCGCCGACGAGGGCGCTTATGTGAGCTATCTCGAAGGCTGTACTGCGCCCGCGCGCGACGAGAACCAGTTGCATGCGGCGGTGGTCGAACTTGTCGCGCTCGATAACGCCGAGATCAAATATTCGACGGTCCAGAACTGGTTTCCGGGCGACAGCGAAGGCAAGGGCGGCGTCTATAACTTCGTCACCAAGCGCGGCGACTGCCGCGGCAGAAGCTCGAAGATTTCCTGGACGCAGGTCGAGACCGGCTCGGCGATCACCTGGAAGTATCCGAGCTGCATCCTGCGCGGCGACAATTCGCAGGGCGAGTTCTACTCGATCGCGATTTCGAACGGCTTCCAGCAGGTCGATAGCGGCACCAAGATGATCCACCTCGGCAAGAACACGTCGAGCCGTATCATCTCGAAGGGCATCGCGGCCGGCGTTTCGCAGAACACCTATCGCGGGCAGGTTTCCGCGCACCGGAAAGCGACCAACGCCCGCAACTTCACGAACTGCGACTCGCTCCTGATCGGCGACAAGTGCGGCGCGCACACGACGCCTTACATCGAGGCGAAGAACTCGTCCGCGGTGTTCGAACACGAAGCGACCACCTCGAAGATCTCGGAAGACATGCTGTTCTACTGCCGGAGCCGCGGGCTTTCCGCGGAGGAGGCGGTGGCGCTCGTCGTCAACGGTTTCGTGAAGGACGTGCTCCAGCACCTGCCGATGGAATTCGCGGTGGAAGCGCAGAAACTGATTGCAATCTCTCTCGAAGGAAGCGTGGGCTAAAATGGCGTTGCTCGAAGTAAAGAATCTCCAGGCGCGGGTCGAGGAAAAGGAAATCCTTCGCGGCCTGAACCTCACCGTCAATCCGGGCGAGGTCCATGCGATCATGGGGCCGAACGGCTCCGGCAAGTCGACGCTGTCTTATGTGCTCGCGGGCAAGGACGACTATGAAGTCACCGGCGGCTCGGCGACCTTGGAGGGCGAAGACCTGCTTTCGCTCGAGCCGGACGAGCGCGCGGCCAAGGGCCTGTTCCTCGCGTTCCAGTATCCGATCGAAATTCCGGGTGTCGCTTCGATGACGTTCCTGCGTACCGCCGTGAACGCGGTGCGCAAGAATCGCGGCGACGAGGAGCTTTCCACGCCGGATTTCCTGCGTCTCATGCGCGAGAAGGCCAAAGAACTCAACATCGATCAGGACATGCTGAAGCGTCCCGTGAACGTGGGTTTCTCCGGCGGCGAGAAGAAGCGCAACGAAATTCTTCAGATGGCGCTCCTGGAGCCCAAGATGTGCGTGCTCGATGAGACCGACTCCGGCCTAGACATCGACGCCTTGAAGATCGTGGCCGACGGCGTGAACCGCCTGCGCGCGAAGAACCGCGGCTTCCTCGTGATCACGCACTACCAGCGCCTCTTGGACCACATCGTGCCGGACATCGTGCATGTGATGGCGAAAGGCCGGATCGTGCGTACCGGCGGGCCGGAGCTTGCGCACGAACTCGAAGCCAAGGGTTACGCCGCTTACGACAACGCGGCGTGAGGAAGCATCGTGAACGCTGAAGTCAAAATGATGCGTACCGCCGCCGAGACGGCCTATTCGGACGCGCTCGCCGCGCTGCCGGCACCGGAGGCGATCCGGAGCTTGCGCGAGAAGGCGTTGCGCCTGTTTGCCGAAAAGGGCCTGCCGCACCGCCGCGTCGAGGAATGGAAGTACACCGATCTGCGCACGCTGGTCCGCGAGATGCCGCCGCTCGCGAAGGGCGCGGACGCGAACGCGATTGCCGAGGCGAAGAAGAGTAACGTGCTCGCCAACATCGGTGCGCGCGAGATCGTCTTCGTCAATGGTTCGTTCGCCGCGGAACTCTCCAACCTCAAGGGGCTGGAGAAGGGTTTGAGTATTTCGACGCTAGGCGATGCGCTGGCGAAGGATGCTTCGCTCGCGACACTGCTCGCAAAGATCAATCCGAACAAATACGATGCGGTCTTCGCGCTGAACACGGCAGCGCTGAACGAAGGCATCGTGATCGAAGTGGCCCCCGGCGCGCAGATCGCGAAGCCGATCCATATCCGCCATATCGTGACCGGCCTACGCGGCAGCGATAGAAGGGTTCGCCCGGGACCGGCACGTCGCCGGTGAGCGTGTTCGGCCGTGCGCTCGTCAAGGTGGGTGCGAAGGCGCAGGC
This sequence comes from uncultured Hyphomicrobiales bacterium, assembly GCA_964521045.1. Taxonomy (GTDB): domain Bacteria; phylum Pseudomonadota; class Alphaproteobacteria; order Rhizobiales; family Xanthobacteraceae. The sequence continues at coordinate 11,352 of CAZFPR010000080.1, forward strand.
GACCATCGTGCAGTCTCATGTGGGCCCGGATACGGTCGCGTATCAGACCAATACGGTCTTGCAGCTCTCCGTCGCCGACGATGCCGAACTCGATGTCGTGCGCGTGCAGGCCGAAGGCGACAAGGCGATCCATCTTTCCATGATGATCGGCGCGATCGGCAACCAAAGCCGCTTCCGCTCGTTTGCCCTGACCACGGGTGCTGCCGCCTCGCGTCACACCGTGCCCTTCGCCTACGCGGGCAG
>CAZFPR010000080.1:11604-12483 GCA_964521045.1 uncultured Hyphomicrobiales bacterium
AACGCCCGTGCGACGATTGCAGGCGCGACGCTGCTTCGCGGTAAGCAGCACGCGGATACGACGCTCGAAATCGATCACGCGATGCCGGGCGGCGAAAGCCGCGAACTCTACAAGACCGTGCTCGACGACGAGGCCAACGGCGTGTTCCAGGGACTCATCATCGTGCGGCCCGACGCGCAGAAGACCGACGGCCGCATGATGTCGGCGGCACTCCTGCTTGGTGACAACGCCGAGATGGACAACAAGCCGGAACTCGAAATCTTCGCCGACGACGTGCAATGCGCGCATGGCGCGACCACCGGCGCGCTCGATGACGATCTTCTTTTCTACCTTCGCGCCCGCGGCATTCCGAAGAAGGAAGCGGAGAGCCTGCTCATTCAGTCGTTCTTCGGCGAGGCGGTCGAAACCATCGAGAATACGAAAATCCGCGACGCGGTGATGAGTCTGGCGAGCGGCTGGCTCGCCGGGCGGAGCTGATCTTGAACGCGCCCGCCAGAGCATCCTTCGATGTCGCGAAGGTTCGCGCCGACTTCCCGATTTTGTCGAAGGAAGTCTACGGCAAGAAGCTCGTCTATCTCGACAACGCCGCATCCGCGCAGAAGCCGGTGCAGGTGCTCGACCGCATGCGTCATGCCTATGAGCATGAATATGCGAACGTGCATCGCGGGCTGCATTATCTCGCCAATGCCGCGACCGAGGCTTATGAAGGTGCACGTGAAAAGGTCCGCGCGTTCCTGAACGCGAAGTCCACGTCCGAGATCATCTTCACGAAGAACGCGACGGAAGCGATCAATCTGGCTGCCGCATCGTTCGGTATGGCCGAGATCGGCGAGGGCGACGAGATCGTGCTCTCGATCATGGAGCACCATTCCAACATCG
>CAZFPR010000081.1:0-3344 GCA_964521045.1 uncultured Hyphomicrobiales bacterium
GATCGCGATCGTGCATCGCTCGGACGGCTCGGGCACCACGTTCCTTTTCGTCAATTACCTCGCGAAAGTGAGCAAGGAATGGGACGACAAGGTCGGCGTATCGACGGCCGTGAAGTGGCCGACGGGCATCGGCGCCAAGGGCAACGAAGGCGTTGCGAACAACGTTCTGCAGACCAAGGGCGCAATCGGCTATGTCGAATACGCCTACGTCAAGCAGAACAAGATGACCCATCTCAACATGGTCAACAAAGACGGCAAGGTTGCTGAGCCGAATGCTGCCGCTTTTCAGGCCGCTGCTGCCGGTGCCGAATGGGCCAAGGCGAAGGGCTTCAACATCATCCTGACCGAACAGCCGGGCGAAAAGACCTGGCCGATCGCGGGTGCGACCTTCATCCTGATCCACAAGCAGCCTGCGGACGCAGCTGCCGCTACCGACGCGCTGAAGTTCTTCGACTGGGCGTACAAGAACGGCGCCAAGGAAGCCGAAGCGCTCGATTACGTACCGCTTCCGGACAGCCTCGTTGCGTTGATCCGCAAAGAGTGGAGCAACATCAAGAGCGCCGACGGCAAGCCGCTCTACAATCAGGGCTCGTAACGCGGACGTTTCGCGTCACGCTTGAGACCGCGGCCCGCGGGGACCGCTCGAACGGCTCCCGCGGGTTCGCTTCGTGAACCAGAAAAACCCTTTCCTGTTACTCTTACTCGGCCTCAGGGGGCGAGATGGTTGAGTTGACATTCGATCCCGCCGAGGCGCGCGATGAAGCGAAGCCGGGCGATCCGCGCCGCGCCTCGCAGCGCCGTCTGATTATTAGCGACAGACTCTTCAAGTTGCTGACGCGTGCTTCTGCGATTTTCGTTCTTCTTATTCTCTTCGGCGTGATTGTGACGCTGATCGAAGGCTCAATTCCCGCGTTTCGGCAATTCGGAATAAGCTTTCTCTGGACGGAAGAGTGGAATCCGGTGAAGGAGCGCTTCGGCGCGCTGGCGCCGATCTACGGAACGCTTGTCACCTCCATTATCGCCATGCTGGTCGCCGTTCCTATCGGCCTCGGCATCGCGATTTTCCTCACCGAGCTTTGTCCGCAGTTCCTGCGCCGCCCGATCGGTATCGCCATCGAACTGCTCGCAGGCATCCCTTCGATCATCTACGGCATCTGGGGTCTTTTTGTCTTTGCCCCGTTTTTGCAGCGGCATGTTCAGCCGATAATCATCGATACGCTTGGCAATGTGCCGGTCATCGGCTGGCTGTTCGCCGGCCCGCCTTACGGCATCGGCGTGCTGACCGCCGGGTTCATCCTCGCGATCATGGTGCTTCCCTTCATCGCTTCGATCACGCGCGATGTGTTCGAAACCGTGCCGCCGGTGCTGAAGGAGTCCGCTTACGGTCTTGGTGCCACCACATGGGAAGTCGTGTGGAAAGTCGTTCTTCCTTACACGCGTGTCGGCGTGATCGGCGGCGTGATGCTCGCGCTCGGCCGTGCGCTCGGCGAAACCATGGCCATCACCTTCGTCATCGGTAACGCAAATCGCATCAGTGCGTCGGTCTTGCAGCCCGGTACTACGATCTCGGCGGCGATCGCCAACGAGTTCGTTGAGGCGCTTGAGGCCATGCACACCTCATCGTTGATTGCGCTCGGCCTGATCCTCTTCGTTATCACTTTCTTCGTTCTGGCCTGCGCGCGCCTTCTGCTCGCTTCGCTGAACAAACGTGCGGGAGGAGGCTGAGTTATGATCGATCAGGGCCTTTATCAGCGCCGGAAGCTCCGCAACCGCTTCCACATGACGATGTCGCTGTTGACCGCGGTATTCGGCATGACCTGGCTTGTGCTGATTCTCGGAATGCTGCTCGTGAAGGGTGTCGGCGGCTTGAGCCTCGCGGTATTCACCGAAATGACGCCGCCGCCCGGCAGCGACGGCGGTCTGCTCAACGCGATTGTCGGCAGCCTGATCCTCACAACGCTCGGTGTTGCGATCGGAACCCCGATCGCGATCCTCGCCGGCACCTATATGGCCGAATATGGCCGCTATTCGAAGCTCACGAATGTCGTGCGCTTCATCAACGACATCTTGCTTTCGGCGCCGTCCATCGTGATCGGCTTGTTCGTCTACGGAATCATGGTGCGCCCAATGGGTAACTTCTCGGGCATTGCCGGCGCGGTGGCGCTTGCAATCCTCGTGGTTCCGGTCGTCGTACGCACGACCGAAGACATGCTGCTCTTGGTGCCGAACCAGTTGCGCGAGGCGGCGGCAGCCCTCGGGGCGCCGCGCTGGACCGTGATCCGCTATGTCAGCTATCGCGCCGCGAAGACAGGCATCATCACCGGCATTCTGCTCGCAATCGCGCGCATTTCCGGCGAGACCGCGCCGCTTCTGTTCACGGCGCTGAACAACCAGTTCTGGAGTACGAACATTCTCGCGCCGATGCCGAGCCTGCCGGTTGTCATCTTCCAGTTCGCACTCTCGCCGTATGAAGATTGGCAACGTCTGGCATGGACCGGCGCGTTGTTGATCACAGTCGCAGTTCTGACGCTCAGCGTGCTCGCGCGCGTCCTGGTATCGAAGGGGGCTAAGTAATGGCCAATTTTGCAGTTCATGCCGCGGCGGATTCGCTTTCCAACGCGAAGCCGAAGATGAACATCAAGAATCTCTCGTTCTACTACGGGGATTCGAAAGCGCTGAAGGACATCTCCCTGCCGCTTTACGAGCAGCGCGTGACCGCGCTGATCGGCCCGTCCGGCTGCGGCAAGTCCACACTGCTGCGCATCCTGAATCGGATCTACGAACTGTATCCCGGTCAGCGGGCGGAGGGCGAAGTAACGCTCGACGGCGAGAACATCCTCGACCCCAAGCTCGACGCAAACTTGCTGCGTTCGAAGGTCGGCATGGTGTTCCAGAAGCCGACCCCGTTCCCGATGACGATCTATGACAACATCGCCTTCGGCGTACGGCTCTATATGAAGCCCTCGCGCGCGGAGATGGACCAGATCGTCGAATCCGCGCTCACCCGCACGGCCCTATGGGGAGAGGTGAAGGACCGCCTCCACACCTCAGCGCTCGGTCTTTCCGGCGGCCAGCAGCAGCGCCTCTGCATCGCGCGTACGGTCGCGATCAAGCCCGAGGTCGTGCTGTTCGACGAGCCGACTTCCGCGCTGGATCCGATCTCGACCGCGAAGATCGAGGAACTGATCGATGAATTGAAGCGCGACTTCACGATCGTGATCGTAACCCACAACATGCAGCAGGCGGCGCGCGTCGCCGATCAGACCGCCTTCATGTATCTCGGCGATCTGATCGAGGCCGGCCCGACTACCGGCATGTTCTCCAATCCGAAAGACAACCGCACG
>CAZFPR010000081.1:3354-3849 GCA_964521045.1 uncultured Hyphomicrobiales bacterium
TCCCCGCGAGCGGCGCACGCTCGACTACATCACGGGGCGCTTCGGCTAACGCCGGCGAGGTTCATCATGGCAAGCCATATCGTCACAGCTTTCGAAAACGAACTCCGCGAGATCAACCGCAAGGTCGCCGAAATGGGCGGTCTCGCGGAGAAGTCGGTGGTCGACTCGATCGATGCTCTCATCAAGCGCGACACCATCCTTGCTCAACGTGTGATCGCGTCCGACCGACGCGTCGATCAGCGTCGACCCGAGATCGAGGAAGACGCGATCACGCTGATCGCGAAGCGCCAGCCGCTCGCGGTCGACCTGCGCGAAGTCGTATCCGCGATCCGCATCTCGAACGATCTGGAGCGGATCGGCGATCTTTCCAAGAATACGGCAAAGCGCGTGCTCGCTCTCAAGGGCGAATACCAGGCCGCAGCGCTGCTCCGCGGCGTCGAGCACATGAGTGAGATCGTGCTCGAGCAGCTGAAAGAAGTGCTCGACGCTTTCGGC
>CAZFPR010000081.1:3859-5669 GCA_964521045.1 uncultured Hyphomicrobiales bacterium
ACACCTCGCTGTTCCGGGAATTGCTGACCTACATGATGGAAGACCCGCGCCAGATCACGATGTGCACGCATCTGCTCTTCGCTGCGAAGAACGTGGAACGTATCGGCGACCACGCCACGAATATCGCCGAAACCGTCCATTATCTGGTAGTCGGCGAACAGCTTGTCGATGAGCGGCCGAAGTCGGACACTTCCAGCCTCACGGCCGTCACCTACCCGAAGAGTTGAGACTAGCCGGAAACACGCATCATGAAGCCGAAGATCCTGGTGGTCGAAGACGAAGAAGCGCTCTCGGTGCTGCTTAGTTACAACCTGGAAAGCGAAGGCTACGACGTCGAGACCGTGAACCGCGGCGACGAGGCCGAAATACGGCTGAAGGAAAATCTGCCGGATGTCGTGGTGCTCGACTGGATGCTGCCGGGCCTTTCCGGCATCGAGCTTTGCCGCCGTTTGCGCGCGCGAGCGGAGACCGAGCGTCTCCCGATCCTGATGCTGACGGCGCGCAGCGAGGAGTCCGAGCGCGTGCGCGGGCTTTCGACCGGCGCCGACGACTACATGGTGAAGCCGTTTTCGGTGCCGGAGTTTCTCGCCCGCGTCCGCGCGCTGCTGCGCCGTGCAAGCCCCGAGCAGGTTTCGCAGCAGTTGAAGTCCGGCGACATCGAACTCGACCGCGAGAAAAAGCGCGTGCACCGCGGCGAGCGCGAGGTGAATCTCGGGCCGACCGAATTCCGGCTGCTCGAATTCCTGATGATGTCCCCGGGCCGCGTATTCACGCGCGAGCAGCTGCTCAATGCCGTCTGGGGCCGGGACGTTTATATCGACGAGCGCACGGTGGACGTGCACATCGGCCGCCTCAGAAAGACGCTCACGCGCGGCAGGGAACCCGATCCGATCCGGACCGTTCGCGGCTCGGGTTACTCCTTCAACGAGCGTTTTGCAGAAAGCGCGGCATGAAACAAAAAGCCCCGAAGGTTCTTCGGGGCTTTTTTGTTTTTGGAAGGGATCAGCGCCCTTGTGCGGCCCGGCGTTCGCGCCTTCGGTCAGCAAGCGGTTGGTAGGCGATCCGCGCGTGATAGGGGCAATAGACCACATTGGTCTTCGGCTTCGCGCCGCAATAACCGAAATCCTCCGCCCCCGGATCGCCGACCGGCCAGCGGCAGGTGTTTTCGTTGAGTTCCGTGATCGAGACGCGGGGTCCGATCGGAACGACATTCGCGAGCGGATCGAGATCGGGTTCGGCTTCGCGCGCATAGTCCGGCGCCAGCGCGTTGTTGCCCGAGTAGCGCATGCGCGGACGCATGACGCCGTTCGATACCCGCGGCTTGCGGATGCGCGGCACCGAAGACGAGGGCTTGGCGCGGCCCGAAAGCTGAAGCCGGTGCACCTTGCCGATTACGGCGTTGCGGGTGATGCCCCCGAGTTCGGCTGCGATCTGGCTCGCGGAAAGGCCGTCGGCCCAAAGCTTGCGGAGGAGTTCAACTCGTTCGTCGGTCCAGCTCATTCTTTTGTTCCCTGTTCCCAGGGCTTTGCGGGACCACGAGGCAGAATCCTTCCGCGCTCGCCGGAATCGGGGTTTTCCCCGTCTCCCGGATATGGCCGTTCACGCTTCGCCTAGGGTCGTCCGCCGCACGATATGTCGTATTCGACGGATAAAACGCTACAATAGGCAGACTCGACGCCACAAGAGTCCGCCGCCTGGAAGGTCGTTTTCCCCACAAGTTGTGACGTTTTCGAGTCGGAAGGCGCTGGTTGAACCGACGGGGGCAGCGTTGTACATAAAGGAAACCAGCCCCAAGACCGTCCGTCGCGCC
>CAZFPR010000081.1:5679-12479 GCA_964521045.1 uncultured Hyphomicrobiales bacterium
GTCGCGCCGCTCGTAATGGGCGGCAGATTTCGTTTTAGGGGCCGATAACGAAGGAACTTGAGGAGGCGCATGCCATGATCGCGCCGGTATTGCCGACCTATTCGCGCGCCGACGTCAGTTTCGAGCGCGGCGAAGGCGCTTGGCTGACCTCGACCGACGGCAGGAAGTACCTTGATTTCGGCTCCGGCGTCGCTGTGAATGCGCTTGGGCATGCGCATCCCGCGCTCGTGCAGGCGCTGACGGAGCAGGCGCAAAAGCTCTGGCACGTCTCGAACCTCTACAAGATTCCGGAAGGCGAGAAGCTCGCAAAGCGGCTGATCGAGCACACCTTTGCCGACACCGCCTTCTTCCAGAACTCCGGCGCGGAAGCGATGGAGTGCTCGATCAAGATGGCGCGGAAATATCAGTCCGTGTCCGGTAAGCCCGAGCGCAACCAGATCATCACCTTCGACGGTGCCTTCCACGGCCGCACGCTCGCGACGATTTCCGCGACCGGCAACGAAAAATATCTCGAAGGTTTCGGCCCGCGCATGCCCGGTTTCGTGCAGGTGAAGTTCGGCGATCTCGACGCGGTGAAGAAGGCGATCACGAAAGAAACCGCCGCGATCATCATCGAGCCGGTCCAGGGCGAGGGCGGCATCCGCGTGCCGCCGCCGGGCTTCCTGAAAGCGCTGCGGGAACTTTGCGACCTGAACGGCCTGCTTTTGATCTTCGATGAAGTGCAGACCGGGGTCGGCCGCACCGGAAAACTGTTCGCCTATGAATGGTCGGGTGTCTCGCCCGACATCATGGCGGTCGCCAAAGGCATCGGCGGCGGCTTTCCGCTCGGCATCTGTCTTGCGACGGCGGAAGCCGGCAAGGGCATGACGCCGGGCACGCACGGCTCGACCTTCGGCGGCAATCCGCTCGCGATGGCGGTTGCGAACGCGGTGCTCGATCAGGTGTTGGCGCCGGGCTTTCTCGAACATGTGCAGCGGATGAGCCTGTTCGCGAAGCAGCGCCTTGCCGAGCTGAAAGACACGCATAAAACCGTGATCGCCGAAGTGCGCGGCGAAGGCCTTCTGCTCGGCGTCAAGACAGTGGTGCCGAACGGCGACTTCGTAAGTGCCGCGATGGGCGAGGGCCTGCTCACGGTTGCGGCCGGCGAGAACGTCGTGCGGCTGCTGCCGCCGCTCATCGTCACCGAAACCGAAATCAACGAAGCCATTTCAAAAATGTCTGCGGCGTGCCGGAAACTCGAAGCGGCGACGACCAAGGGAGCCGCGTAATGAGTACGAACGGCGTTTCGCATTTCCTCGACCTGTCGGAATTTTCGGGCAAAAAGCTCAGGGAAATTCTGTCGCTCGCCTCCGGTCTGAAGGCGAAGCGCGCAAGCGATCCGAAGCGTCCGCTCGCGGGCCGCACGCTTGCGATGATCTTCGAGAAGCCTTCGACGCGCACACGCGTTTCCTTCGATGTCGCGATGCACGAGCTTGGTGGGCACTCGATCATGCTCACCGGCGCGGAAATGCAGCTCGGCCGTGGGGAGACCATCGGCGACACCGCGCGGGTGCTCTCGCGTTATGTCGATGCGATCATGATCCGCATTCTCAATCACAAGGCGCTTCAGGAACTCGCCGCGCATGCAACCGTTCCCGTCATCAACGGGCTTACGAAGTTCTCGCATCCCTGCCAGGTGATGGCGGACGTGATGACCTTCGAAGAGCACAAGGGCTCGATCAAGGGCCGCAAGGTCGCCTGGACCGGCGATGCGAACAACGTGCTGACTTCCTGGGTGCACGCCGCCGCGCGTTTCGAGTTCGAACTGAACGTGGCGACGCCGAAGGATTTCGCCGCGAAGCCGCCGGTCGTGAAATGGGCGAAGGAACAGGGTGCTGCGATCCGCTTCATGCGCGACCCCGAAGAGGCGGTCGAGGGTGCGGATTGCATCGTCACCGATACCTGGGTGTCGATGGGCGACAAGGAAGCCAGGCGCCGCCACAACATCCTGAAGCCCTATCAGGTGAACCGCGCGCTGATGAAGCACGCGAAGCCGGACGCGATCTTCATGCACTGTCTGCCCGCGCATCGCGGCGAGGAAGTCACCGACGAAATCATCGACGGGCCGCAGTCGGTCGTATTCGACGAAGCGGAGAACCGCCTGCACGCGCAGAAGGGTATTCTGGCGTGGTGCATGGGAGCGCCCGCGGCATGAGCGCGGCGGAAACCGCCCGCCTGCCGAGCCAGCAACCCGACGACGACAAGGTTCTCCCTTTCTCCGTCGAGCCGTTGGACGTGCGCGGCCGTGTCGTTCGCCTGGGTACGGCGCTCGATAAGGCGATCGAGAACCATAACTACCCGCCGCAGGTGTGCCGTGCGCTTTCCGAAGCGATCACGCTTGCGGTGCTGCTCGGCTCCACGCTGAAGGACGTCGGCCGTCTGATTCTCCAGACTCAGACCGACGGGCCGATCGATTTCATGGTCGTCGATGTGGTCGCCCCCGAGAAGGTCCGTGCCTATGCGCGGTTCAATCGCGCGCGGCTCGCGGATGCGGGCAGGGCGACGACCGGGCAACTCCTCGGCAACGGTCATCTGGCGATGACGATGGAAACCGGCAACGAGGCGCAGCGCTATCAGGGCATCGTTGCGCTGGATGGCAACTCTCTCGAAGAAGCTGCGCATACCTATTTTCAGAATTCGGAGCAGATCCCGACCCGCGTGCGTCTCGCGGTCGGCGAGGAAATGCTGGCCGGCGAGAAGATGCATTGGCGCGCTGGCGGCTTGCTCGTGCAGTTCCTGCCATCGGATTCCTCGCGCTCGCGCCAGAGCGACATCGATGCCGGAGACGCGCCGGAAGGCACCGAGAAGCACGAGGTTAAAGAAGACGACGCCTGGGTCGAAGCGAAGTCGCTCGTCGGGACGGTCGAGGATCACGAACTCTTGGACTCCTCGCTCTCCAGCGAGCGGCTGTTGTGGCGTCTGTTCAACGAGCGCGGTGTCCGCGTATTCGACGCGCTGCCGGTGGAAGCGAAGTGCTCCTGCTCGCGCGACCGCGTTTACGACATGCTGAAGAGCTTCACGCCGCAGGATCGTGCCGACATGGTCAAAGACGGCAAGATCGTCGTCACCTGCGAATTCTGCGGGCGGGTTTACCCGTTCGAGCCGGGTGAGGTGGAGTCTACATAACGACTTAAGTTCCCTCTCCCCGCGGGGGAGAGGGTTAGGGTGAGGGGGTACTGCATTGAATACCCGCCACCGATCCCCCTCACCCGGCGCTGCGCGCCGACCTCTCCCCGTCGGGGAGAGGTGATTTGAATGGGTGAGCGCGTTTATCCGTTCGAGACGGGTGAGGTTGAGAGCGAAAAATGAACCTCATCCTGAGGAGGTGCGAAGCGCCATCTCGAAGGATGAGCTCTCATGGTTCGAGACGCATCGCTTCGCGATGCTCCTCACCATGAGGACAGAGATTGTCACTGAACGAAGCGATCCAGCTTTGTCGTCCCGGCCAAGCGCGAAGCGCGCGAGCCGGGACCCATAACCACCGAGTCAATATTAAGCACAGGGATTATGGGTCCCCGCTTTCGCGGGGACGACAAAGCTTGTCATTTAATGCTGCGGACGTGTCTATCCATGCGTGCTGGGTGAGGTTGAGTCTACGTAACGATATTAGTTCCCTCTCCCCATGGGGAGAGGTGATTTGAATGGGTGAGCGCGTTTACCCGTTCGAGCCGGGTGAGGTTGAGTCGGAAGACTCTCAGAAATAATTACCTCATGGCCGGACTTGATCCGGCCATCCAGAGCAAAGTTATACGAAGTAAAGGCTGGATGCGCGGGTCAAGCCCGCGCATGAGGGAAGTGAATTAGTGCATCACCTTCTTCGCGCTCGGGCTGTCGAGCGAAAAGGCCGGCACTTCGGCGTCGAAATCGTCGCCGTCTTCCGTCACCATCTGGTAGGTGCCGGACATAAGCCCTGACGGGGTCTTCAGCGGCACGCCGCTGGTATATTCGAAGCTCTCGCCCTTACGCAGAACCGGCTGCTTGCCGACGACGCCCGCGCCCTTGATTTCCTCGGTGCGGCCGTTCGCGTCGGTGATCTTCCAGTGCCGTGAGACGAGCTGCACGGCTTCCTCGCCGAGATTGAGGATCTCGATCGTGTAGGCCCAGAAATATTCGTCGTCGCCCGGGGACGAGCGTTCCGACGAATATTCCGGCGTCACCGTGATCTGAACTTGTCTGGTCGTCGCGCGATACATGCAGCTGATAATATCAGACGGCGGCAAGTCCGCGCGAGAGGTCCTCAATCAAATCGTCGGGATGTTCGAGCCCCACGGAAAGCCGCAACAGGCCTTCGCCGATGCCCATCTGCGCCCGGGCTTCCGGCGTGAAGCGCTGGTGCGTCGTGGTTCCCGGGTGCGTGATCAGGCTCTTGGTGTCGCCGAGGTTGTTCGAGATGCGGATCAGCCGGAGCGCGTTCGCGAAGCGGAACGCACCGGCCTGATTGCCTTCGACCTCGAACGAGAGAAGCGTGGAGCCGCCCTTCATCTGCTTCTTCGCAAGTTCGTATTGCGGATGATCCTTCCGGAACGGGTAGATCACTTTTTTCAGCTTCGGCTTGCCCGCGAGCCAGTCCGCGATTTTCGCGGCGTTGTCCTGCGCCTTCTCGACGCGGATCTGGAGCGTCTCGATGCCCTTGAGCAGCACCCAGGCGTTGAACGGCGACATCGACGGGCCGGTCTGGCGCATGAAGGTATGCAGATGGTCTTTGACGAATTTCTCGGATGCGAGGATCGCGCCGCCGAGGCAGCGGCCCTGGCCGTCGATGTGCTTGGTCGCGGAGTAGCAGACGACGTCCGCGCCGAGTTCGAGCGGCCTTTGCAGCATCGGGGTCGCGAAGACGTTGTCGACGATGAGCAACGCATTGGCGCGCTTCGCGATCTTCGCAATCGCCGCGATATCGAGAATTTCAAGCGTCGGGTTGGTCGGGCTTTCGAGGAAGAAGGCTTTCGTCTCGGGACGAACGGCGTTTTCCCACGCTTTCAGATCGGTTCCTTCGATCAGCGTCGAGGTGATGCCGAAGCGCGGCAGCAGTTCCTCGATCACATAGCGGCAGGAGCCGAACAGCGCATGCGCCGCCACGACATGGTCGCCCGCTTTCAGAAAGCAGAGCATCGAGGCGGTGACCGCGGCCATGCCGGTCGCGGTCGCCCGGCAAGCTTCCGCGCCTTCGACCGCGCGGATGCGCTCCTCGAACATGCCGACGGTCGGGTTCGAGAAACGCGAATAGATGAAGCCGTCGTCTTCGCCGCGGAAGCGCGCCGCGCTCTGCTCGGCGCTGTCGTAGACGAAGCTCTGGGTGAGATAGAGCGTCTCGGCGTTCTCGCCGAACTGCGAGCGCATGATGCCCGAATGGATGAGACGGGTTTCCGGGCGCAGCGAGGCGGCATCGGGAACGGGGCGAGGGGTCTTGACGGTCATCGACGTGGTCCTTCCAAACAAAAACCCGGCCGGGGGTTTAGCCCCATAAGCCGGGTGACACACGTCTCCCCGGCCTTTTAGCGACTTATTTTACGTGGCTGCAAGCCGGCCGGCTCAAATGACCACGAAGTGCGGGGATTATGCGTAACGCTCGCTTGGCGTCAAGTTCGGCCTATTCTAGGTCTCTCAGATGGAAAGCGCCTCCGTGCACCGGCTCCCACAATCCGCCCAAGGTATCTTGCCCGCGCGGGCGATCCGCGAGCTTGCGGAGACGAAGGCGATCGTCGCGGATCGCGCCTTCGACGCGGATCAGGTTCAGCCCGCTTCGCTCGATCTGCGCCTCGGCGCGCGCGCCTGGCGCATCCGCGCGAGCTTCCTGCCTTCTGCGAAGACGCCGATCTCGGAGCGGCTCGAGGATCTGGCGCTGCATTCGATCTCGCTGAACGGCGACGGCACGGTGCTGGAAACCGGCTGCGTTTATATCGTCGAGGTCGAGGAGCGGCTCGCGCTGCCTGCCGATATTGCCGCTGCGACCAACCCGAAAAGCTCGACCGGCCGTCTCGACGTTTTCACGCGGGTGATCGGCGACCGCGTTGCCGCCTTCGACACGATTCCGAACGGATACAAAGGCACGCTTTATCTCGAAATTTCGCCGCGCACGTTTCCGATCTTAGTCCGGCGCGGCTCGCGTCTTTCGCAGATCCGTTTCCGCCGGGGTGAGGCGAAGCTCGACATGAAAGAACTCGCGGCCCTACAGGCGCGCGAGCAGCTGGTCAGCGCGGCCGAACCCGATCTGCGCGGTGGCGGTGTTGCGGTGTCTGTCGATCTGTCCGACTTCGGCAACGGCTATGCAGGCTTTCGCGCCAAGCGCCATACCGGCCTCATCGATGTCGATAAGCGCGCGGGCTACGAGGTGATGGATTTCTGGGAGCCGATCCCGGCGCATCCGTCGCGCCGCCTCGTGCTCGACCCCGACGCTTTTTATATTCTCGCTTCGAAAGAAGCGGTGCACGTGCCGCCGGATCACGCTGCCGAGATGGTGCCGTTCGATCCGCTGGTCGGCGAATTTCGCGTGCACTACGCGGGCTTCTTCGATCCCGGCTTCGGTCACGCGGCGGCCGGCGGTCACGGCGCGCGCGCAGTGCTGGAAGTCCGCTCGCGCGAAGTGCCGTTCATTCTCGAAGACGGGCAGATCGTCGGACGCCTCGTGTACGAGCGGCTTACCGAGCGTCCGGACAAGCTATACGGCGAAGTCGGCTCGAACTATCAGGCGCAGGGCCTGAAGCTTTCGAAGCACTTCAAGCCGCTCACTTAACTTTTCACAGCTAGGCTTTCTTCGTCCGCGC
>CAZFPR010000082.1:0-12333 GCA_964521045.1 uncultured Hyphomicrobiales bacterium
GCCGAATTTGCGCGACAGCGGCCACTCGGCGCCGGAGCCGTCGCAGAGGATGCGGCAGAACACCTTCGAGCCGGGCGCAACGCGCGCGATCTTCTCGACTTCGGCTTCGCAATCGACCGCGAAGAGGCGCACGCCGAGCTTGTAGGCCGCGGCGATGTCCTTTTCCTTCTTGATCGTGTTGCCGAAGGAGATGCGGTCGGGGGTGCCGCCGGCCTGCATGACAAGGTCGATCTCGCCCATCGACGCGGTGTCGAAGCACGAGCCCATGTCGTTCAGCAGCTTCAGAATTTCGGGCGCCGGGTTTGCCTTCACCGCGTAGAAGACGCGGGTGTCCGGCAACGCCTTGGCGAAGGCATTGTAGTTCGAGCGCACGACGTCGGTGTCGACGACGAGGCGGGGTCCGTCCTCGCGGTTGCGTCGGAGGAATTTGCGGATGCGGTCGGTCATTTCGGTGTCCCCTTCCAGAAGACATTCGTTAACGACTTGGACAGCGTGCTTCCCGCGGTGTCTTCGCGCTGATCGCGCGACTACGCCACGAGCGGCTTGCTGCCCGCTCGAACATCCGGCCTAGGCCGGCAGAAGCGCCATTGATTGGAAGGGTGTCCCTTCCGCACGTCCGGCAAGGAGGTAGTGCCTCTTCGGTTTTCCGCGGCCACCTTCGGGGCGCCGCGTTGGACCAAAAAAGCCCTTACGTCGTTGCTTTAAGTCGCGTCCCTCGCGGAGAGCGGGGTTCGCCGGTTCCCTCCGGCTACTGGTTTGCCCGACGTCTTTCCGGCCTCTTGTCCGGGATCTCCGTCAACCAGCACACGACCACAGGCACGTGCGAAATTGGGCAAGTCCGCAAATAAGAGAAACGGACTTTCGATGCAAGAGAGAATCGACTCTCAAACGCAGTTTTTTGATGCGCGAAGGCGCTCGAGGAGCGCTCGCGAGCACGTTTGGAAATGTCTCGTTAAGAAGTTGGCGCTCGCGAGGCGAGCGTGAGGCGCTATCTGCGCTCGACGATCGGCTCGATCTTCGCCGCGTTCCTGACGAACGACCACGTGAAGTAGGCAGCACCCAGCGCGAAGACGGCCATCAGCCCCGCTTCGATCGTCTTGGACAAGCCGAAGAGAGCGGCGAGAGCCCAGCCGGTGGCGAGACCGATGCCGATCACCTCGACGCCGATGAGGATTGCGGCGCTCGCGATGGTCGTGAGGTTGGTCCAGTTGATGCGGGCGGGCTTCTGCACGGCGTCGTTCATCGTCTTGCGTCTCCGGAATACGGCGTTGGCGTGGCGGGAGGTGGTGATCCCGCTGCAAAGCCTTAGAATGGCGGGCAATCTGGCGACAAAGAGGGGCTGAATCAAGCCAAGCTTTGCCGCTCCCGCCGCAAGTCCTCCGGAGAGAAAATGACCGAATACCGCGCTGAAGGCCGCTACGGCGTCGTTGCCGCCCCTCACTCGCTCGCCGCCGAAGCCGGCCGCGAGGTACTGGCCGAAGGCGGTAACGCCATCGAGGCCGCTGTCGCCGCCGCTGCCGCCATCGTCAGCGCCTATCCGCACATGAACCACATCGGCGGTGACGGCTTCTGGCTGATCCGCGAGCCCTCTGGGCGCGTGCGCTACATCGAAGCCTGCGGGTTCGCCGGTGCCGAAGCCACGATCGAGCGCTATCGCGCGGCTGGCCACGACACGGTTCCGGAGCGCGGGCCGCTCGCCGCGTGTACGGTGCCCGGCGCCATCGGCGGCTGGATGCTGGCACTCGATGCCGCGAAGGAAGCAGGCGGCAAAATGCCCGTGAAGCGTCTCGTCGAGGCCGCGATCCGGATCGCGCGCGAGGGCTATCCGGTCTCTTCGTCCATCGCCTGGCGCTACCTTCAGGACCGGACGCTCGCGATCAAGGCGCCGGGCTTCACGGAAACCTTCATGCCGGGCGGCAAGGCGCAGCCGAAGGGCGCGCGGCTCTCCGCAGGCAAGCTGCCCGACACCTTCGAGCAGCTCGGGCGCGCCGGTCTCGATGACTTCTATCGCGGCGACATCGGGCGGGAGATCGCAGCGGACTTGGAGGCCATCGGCTCGCCGGTGACCCGCGAGGATCTGGCGAAGTATCGCGCCATATTGCGCGAGCCGCTCCAGCTCCGGGTCCGCGACGCCATGGTCTACGGCTGCCAGCCGCCGGCGCCCGGCCTCGTCACCCTCATGATACTCGGAATCTATGAGCGGCTCGGGGCCCCGAAGGCCGAGACCTTCGAATACGTGCACGCGCTCGTGGAGGCCTCGAAGCGGGCCTTCGGCGCACGCGACAAGGTGCTGACCGACTTCAGCCGCCTCAAGCAAAATCCTGCGGACTGGCTGACCAACGAGGCGCTCGAGCGCGAGGCGGCAGCCGTCAAGCGCGACCGCGCGGCACCCTGGCCGCGGCCGGCGGGCGAGGGCGACACCATCTGGTTAGGCGCCGCCGACACCAAGGGCTATGTCGTCTCTTATATCCAGTCGCTGTTCTGGGAGTTCGGCTCGGGCTGCGTGCTGCCGAAGACGGGCGTGCTCATGCAGAACCGCGGCGCGAGCTTCTCGCTCGACCCGAAGGCGGTGAACCCGCTCGAGCCCGGGCGGATGCCGGTGCATACCCTGACCCCGATGTTCGCCGCGTTCGATGACGGGCGCCAACTCGGCTTTGGCTGCATGGGCGGCGAGGGGCAGCCGCAGACGTTGGGGGCGATTTTCGCGCGCTATGCCTTTCACGGCGTGCCGCTCGCCGAGGCCATCGACCGGCCGCGCTGGATTCTCGGCAAGACCTGGGGCTCGAAGATCACGAATCTCCGGCTCGAATCGCGCTTCTCGCCGGAAATCCCGGAGCGGCTCGCGAAGGTGGGCCACGACGTACAGGTACTGCCCGAGGCTTACACGGAAGTTATGGGTCACGCGGGTGGCGTGCTGTTCGACGGCAAGAAGGTCGAAGGCGCGCACGATCCGCGCTCGGACGGTGGCGCCGCGGCCACATAACGCGAGCTATTCACCCAATCGTTAGCGGGCCTACATCGTTAGCGCTTATGAATTAGGTCGAAGTCGGATATATCCGACTTCGACTGGGACCGAACCTTAGGGCTGGAATCATGCGCTTCTTTGCCGGAGCATTCGTTCTTCTCGCCGTCATGGCTGCCTGGGGGGTTTCCGAGGCGCAGCAGCGCGTCGCGGCTGTCCAGCAGAAGCAGCCGGAACAGACCTGGCCCCAGGACGCGGAGTTGAAGGGCGATTACCCGCGCGGCGCGATCGTCATCAATATCAGCGAGCGGCGTCTTTATTATTCTCTCGGCGACGGCAAGGCGCTCGTCTATCGCGTGGCCGTCGGCAAAACCGGCTTCGGCTGGACCGGCCAGAGCTGGGTCAGCCAGAAGACCAAGAACCCGGCCTGGTATCCGACCGCGCGCATGCAGGCCGAAGGCGCACCGGACTATGTGCCGCCCGGGCCGCAGAATCCGCTCGGGGTGCGCGCGCTCTATCTCGGCTGGACGGAATACCGCATCCACGGCACCAACGCGCCGCACACCATCGGTTCGGCTTCGTCGAGCGGCTGTTTCCGCATGCTTAACGCCGATGTGACCGATCTTTTCGAACGCGTTGCGATCGGCGCGCCGGTTTACGTCGTTCAGTAAGAGCCGCGGCACGTCGCCCCCTTTTCGCCGGACTTCGCGGGCTTAAGCGTCAGCGGTAGACTGGGAGCCCAATGGCGCTGAAAGCCGCATTACGAATCGCCGCCGCTGCCGCATTTCTTGCGGCGGGCATCGGCATCGCCCTGCCGCATCCTCACGTGGCGGCGACCGTTCGCAGCGAGATCGTCTTCAGCAAGAACGGCGCGATCAGCGGCATCCGCTACGCTTGGTCCTTCGACGAATTTTTCTCGGTGATGGCGACCGAAGGCATGGACACCAATAAAGACGGCGTCTATTCGCGCGAAGAGCTTGCGGAGCTCGCCAAGGTCAATGTTGAGACGCTGAAAGAGTCGGAGTATTTCACCTTCGGCAAGAGCGGCGAGGGCAAGCTCGAATTCGGCGAGCCCACGGACTACTGGCTCGAGTTCAAGGACAAGATACTCACGCTTTACTTCACGCTGCCGGTAAAGGGCGGCGCGCAGAAAGGCGGGGTCGCGTTGGATGTGTACGACCCGTCCTATTATGTCGCTTTCAGTTTTGCGAACGACAACGCCGTGAAGCTCGTCGGTGCGCCGGCGAACTGTACATTTCAGGTGAAGCGGCCGGCGACGACGTCGGGCCCACAGTCCAGCGAATCCTTCTTCAATTCGCTTTCGCGGGGCGGCGACCTCGCTTCGCAGATTTCGAACAGCGCCGTCGTGACCTGCAAGTAGTGGCCCTGTGAGAAAGTTTCGCACATCCGGGATCGTTCTGACGCTCGTGCTCGCGGCTGCCGCGATTGCGTTTCTTCTGGAACCTTCGCTGGCGCAGACCCCTTTCAAGAAAGGCGCGCCGCCGCCTCCCTCAAGCGGCTTCTTCGGCTGGATCTTCGCGCAGCAGGCGGCGTTCTACACGCAGCTTCGCGAGGCAATCAAAGCCGCGACAGTGAGCGGCTCGGCCGGCTGGACGCTGATCACGATCTCATTTCTCTATGGCATCTTCCACGCGGCAGGCCCCGGTCACGGCAAGGCGGTGATCGCCTCCTACATGCTCGCCGACAACGCGACCTGGAAACGCGGGGCGCTGCTCGCCGCAATCTCGGCGTTCGTGCAGGCCTGCGTGGCGGTCGCTTTCGTCGGCATTGCGGTGCTCGTGTTCGGTGCGACGGCGCGCAACATGAGTTCCGCCGCGACCGTCATCGAGATCATCGCATATGCGTTGATCGTTCTGCTCGGGCTCTACCTGCTCTGGAAGAAAGGCGCGTCGTTTCTCGCTGCATTGCGCGGCAAACCGGACGCGCACGGCCATCACCATGACCATCACCACCATCATGGCCACGATGGCGCGCACCATCATCACGATCATGATCATGATCATGGTCATGATCATCACGGCCATTCGCATGGGCCGGAGCCTGCGGAGCTGAAGGGCGTAGACTGGTTCCGTCGCGGTATCGTAGCCGCAGTGGCGGCAGGGTTGCGCCCCTGCTCCGGTGCAGTGCTCGTGCTCGTGTTCTCGCTCGCGCAGGGAATTTTCCTGATCGGTGTCCTTTCCACGTTTGCGATGGGCGCAGGCGTCGCGATCACTGTGACCGCGATTGCGCTCGTCGCGGTCTTCGGCAAAGGAATTGCCGTGCGGCTCGGCGGCGTCATGGGCGGGCGCAGCGAACTCGTGCTGCGTGGGATCGAGGTATTCGGAGCGCTGGCCGTTATCGCGCTCGGACTTCTGTTGCTGTTCGGCTTTCTCGCTTACGAGCGTCTGCTGCCGTTCTGAGTTCTCCTCATTATGTATAATGTCCTGAACGAGTGCGCGGATCACGCGTACCGCAGGGAGGAATATGCATGGCGATGGCTTCACCGCTTGCTGCCGACGTTTTCGATCTCAAGGGCCGTGTTGCGCTGATCACCGGCGCGTCGAGCGGTCTCGGCGAACGCTTCGCAGAAGTCGCTGCCGCCAACGGGGCTAGCGTCATGCTGACCGCGCGGCGCGAGGACAGGCTCAAGGAAATTGCAGCGCGCATCGGGAAAGCCGGCGGCAGGGCCGACTATTTTGCCGCTGACGCGACCGACAATGCGGGCATGGCCAAAGCCTTCGACGCGGCGGAGAAAAAGTTCGGCACGGTGGACCTTTTTGTCGCCAATGCCGGCATGGCGCGGCTCGGCAAGGTGATGGAGATGCCGGAGGACGAATACCGGAAGCTGATGGCGCTCGACATGGACGCCGTCTTCTTCAATTCCCGCGAGGCGGTGAAGCGCATGATTGCCGGGAACAAGAAAGGCGCGATCATCGCGACAGCCTCGATCGCGGCCTTCACGGTCGAGCGCAATATCGTCGCCTACAACATGGCGAAGGCGGCGGTGGTGCAGTTCACCAAGGGCTTTGCGCTCGAGGTCGCGCGCAAGGGTATCCGGGTGAACGCGATTGCGCCGGGTTACGTGGTCACCGACATCAACCGGGATTTTCTGCTTTCGCCGAAGGGCAAGGAGGCGGAGCAAAAGCTGCCGATGCAGCGCTATGGCGAAGCGGACGACCTCGACGGCGTCTTCCTGCTCCTGGCCTCCAATGCCTCCCGCTGGATGACGGGTTCCACCATCGTCATCGATGGCGGGCATATTCTGAGCGTCGGCAACTGACATCCGCGATATTGCGTTGCGCCAAATTGCGGCTGGCGCATGCGGATGGAAACTTCGTTGCAGGCCCCGCATGGATAACGAAATTGCGCGCCTCATGGCGCTATGCGAGCCTTGGACTCATTAAAGAGTAGGGCGTGAGCCCGAATCAGCCCCGTATGACCGCCGGGGAGGCGGTTTTGAGCGCATGGCCAAGAATCAGACCGCGAACCAGAACGTCTCGCTCGACGACAAATACGATCTCACCCAGCCGCTGGTCTTTCTTTCCGGCACGCAGGCGATCGTCCGGCTCACGCTCATGCAGAAGGAGCGTGACCGGCAGGCGGGCAAGAACACCGCGGGCTATGTCACGGGCTACCGCGGATCTCCGCTCGGCGGTCTCGACCAGCAGTTTTTCCGCGCGAAGCGGCCGCTGGAAAAGTCCGACGTCAAGTTTCAGGCGGGGCTGAACGAAGACCTTGCCGCGACCGCGCTCTGGGGCGCGCAGCAGGCGGAACTGACCGGCGAAGGCAAGTTCGATGGCGTGTTCGGCATCTGGTACGGCAAGGGGCCGGGCGTGGACCGCACCGGCGATGCCTTCCGTCACGCGAACTTCGCGGGCACCTCGAAGAACGGCGGCGTAATCGCGCTGATGGGCGACGACCACACCTGCGAATCCTCCACCACCGCGCACCAATCGGAATTCCACTTCGTCGACGTGATGATTCCGATCCTGAATCCGGCCGGCGTGCAGGAACTGATCGACTACGGCCTGCATGGTTTCGCGATGTCGCGCTTCTGCGGCACCTGGGTCGGCATCAAATGCGTGAAGGAAACGATCGAGTCGACCGCGGTGGTCGACGTCTCGCCCGACCGCGTAAAGATCAACATTCCCGATTTCAAGATGCCGCCGGGCGGTCTCAACATCCGCCGCATCGACGGCGCGCTCGCGCAGGAAGCGCGGCTGTTCGAGTTCAAGCGCGACGCCATGCTCGCCTATATCAAGGCGAACGGCATCAACAAGATCATCATGTCCGGCGGGCCGAACGCGAAGATCGGCATCATCACGACGGGCAAGAGCTATCTCGACGTGCGTCTTGCGCTCGACGAACTCGGTATCGACGAGGTGAAGGCGAACGAACTCGGCATCCGGCTGTTCAAGATCGGCTGTCCGTGGCCGATGGATGCGGGCGAACTGAAGGAGTTTGCGAAGGGCCTCGACCTCATCATCGTGGTCGAAGAGAAGCGCTCGCTGATCGAAGTGCAGGTGCGCGAGGAACTGTACGGCAACGAGCATCAGCCGGTTGTGGTCGGCAAGAAGAACGAGCAGGGCGACTGGTTGTTCCCGGCGAAAGGCTCGCTCGATCCGAACGACATTGCGATCGCCGTCGGCGAACGCATCCTGCGGCGCACGAAGAACGACGCGATGGCCGAGCACGTCAGCCGTCTCAAGCAGGCGCAGGAAGCGCTGTCGCAGACGCAGGATGTCGCGAGCCGTACGCCCTATTTCTGCTCCGGGTGCCCGCACAATACTTCGACGAATGTGCCGGAAGGAATGCGCGCCTATGCCGGCATCGGCTGTCATACCATGGCGATCTGGATGAACCGCAACACCATGGGCTTCACGCACATGGGCGCGGAAGGCGCGAACTGGGTCGGCGAAGCGCCGTTCTCGAAACGCAACCACGTATTCCAGAACTTGGGCGACGGCACTTACAACCACTCCGGCATTCTCGCGATCCGCGCGGCGGTGGCCTCCGGCGTGAACATCACCTACAAAATTCTGTTCAACGACGCGGTCGCGATGACCGGCGGCCAGCGCCACGAAGGCGGGCTCACGGTGGATGCGATTGCGCGGCAGGTCGCAGCGGAAGGCGTCACGAAGCTTATGCTCGTCACCGACGAGCCCCATAAATATCCGAGCAGCATCGACTTCCCGAAGGGCATGTCGATCCATCACCGCGACGAACTAGACAAAGTCCAGCGCATGCTTGCGGAAACGCCCGGCGCAACGGCGATGATCTATGACCAGACCTGCGCCGCCGAGAAGCGCCGCCGCAGGAAGCGCGGCGAATTCCCCGATCCCGACAAGCGCGTCATCATCAACGAACTCGTCTGCGAAGGCTGTGGCGATTGCGGTGTGCAGTCGAACTGCGTCTCGGTGCAGCCGGTGGAGACCGAATGGGGCCGCAAGCGCACCATCGACCAGACCAGCTGCAACAAGGATTTCTCCTGTGTGAAGGGCTTCTGTCCTTCGTTCGTCACCGTTTCCGGTGCGAAGCTGAAGAAAGCGACCGGGGTTGCCAGGTCGATGAAGGCCGCACCGACGCTGCCGGAGCCAAATCTACCTGCGATCAACGGCACCTTCGGCGTCATCATCACCGGCATCGGCGGCACCGGTATCGTCACGATCGCGCAGGTGCTCGGCACGGCGGCGCATATCGAAGGCAAGGCTGCCGGCATCATCGATATGGCGGGCCTCGCGCAGAAGGGCGGCGCGGTCGCCTCGCATTTGCGGCTCGCCAATCACCCGGACGACATCCATGCGATCCGCGTTCCGGCGCGCGGCGCACACCTCATCTTGGGTGGCGACATCGTGACCGTCGGCTCGAAGAAAGTGCTTTCCTCGATGCGCTCGGGCGAGACCACGGTGGTGGTCAATACGCACGAAACGCTGCCCGGCGACTTCACCCGCAACGCAGATTTTTCGCTGCCGACCGAGCGGTTGAAGCGCGAGATCGCGAAAGCGGCCGACGCCGATCACGCGCATTTCGTGGACGCGACCAAACTCTCCGCGGCCCTCTTCGGCTCGTCGGTCACGCAGAACATGTTCCTCGTGGGCTATGCCTGGCAGCTCGGCGGCCTTCCGATCGGTCATGCCGCGATCTTCCGCGCGATCGAACTGAACGGCGAAGCCGTCGAGATGAACAAGCAGGCCTTCGAATGGGGCCGCCGCGCCGCGGTCGATCCAACGGCGGTCGCGAACCTCGCGAAGCCCGCGGAAGTCTCGACCGATGCGCGCGAACTCTCGGAAACGCTCGATCAGGTGATCGCGCGCCGCGAGAAATATCTCACCGCCTATCAGAACGCAGCCTATGCGAAGCGCTACCGTAATCTCGTGGAGAAAACCCGCGCAGCCGAATCGAAAGCGATGCCGGGGCAGACTTCGCTCACCGATGCGGTCGCCCGCTATCTCTTCAAGCTGATGGCCTACAAGGACGAATACGAGGTCGCGCGGCTCTACACCGACGGCTCGTTCGCGAAGCAGCTCAAGGCCAGCTTCGACGGCGACCTGAAGAAGAAGGTCTATCTCGCGCCGCCGCTGTTCTCCCGCATCGATCCGAATTCGGGCCGTCCGAGGAAGATCGAATTCGGGGGCTGGATGTTCAAGGCGTTCGGCCTCATGGCGAAGTTCAAGTTCCTGCGCGGCACCGCGCTCGACCTTTTCGGCTATTCGGAAGAGCGCAAAACCGAGCGTCGGCTGATCGCCGAATACGAAACCATGCTCGGCGGCCTGCTCGGCAGGCTGGATGCCTCGAACCACGCGGTTGCGGTGGCGCTTGCAGCGCTGCCCGAAAAAATCCGTGGCTTCGGGCCGGTGAAGGCGGCAAGCCTCGTCAAGGCGGAAGCGGAAAAGAAGGCGCTCGCCGCGCGCTTTGACGCCGCGAACGCACAGCCTGTTCAGGCGGCGGCGGAGTAGTCTATCCTTCGCGCATGATTACCGCCGAACGTCTCCGCGAGATCGCTTTCTGGTCCGCGGAGTTGACCGACGAAGAGATCGAACGCACGCGCCGCGGAATTACCGAAAAGGCTTTCGCGAAGGGCGCCTATATCTGCCACAAGGGCGACAAGCTCGATCCCTGGCTTGGCGTCATCTCCGGCCTTGTCCGGCTCGGCACGGTTTCCCAAAAAGGAAAAACCGTAACGCTCGCCGGCATGCGCGCGGGCATTTGGTTCGGCGAGGGTTCGGTGCTCAAGAAAGAGCCGCGCCAGTACGATCTCGTCGCGCTTCGCGACGTGCGGCTTGCGATGATGCCTTCCGCCACCTTTTTCTGGCTTTTCGAGAATAGTGCGGGCTTCAACCGTTTCCTCGTAAAACAATTCAATGAGCGCATCGGACAATTTATCGCGCTCGTCGAGTTCGACCGCTCGCTAGACGCGACGGGCAAAGTTGCACGAAACATCGCGTGGCTTTGCAATCCTGTGCTGGTGCCCAAAGCCGACAACCATCTCGACATCACGCAGGAAGAAATCGGCTTAATTTCGGGCGTGTCCCGCCAGGCGGTCAACGGTGCGCTGCAATTGCTCGAGCAGAAGAAGCTGCTTCGCGCCGGACATGGCGGAATCACCATTCTCGATCTCGAAGCGCTCAGCCGATACGAAGACTGAAAGATTTTGGCGGGGATTAAACGCGGGTTCTTTCGCACTGCGAAAGAAAACCTGACGCGGCATCCATAGCCAATCCCGGCCCGGTTTGTCTGTCAAGTGAAGCATTGTGGGAGTATGATTTTCGTCCACTCTGCTACGACAACAAAGCATGGCACCGGCACGAACGCCGGAGCCGAACAATGCAAGCGCGGTCAACGCGTCGGGTTTCGGGGAGAGAGTTCATGGCGCAGCACGCCATCGACAAAAGCGTCGATACGTTTCCGAAATTTCTGCTGGTGAACGCGCGCGAGCGCGGGGAACGCCCTGCCATTCGCGAAAAGGATCTCGGTATCTGGCAGACCTGGACCTGGGCGCAGGTCAAGGACGAGGTGAAAGCGCTTGCGCTCGGCCTGAAAGAGCTCGGCATCGAACGCGGCGACAAGGTCGCGATCATCGGTTCCAACAAACCGCGGCTCTACTGGTCGATGTGCGCGACCCAATCCATCGGCGGCATCCCGGTGCCGGTCTATCAAGACGCGGTTGCCGAGGAGATGGTGTTCGTTCTGCAACACGCCGGCGCGAAAGTTGCAATCGTCGAGAACCAGGAGCAGGTCGATAAGGTTCTTTCCGTATCCGACCGGCTGTCTTCGATCACGCATGTGATCTACGACGAGCCACGCGGGCTTCGCGACTACGACCATACGCGCCTGAAGTGGCTCAACGAAGTCCAGGAAATCGGCCGCAAGGCAGCCGGGTCGAAATATTCCGGCGATGCCTGGGAGAAAATGATCGCGGAGGGCAAGGGCTCCGACATCGCCGTCATTCTCTACACCTCCGGCACGACCGGAAATCCGAAAGGCGTGATGCTGACCTACGACTCGGTCGTTATCAGCTCGCAGAATGCGAATGCCTTCGATCGCCTGACCGAGAAGGAAGAAGTCATCGCCTACCTGCCGATGGCGTGGGTCGGCGACCACATTTTCTCTTACGCGCAGTCTTATGTCGCGGGCTACACGGTGAACTGCCCGGAAAGCCCGGAAACGATCATCGAAGACCGCCGCGAAATCGGCACAAGCTACGCCTTCGCGCCGCCGCGCGTGTACGAGAACCTGCTCACGCTCACCATGGTGCGCATGGAAGATGCCGGACGCTTCAAGCGCGGCATGTTTCATTATTTCCTGAATCACGCGCGCAAGTGGGGCGAAAAAATTCTGAACAAGGAGCCGGTTCCGCTCGGCGCGCGGCTCAAATACTGGCTCGGCGAGTTGCTCGTCTACGGTCCGATGAAGAACCGCTACGGCTTCACGAATGTGCGCGTGGCCTACACCGCAGGCGAAGCGATCGGCCCGGAGATATTCCGCTACTACCGTTCGCTCGGCATCAATCTCAAGCAGCTCTACGGCCAGACCGAAGCGGCCGTCTACATCACCGCGCAGCCGGACGGCGAGATTTACGCCGACACCGTCGGCAAACCGTCGCCGGATGTCGAGATCAAGATCGAGCCCTCCGGCGAAGTCCTGTTCCGCTCGCCGGGCGTTTTTGCGGGCTATTACAAGGACCCCGATAAAACCGCGGAGACGAAAACACCGGACGGCTGGGTGAAGAGCGGCGACGCCGGCTTCTTCGATCCGAAGACCGGGCACCTGAAAATCATCGATCGCGCGAAGGACGTCGGCAAACTTAACGACGGCACGCTGTTCGCGCCGAAATACATCGAGAACAAGCTCAAGTTCTATCCGAACATCAA
>CAZFPR010000083.1:0-12008 GCA_964521045.1 uncultured Hyphomicrobiales bacterium
GACGCCGTTCTGGAGGTACTCGACCCCGACGGCGCGCCTGCCTTCAAAGATCACCCGGGTGGTGAGAGCCCGGGTCTCGACCTTGAGGTTGGCCCGGCCCATGGCCGGGTGCAGATAGGCCACCGCCGCCGAGTGCCGCTGCCCGTTCTTGACGGTCAGCTGGTAGTAGCTGACCCCCTCCTGGTTCTCGCCGTTGACGTCTTCGTTGCGCGGGATGCCGGCCTCGACACAGGCCTCCACCACGGCGTCGGACACCGGGTGCTTGGTGGTGACGTCGGAGATGTTGAGCGGGCCCCCGACGGCGTGGTGGGCGTTGGCCCCGCGCTCCTGGTGCTGGGAGCGCCTGAAATAGGGGGCGACGTCGTCATAGTCGGCCTGCTGACCGCGGATATAGAGCAGACCATTGATCGAGGACGAGCCGCCCAGGACCTTGCCGCGCGGCCAGGTATGAACGCGCCCGCCCGTGCCCGGATCGGGCTCGGTGGGATAGAGCCAGTTGACCTTGGGATCCTTCAGCGTCTGGGCGTAGCCCACCGGGACGTGGATCATGACGTTGGAGAGGAACTGCCCCGGTTCCTTGGTGGGCCGGTCGTCGCCGCCAGCCTCCAGCAGCAGGACGCTGTTGGCCGTGTCTACGCTAAGTCGGTTGGCCAGCACGCATCCGGCCGAGCCCGCCCCGACGATGATGTAGTCCGCGGTCGCGATGTCGGACATCGGGGGCCTCCTGACTGACTGGTTTCAGGCCCTGTTGTGTGCGTTCGAAGCGTCGCCGTAAACGGTGGAATGCGCGCCTAGCGGAGGATCTGGCCTTAGCGGGTGGGGACCGGGACGTCGCCGCGGTAGTCGTAGAAGCCGCGGTTGGTCTTGCGGCCGAGCCAGCCGGCTTCGACGTATTTCACGAGAAGCGGGCAGGGGCGGTATTTGGAGTCTGCGAGGCCCTCGTGCAGCACCTGCATCACCGAGAGCACAGTGTCCAAGCCGATGAAGTCGGCGAGTTGCAGCGGGCCCATCGGATGGTTGGCGCCCAGCTTCATCGCCTTGTCGATCGCCTCGACCGAGCCGACGCCTTCATAGAGCGTGTAGATCGCCTCGTTGATCATCGGCAGCAAAATGCGGTTCACGATGAACGCGGGGAAATCCTCGGCGACCGCATAGGTCTTCTGTAGGCGCGAAACGAACTCTTTCGAGGCTTCGAACGTGTCTTCGTCGGTGGCGATGCCGCGCACGAGCTCGACCAGCTCCATCAGCGGCACCGGATTCATGAAGTGCATGCCGATGAACTTTTCCGGGCGGTCGGTGGAGGCGCCGAGGCGCGTGATCGAGATCGACGAGGTGTTGGAGGCGAACAGCGCGTCTTTCGGCATCAGCGCCGAAAGCTCGCCGAAAACCTTCTTCTTGATCTCTTCTTTCTCGGACGCCGACTCGATCACGAGATCGCAGTCGGTAAGGTCTTTGAACGCGGCCGCCGGCTGAATGCGCGTAAGCGCGGTCTGGCGGTCGCCTTCGGAGATCAGCGCCTTCGAGACCTGGCGCTGCATGTTGCCGTTGATGGTGGCGAGACCCGCCTTGATGCGGTCTTCGGAGATGTCGTTGAGCTTCACGTCATAGCCCGCGAGCGCGCAGACATGGGCGATGCCGTTGCCCATCTGGCCCGCGCCGATTACTCCGATTTTTTTCAAGGCTTTCATCGCGCGGGCTGCTCGCTATTTGCTCAGTTCTTTTTCGAGTTCGGGCAATACCGTGAAGAGATCGCCGACGAGGCCGTAGTCCGCGACCTGGAAGATCGGGGCTTCTTCGTCCTTGTTGATCGCAACGATCACTTTCGAGTCCTTCATGCCGGCGAGATGCTGGATCGCCCCCGAGATGCCGACGGCGATGTAAAGTTCGGGCGCCACGACCTTGCCGGTCTGGCCCACCTGCCAGTCGTTCGGAGCATAACCCGCATCGACGGCTGCGCGCGAGGCGCCCATCGCGGCCCCGAGCTTGTCGGCGACCGGCTCGATGTATTTCGCGAAATTTTCCTTGTTCGCCATGGCGCGGCCACCCGAGATGATGACGCGTGCGGCGGTCAGTTCCGGACGATCCGACTTCGAAAGCTCTTCGCCGACGAAAGAGGAAAGGCCCGGGTCGCCAGCACCTTCGGCGTTCTCGACCGGGGCGCTACCGCCTTCGCCCGCCGCCTGGAAGGAAGCGGTACGAACGGTGATGACCTTCTTCTTGTCGGAAGACTGCACAGTCTGGATCGCGTTGCCGGCATAGATCGGGCGCTGGAACGTGTCCGGGCTCTCGACCTTGATGATTTCGGAAATCTGCATCACGTCGAGCAACGCCGCCACGCGCGGCATGAAATTCTTGCCCGCTGTCGTCGCGGGAGAAACGATCGCGTCATATTTGTCCGCGAGCTTCACGACGAGGGCTGCCATCGGTTCGGCGAGCTTGTTCTTGAAGGCGGCGTTGTCGGCCAAGAGCACCTTCTTCACGCCCGCGATTTTCGCAGCGGCATCGGCGACGGCTTTGGCGCCTTCGCCGGCAACCAGCACATCGACATCGCCGCCGAGCGCGCTTGCCGCCGTCATCGCTTTCAACGTTGCCGGGTTCAGCGTCTTGTTGTCGTGTTCGGCAATCAGGAGCGTTGCCATGATCAGATAACTCCCGCTTCGTTCTTGAGCTTGTCGACGAGGCTGGCCACCGAGTCCACCTTGACGCCGGCCTTGCGGCCCGCGGGCTCGGAAGTCTTCAGAACCTTCAGGCGCGGCGCGACATCGACGCCGTAATCGCCGGGGGCCTTTTCGTCGATCGGCTTCTTCTTCGCCTTCATGATGTTCGGCAGCGAAGCATAGCGCGGTTCGTTGAGACGAAGATCGGTGGTGACGATTGCGGGCAGCTTCAGCTTCACGGTTTGCAGGCCGCCGTCGACTTCGCGCGTCACGTTCACGCTGTCGGATTCCAGCGCGACCTTGGAGGCGAAGGTGCCCTGCGGCCAGTTCAGCAATGCCGCCAGCATCTGGCCAGTCTGGTTCGAGTCGTCATCGATGGCCTGCTTGCCGAGGATCACGAGGTTCGGCTTCTCGGCGTCGACGATGCCTTTGAGAATCTTGGCGACCGCGAGCGGCTCTACCGCGCCATCGTTCTTGACCAGGATGCCGCGGTCGGCGCCCATCGCGAGCGCGGTGCGGATGGTTTCGGAAGCCTGCTGCGGCCCGATCGAGACGGCGACGATTTCCGTTGCCTTGCCGGCTTCCTTCATGCGGATCGCCTCTTCGACGGCGATTTCGTCGAAGGGGTTCATCGACATCTTGACGTTTGCGAGATCGACGCCGGAGCCGTCGGGCTTCACGCGCGCTTTCACGTTGTAATCAATGACACGCTTTACTGCGACTAAGACTTTCATCCGCTGCCCATTTGTTGCGGTGCGGCGGGCAAACTATGGCTGGTCCTTAGGCCTGTCAACGCGAACCGTGACCGTGGGCGCGTCGATCTGCGGTACGGGAGCCAGGGTCGTGCCCTGCTCGACGGGCTCCACGGGTGAAACTGCCGCTGCGTCACCCACCGCCGCCACCGTGTCCGCTTCTCCCTGGAACAGCTTCACATCGGGACGCTTCATCAGGGCGACCAGCACAAGGCCCGACGCGAAGCCGCCTACATGCGCCCACCAGGCGACGTCCTCGACCGAACGCGCGTAGGCCATGATGAGATTGAACGCGATGTAGATCGCGAGCACCCAATAGGCGCGCAGCTTGATCGGAATGCGGGTGAAGAACAGCACCCAGACTTTCGCGCGCGGGAACAGCACGAGATAGGCGGCGAGCAAGCCCGAAATCGCGCCGGATGCGCCGATCAACGGGACCTCGGAAGTGTGCGCCGAAAGATAGTGCGCGAGCCCGGCCGCAACGCCGCAGGCGATATAGAAAAGGAAGTAGCGCAGCCGGCCCATCGCGTCTTCGATGTTGTCGCCGAAGACCCAGAGAAAAATCATGTTGCCGAACAGGTGCGCGAGATCGCCGTGCAGGAACATGTAGGTGAAAAGCTTGATGGTCGGGATCTGCGTGACCAGCGCGGGCGCGTCGGCCGCAGTGCGGACGCTTCCGAATATCGACGCCGGCATGAAGCCGTAGTTCTTGTTCAGGAAATCGTCCCAGTTGAGAACGAGGCCGGACTGAAACAGGAAGTAGATGAGAATGTTCGCCGCGAGCAGCCCCCACGTCACGTAGGGGCGCTTGATGTAACGCAGCTGGTTGTAGTCATAGACCGGAAGGAAAACCATCTCGGCTCGCTCAGCGGTTCGCGCCCGGAACCCATAACACGTCACGTTCGCCGCGGCCATTGACGTAGCGCGCAGCGACAAACAGCAGATCCGAAAGGCGATTGAGATACCGGATCGCAGCCGGATTCACCTTCTCGGATTTCTTCTGCGAAAGCAGGACCGCGAGCCGCTCGGCGCGGCGGCATATCGTGCGCGCCAGATGCAGATAGGCGGCGGAAGGCTCGCCGCCGGGCAGCACGAACGAGCGGAGCGGCTTCAGCGACGCATTCAGCTTGTCGATTTCCGCTTCGAGGCGCACGACCTGCGCTTCGACGATGCGGAGCCGCTCTTTCGGAGCGTCCTCGCCTTCGGGCACCGCGAAGTCCGCGCCGAGATCGAACAGATCATTCTGCACGCGGATCAGGATCGCATCGACGTCCGGCTCGTTCTTCAAATGCAGCCGCGCAATCCCGATCGCCGCGTTGGTTTCGTCCACCGTGCCATAGGCATCGACGCGCAGATCGGACTTTAGCCGCCGTTCGCCGGAGCCGAGCGCGGTGGTGCCGTCGTCGCCGGTCTTCGTATAGATGCGGTTCAGGACTACCAAGTGCAGCGCCTCCAGACAGGCGCCGTTTGTAGCCTACTTTTCCGCGCCGCCGAAACTCGTCAGCGGCCGAGCACCCAGAGTGTGAACATCACGAGCGCGATCGCGATGCCCTGCAAAAGCACGCGCATCCGCATCAGTTTCTGCGAGGTATTGCCGGAGCCGCCCTTCATCATGTTCCAGAGGCCGAGCACCAGTACGACTGCCACCGCGAGCAGCGCGACGGGGACGGCGACGGTCTGGAGGAACGACGTCATGGAAAGCTCCCTCGGCTACGGATTGAGCCGGAAAATCTCTACGCTCAGCGCCGTAGCGTAGCCGATCCAGAGCAGATAGGGCAGGAGCAAAGCTGCGGCAAAGCGGTCCACTTTCCACGCCGCACAGATTGTCCAGATCACGAGCGCGTCCAGCACGAGAATCGTGATCAATCCCGCACCGATCGCTTTCGCGCCGAAGAAGATGAAAGACCAGGCGAGATTGACCGCAAGCTGGATCAGAAAGAGTGCGACGGCGCGCGTGCGTGCGTCGCCCACAGCCGCTTCCCAAAGCCGCCACAGGGAAATCGCCATCAGCGCGTAGAGAATGTTCCAGACGACAGGGAAGACGTAGTTCGGCGGCGTGAACGGCGGCTTGTTCAGGCTCGCGTACCAGCCCGGAATGTTCGGCGTGGTCGCCATGGCGCCGAGCGCGGCGACGCTAAAGCACAAAGCAAAGCAGACGATCAGCCGCGCCGCGGTCTTCATTCTTTGCGTGCAATCATTTGACGAGCATCTTCTCGATCTGGTCCGCCGGCATCTTCACGTAGTCTTTGTCGATCTCTTTGGCGAGCGCCTGCTTGATCGCGGGCGTGTAGTGCTCGCGGATCATGCCGAGCGCACGCGGGGGCGCCACCACGAAAAGCTGTTTCGTTTTTCCGCCGTGAACGGCGAGGTGCAGATGGTCCGCGAGGTCCTTCAGGAATTTCGCTTCGGCCAGATCGTGCCAGTCGGTCTGGCCGACCGCGCTCCGGCCCGGGCCCACGGAAGAATGCGAACGGCCGGGACGATCCGCGCCCTGTTCGGAGGTCGGCGGGTTCTTCTGTTCGAAGACTTCATGCGTCCGCAGATCGGGATATTGCCGGTCGCCTTTGTTCTCGAAGATGAGCGCCTTGGCTCCGTCGCAAACGACGATCCATGCTCCGGTATCGGGTTTCAGTCGTTCCAAGGATTCCTCCGCGATGTGATCTACAGATAACGCGGGCGCGAGGGATCGGTTGCCTTCAGCCGGATCTTCTCCGCAGCGCCGCTGTTGCCGTGGAAGCTATAAACAAAAACGCCAGCAGGAATTTGAGCCCGGTCAAAAGCGGGCCGCCGTCGATGTCGAGGGCGATCCAGAGCAAAATGCCCGGCACCAGAACGCCGCACATAATCAGCGTCATGCGCATGAGCTGCCAGGAGACGCGGGCATCCAGCGCCTCGATCTCGGGTGTCGAGCGAAGCTTGGCCTTCATCTCCGCGCTGGCGCACAGCCATGCGGCGATCCGCATCGACAACGGCAGGCCGAAGCCGATCGTGAAGAACGCGTTTGCCGCCAGCAGCAGCGTAAACGGAAGCGGTTGCAGGTCGCGCGTATCGGGATAGAGCAGGAGCAGGACCGGCAGAAATGCGCCGACGATTACGATGCCTGCGAAGAGAATAAACAGGACCGTGTTGGCGGCGATGAACTTGATGTAGGCGCCGCCGCTGACCGGCTTCGAAAAGCTCTTCATCAGCGCCCATTCGGCTTCGGTGTATCCGAAGCCGGGCCAGGTCCAGCTGCTTTCCCGGACGGCGCACATGTTCGCCGACCAGAAGGCAAGCCGCGTCAGTCTGGGTTTCGAAAGCTCCCCCATGCGGGGAGCCTATGCCCGCTAATTGGTGCCGTCGAGCAGACGGCGGGCGATGACCTGCGCCTGGATTTCCGCGGCACCTTCGAAGATCGAGAGGATGCGGGCGTCGGCGAGTACGCGCGACACCGGGTATTCCATCGCAAAGCCGTTGCCGCCGTGAATCTGCAAGGCGTTGTCGGCGCAGGCCCAGGCGATGCGTGCGGCGAGCAATTTTGCCATGCCGGCTTCGAGATCGCAGCGGCGGCCCGAGTCCTTCTCGCGTGCCGCGTGATAGGTCAGCTGGCGGGCGATCAGGATTTCGGCTGCCATCATCACGATCTTGTCGGACACGCGCGGGAAAGAATAAAGCGGCTTGCCGAATTGAATGCGCTCGTGCGCATAGCGCAGGCCCAACTCCATTGCGCTTTGCGCGACGCCGATCGCACGAGCGGCGGTCTGGATGCGCGCAGCCTCGAAGGTCTGCATCAGCTGCTTGAAGCCGTTGCCTTCGATGCCGCCGAGCAGGTTTTCGGTTTTCACTTCGAAACCGTCGAAACCGATCTCGAATTCCTTCATGCCGCGATAGCCGATGACTTCGATTTCGCCGCCGCTCATGCCTTCAGCCGGAAACGGGTTCTCGTCGTCGCCGCGCGGCTTTTCCGCAAGCAGGATGGAAAGGCCCTGATAGCCCTTCTCTTCGGGCTTGGTGCGGCAAAGCAACGTCATCAGGTCGGCGCGAACCGGGTGCGTGATCCAGGTCTTGTTGCCATAGACTTTATAGACGTCGCCCTTCTTCTCGGCGCGGGTCTTCAGGGATGCGAGGTCGGAGCCGGTATTCGGCTCGGTGAAGACGGCGGTGGGAAGAATCTCCCCGCTTGCAATTTTCGGCAGCCATTTTTTCTTTTGCTCGTCCGTGCCGCCGCCGAGAATGAGTTCGGCTGCGATCTCGGATCGCGTGCCCAAGGAGCCTACGCCGATCCAGGCGCGCGAGAGTTCTTCCGAGACGAGGACCATCGACTCCTTGCCGAGGCCGAGCCCGCCGAATTCCTCCGGGATTGTGAGGCCGAACACGCCGAGCTCGGCCATCTTCGAAATGATCTCGAGCGGAATGTATTCGTTCTTCAGGTGCCATTCGTGGGCGTGCGGCGCGACTTCGGTCTCGGCGAAGCGGTGCATCTCTGCGCGCATGGCGTCCAGCGTATCGTCGAGGCCGGCATCGCCGATGGTGAGCGAACCCTGCGCTTTTGCGATGAGTGCCGCGAGCTGCGCGCGAACTTCCGCATTGTTGCCCGCGATCAGCGTTTTGATGGCGGGCGTGATGCGTGCCGAAATTTTCTGTTCGGCAAGGCCGAGATCGGCAAGACGAAGCATCTCGCCCTGGCTCATCGGGATGCCGCCGAAGACCTGTGCGAGGTACTCGCCCGCGCCTACGCGCACGAGCAGTTCCTCGAGTTCGCCGAAGCGGTTCGCTTCGATCATGCGGCCGGTATAGGCGGCGAGCTGCCGGATGGATTCGACGTAGGTCGCGAACCAGGCGTAGCCGTGCGCGGCGTGTTGTTCACGCTCGAGCGCGGCCGCGGAAACCTTGCCGCCCTCCGTTACCTTCAGCCGTACCGCTGCGGCGGCTTCCGCGAGCAGGGCTTGGGTCGAATCGCTCGCCTCCAGGAGAAGGGGCAAGAGGTCGATATCGGTTTTGGCGGCGCGGGACGCGGCTTGGGTCATCACTGGCTCTGCATAAGGTTTAGGCGGAGCATCCTTATTGGTGCGTTGCACAAAAGCAAGGGGCAACCTTCTGTTAACCCTTCGAGGGCTTAACTGCCTGCGACTTTCGTAGAGCGTGGCCCGGGACGGGACAGCCCTGGCGCGTTCTCGGCTACGCAGGGTTAGACGATGAAGTTTCCAAAGATCGCTTTGCCGCAGTTTGCCTCCTTCGTTTTTCGCCGGATGCCGGCGCTGTCGGTGCGGGCGCGCATCTTTATCCTCGCGATCATTCCGCTGGGCGGGCTGATGATCATTGGCATCTTCTTCGCCAACGGCGAACGGCAGGTCAGCGCGGCCTTCGACACCGTGCAGACTTCGGGCGACCTCGCCAATGCCAGCCGCGAATTTAAGAGTGCGCTCGCTTCGATGCGGGTCGCCGTGAAGGACTATGTCGAGGGGAAGGACCCCTCGCTGAAGCAGGGGTTCTACGATCAGCTCGCCGGCGCGATCGAGAACCTGACTACGATCGCAAAGCACGCGGATAAGCGCGAGGAAAAGACGGTCGCCAACCTGCGCGGCTCGCTCGTCTCGCTGCGGTCGAACTTCGAGTTTCTTACTGAAGGCAAGACCAAGCTCGGTTTTACCGAAACCGAAGGCGGGCGCGGACGGTTCGCGGAAGCCGCCGGCAAGGTCGAGATGCTCGTGACGAACGAAATGGCCAAGATGGCCGAGATCGATGCGTTGCGTCTCATTGCCTCGTTCGCGCAGGTCCGGCGCTACGAGATGGAATTCATGATCTCGAACGACCTGAGCGCGACCTACAAGATCTACGCCGAGCTTGCGAACTTCACGGGCGCGCTTGAGAAGTCCTCGCTGCCCGCCAACTTCAAGGACGGCATTAAAGACGCGCTCGAAAAATACCGCGACGAATTCAGCGACTGGATTTCGCAGACGCGCGTGGTCTCGACGCAGTCGACCGTCATTCAGAACGCGACGGTCGATATGCAGGCGATGACCGACAACATCATCATGCATGCGAAGCAGCAGCAGGCGGCGGCGGTCTATGGGCTCGATGCCTCGCAGGGGCAGACGCGCAACATCATCATCAGTGTCGGCATCGCGGTAGCCCTGCTCAGTCTGGCGCTGAACTGGCTGATCGGTCTGAGCATCACCCGGCCGCTCGCGGGTCTTTCCGATGTCATGCGCCGCCTCGCCTCGGGCGAGATCGTCGCCGACATTCCGGCGGTCAAGGCGCAGGACGAAATCGGCGAAATGGCGCGCACGGTGGTCGTATTCCGCGACAACGTCAGCGAGCGCAGACGCCTAGAAGGCGAACAGGCCGATGCCTCAAACCAGCGCGAGAAGCGCGTGCATGTGGTGGACGAACTCATCCGCACGTTCGGCGACAGCACCAACTCCGGCCTGAGCGCGGTTCGCAGCGCTTCCCAGAAGCTTACGGGTGCTGCCGACAAACTCGGCGCGACCGCAGGCAATGTCGATGCCGAGGCAGGGCGCGCCGCGCAGGCTGCCGGTGCCGCTTCCTCGAACGTCGCGCAGGCGGCGGTCGCGACCGAACAGCTTTCGGTTTCGGTTTCCGAGGTCGCCCATCAGACGGCGACATCGACCGATGTCGCGAACCGCGCCGTCGCGGAAGCGAAGCGTTCGGTGGCGATCATGCGGAATCTGGGCGATGCCGCTTCGCGCATCGGCGAGGTGGTCGGGCTCATTCAGTCGATCGCGGCGCAGACCAACCTCTTGGCGCTGAATGCAACCATCGAAGCGGCGCGAGCTGGTGACGCCGGCAAGGGTTTCGCGGTGGTCGCACAGGAAGTGAAGTCGCTCGCTTCGCAGACCGCGCGGGCGACCGAAGATATCGCGCACCAGATCGGATCGATTCAGGAAGCCTCCGGCGACGCCGCGACGGCCATCGACACCGTTTCGACCGTGATCGAGGAAATGTCGGCGATTGCGGCTTCGATCGCGTCCGCGATCGAGGAACAGAACGCGGCGGTCGTATCGATTGCGGAAAACGTCTCGCGCGCCTCGAACGACGCCGATGCAGGCGCAGGCGCGATGAAGTCGGTGCAGACGGCGGCGGCGGGTGCCACGTCCACGGCAGGCGAAGTCGCGGGCCTCGCGGTTGCGCTCGGCGGCGAAGCGGAGAAGCTCGAAATCGCGATACGGGATTTCCTGGGCGCGGTTCGCGCCGCCTGATCGCGGCACATCCGGCGGCTTGCAATTCTCCCCCGGAATCGCGATTTGAAGGGCTTCCCTTAGGGTTTCCCTGTGCCGAGACCTCTTCGCATCGCCATCGACGCCTTCTGGCGCTTCAACGACGACGACGGCTGGGCGATTGCGAGTCACATCGCGCTCTCGGGCCTGATGGCGCTGTTCCCCTTCATGATTTTCGTGACGGCGCTCGCGGCGTTCTTCGGCTCGAAGGAACTCGCCGACAATACCGCGCAGATTCTTCTGGAAACCTGGCCCAAGGAAGTCGCGGGCCCGATCGCGGAAGAGATCCGCGACGTGCTCACGAACGTCCGCACCGATGCGCTCACATTCGGCATCGTGCTTGCGGTCTACTTCTCTTCGAGCGGCATCGAGAGCCTGCGGATCGGACTGAACCGCGCCTATGACGTCGGCGAGCAGCGCTACTTCTGGTGGCTGCGGCTGGAATCCATCGGGTATGTGCTGATCGGTGCCGCGGGGCTGCTCGCGCTTTCGTTTCTCGTCGTGCTGTGGCCGCTCTTGTGGCAGACGGCGGTCGTATTCGTGCCGGCGCTGGAGCCGTTTCGCGGTGTCGCGGCTTTCGTGCGCTACGCGACGGCTTCATCCGTGCTGGTGGTGGCGCTGATCGTCGTTCACATGTGGCTGCCCGCGGGCAAACGCACGCTCAGCGAAGTGGCGCCCGGCATCATCGTGACGCTGGTGTTATGGCTGATCGCGGGTGCGGCGTTCGGCTATTATCTCGGCCGCTTCTCCTACAATTACGTCACGACCTATGCGGGGCTGGCGTCCTTCATGATCGCGGTCGTGTTTCTCTACACGACCGCGTCGATCTTCATCTATGGCGGCGAATTGAACGCGGCGATCAAGGATGCGCGCTACGCACCCGCGATCAACAAGGTTCCGAGGAAGACGAAGCGCAGGAAGAAGAACTAGGGCTTCGCGCCCTTAGACTTTTGTTCCCGATGCATCGATCACGTCGTCGAAGGTCCGCATGCCGGGGCGCTGGGCGTTGACGAGCACCGCCATGTTGCCGGGCTTGTGCTGGTTCTTCCACATCTTGGTGTGCGCGGCCGGGATTTCCTTCCAGCTCAGCACTTCGCTCATGCAGGGATCGACGCGGCGGTCGAGCACGAACTGGTTCGCGGCGGCCGCCTGCTTCAGGTGCGCGAAGTGCGAGCCCTGCACGCGCTTCTGGCGCATCCAGACGTAACGCGCATCGAAAGTGATGTTGAAGCCCGTGGTGCCTGCGCAGAACACGACCATGCCGCCGCGCTTCACGACGAGGCAGGAGACCGGGAATGTCGATTCACCCGGATGCTCGAAGACGATATCGACGTCCTTCTTGCCGGTGATGTCCCAGATCGCCTTGCCGAACTTGCGGGCTT
>CAZFPR010000084.1:0-3192 GCA_964521045.1 uncultured Hyphomicrobiales bacterium
GGACGAGGTGCGGAAGCTCGGAAAAGAGCTAGGGCTGCCGGATGTGTTCGTCGGCCGGCATCCGTTTCCGGGGCCGGGGCTTGCGATCCGCTGTCCGGGCGCGGTCACGAAAGAGGCGATGGATATTTTGCGCCTCGCCGACGCGATCTATCTCGACGAGATCCGCAAGGCGGGTCTCTATGACGAAATCTGGCAGGCCTTTGCAGTCATTCTTCCGGTGAAGACCGTCGGCGTCATGGGCGACGGCCGCACCTACGATCATGTGCTGGGTTTGCGGGCGGTGACTTCGGTCGACGGCATGACCGCGGACTTCTATCCCTTCGACATGAAATTCCTCGGGCAGGTCGCAACCCGCATCATCAACGAGGTGAAGGGCGTCAACCGCGTCGTCTATGACGTGACGAGCAAACCGCCGGGAACGATTGAGTGGGAGTGAGGACGAAAAGCAAGAAAGCTATTCGCCAACGAAAGGTACGGCGAGTCTTCTTTGATATAGAAACCGAAGTTTTCTCGCGCGAGTTTGGTACTGCTGTTGACAATAAAACCCGTCTCAAACTAGCGCCAAGAATGCGTGTCGCCTGTGTTTTTGATGGCACAGAGTATCTGTTCTATGAGCCTTCAGATTATAGGAAGCTCATAGGCACTCTTAACACGGCTGATGAAGTCATTAGTTTTAATGGGACGTGCTTTGATGAACTGGTCCTTCGCAAGCACTATGGATTGCGAGGTAACTTTCCCGCAAACGGCAAGCACATTGATTTGTGTGAATTAATTTACAGGGAGTGTGGCTATCGCGTTAGCCTAGATGCGCTCACTCAAGCCAATCTCAAAGAGCGAAAACATAAGTCCGGCCGTGCTATGTCAGATTTGGATTTGGCTGCATTGAAGGTTGCTTGCAATTCGGACGTTTCGCAAACTTATCGCCTTTGGAAGATGTGGGTTGCGGGGGATTTGGTAATTCCGAATCCGCGATACTCTGGAGCAGTTGGTTCTGACAGCTACTCCATAGGGCCAGGCGAACATA
This sequence comes from uncultured Hyphomicrobiales bacterium, assembly GCA_964521045.1. Lineage (GTDB taxonomy): Bacteria > Pseudomonadota > Alphaproteobacteria > Rhizobiales > Xanthobacteraceae. The sequence continues at coordinate 1,025 of CAZFPR010000084.1, forward strand.
TGCCCACTATTTGTCGATACTGCCATTCAGCTTACTCATTAGAGATGATTGACGAAAGTATCTGCGAAATGACTGATGGCGAGGCTTCCGATTTTTTGGCAGGTACATGGGGCAATGTTTATTGTAGGGTCTGCCAACATGAAGATAGCTACGGCTACTAAACGAAATTGATTAGTCCATGCCCCGCTCGCTAAAAATCCTCCTCGCCGTCATCGCAGGCCTCGTCGTCGGCGAGGCGATACCGATCATCTGGTACATCCTTGCCACGAATTACTTCGGCATGTTCGACCGCGACGGTGGGGGTGCGATGGCGGCGATCTTTCTTCTGGGTCCGCTCTGCGCGGTCGTCTGCGCGATTATTTTCGCAATCATCGTCGCGAAACGCACGAAGAAAGCCTAGCGCGCCAGCCCCTCGCGATAGCTTTTGTAACGCGGCTGCCAGCCGAGCGTTTCGACGGCGCGTACGTTCTTCAGCCGGAATGACGGAAATCCCGGAGGCCCGCCGGCTTGCGGCGCGGCAGCGCCGATGCTCTCGCAGATAAAGCCGAACAGATCGCGCCATTGCACGGGCTCAAAGTCGCAGATCGTGAGTGTCGTGCGCGGCGTGAATTTCCGAATGGCGAGCACGCTTGCCGCCGCCATGTCGGCGATGTGTACGAGCGAGACGTATTCGAGGCCGTCGCCGGGCAGGCGCAGCTTGCCTGCGGAAGCGCGCGCAAACCAGCCTTCGTCGAAGCCGGTGCCGGGTCCATAGAACAGTCCGCCGCGCAGGATCGCCCAGTCGAGGCCGCTCTGCTCGATCGTGTCTTCCATCGCAAGCGCCGCGCGGATCGCGCTGTTCGAGATGCTTTCGCCTTCCGGGCGATAGACATGATCCTCGTCGGTCCATGCATCGCTGCCGGATGCGGCGACCCAGCCGATGCTCTGCTGGATGATTTTCGCGACACCGGCTTTGCGGCACGCTTCGACGAAATTCGGCACACCTTCCACGCGCAGCCTGTCGTTCGCGGCAAAATCCCCGCGCCCGCTCGGGCCGGGGAGCGTGGTTGCAAGGTTGATCGCCAGATCGCAGCCCGCGAAAGCCTCGCGCATCGAAGCCGTATCGAAAATGTCGGCGGTTGCGACGGCGGCACCGCACGCTCGGGCAAATGCCGCCGCTTCCGGCCGCCGCACGACCGCGCGGACTTCATGCCCTTCGGCAAGAAGCCGCGGGATCAGGTGCCGCGCGTAAACGCCGTTCGCGCCGAGAATTGCGATCTTGCCTGTCATGAGAATTTCCGGAAGCCTGCCGCGCGGCAAGCGGTCACTTCTTATATTGCTCCGCGCTCACATGCTCGAGCCAGTGTGCGGTCTCGCCATCGAGCGCTTCCTGGATTGCGATATGGGTCATCGCGCTCGCCGCGGTCGCACCGTGCCAGTGCCGCTCCCCGGGCGCGAACCAGATCACGTCGCCCGGCTTGATTTCCTCGACCGGCCCGCCTTCGGTCTGCGTCCAGCCGAGACCGGAAGTCACGATCAGCGTCTGGCCGAGCGGATGCGTGTGCCATGCGGTGCGCGCGCCGGGCTCGAAGCTCACAAGCGCCGCGCGCACGCGCGCGGGTTCGGGTGCTGCGACGAGCGGTTCCGCCTTCACATCGCCAAAGAAGTAATCGGCGGGGCCTTTGTTGACCTGGCGCGTGCCGTTTCTTTTGATTTCCATGCATTCCCCCAGTGCAAACATAGTCTCGTCCCGCTAATCACGGACGCTATATCGATTGCCTCAATCCAGACGCACGGTATTAGCTGTTATCCGCCGTCCGCTGCGAGACAAGCGCGTTTCGCCATTTCTCCTGCATTGAATATGCCGGATGCATCGATACGCTTTCGATCTGCTTGTCGAAGAACTGCTGGAAGTCGTGGCCATAGGTGTGTCTGACCACAGACCACAGAGCCCGCACGCCGGGAAGAGCGGCAATCTGCTCCCGGATCGTCGCCTCATAACCGCGATAGGCGTCCTGATCGATCAATCCCTGACAAAACTGATAGTGCTGATTTTCGCATCCCATGAAAATTGCACGGCACATGAAGAAGAACTGCCCAAACTCCTCTCCGGTCAGTTCGTCCTTTCCTGCCGCTCCCGTCGCGTAACTCTTTCCATATTTCGGGTCTCCGATCATGGCGAAGAAATG
>CAZFPR010000084.1:3202-5078 GCA_964521045.1 uncultured Hyphomicrobiales bacterium
ACGCGGCATTGGACTGCAATGTCGCCGCTCTGGAGGTTATCGTGTTCTGCCTGATCTCAAGACCCACGAAGATGAGGGAGCCGACAACCGCGAGGGCGCCGACGATCTGCGAAAGATTGGCCAAATCCGATAGCGACATCTGCATGTCCACGTTTTGCTGTGCTGCTTTTCCAACCTTCATAGTCGGGCTATGAAGCGAAAATGGCAATCACGATCTACGGCATCAAAAACTGCGACACCATGAAGAAGGCGCGCGCCTGGCTCGACAGGAAGGGCATCGCCTATTCGTTTCACGACTATAAGGCGAGCGGCATCGAGAAGGCGAAACTCGAAGGCTGGGCGAAGAAGGCGGGATGGGAGACGCTGCTCAATCGCGCGGGCACGACCTTCCGCAAACTTTCCGAGAAAGAGAAGGAAGGCATCACCGAAAAGAAGGCCATCGCGCTGATGCTCTCGCAGCCTTCGATGATCAAGCGGCCGGTGCTGGAACTGCCGGGCGGCAAGCTGCTCGTGGGCTTCAAACCGGAGGAATACGGCAAGGCCGTTTGAGAAACGCCCGGCCGGCGGTTTGCGCGGACGCAAGGTCCGGTCTACCGGGCACATTCACCGGATCGAATTAACCGGATCGAAGCAACGTTCCTCCATGGTCGCCGGATTGCGCCGGGGGAAACGATGGCAAAAACCGTCCGCAAAGCGGAATTACTGGGTGCGCTCAGCCGTGCGCTGGACCTGACGGAAGGGCAGCCGGAAGGCCATTGCGTCCGCTGCTGCTGGATCGGCATCAATGTCGGGCGGAAGCTCAATCTCCCGGACGAAGTGCTGCACGATCTCTATTACACGCTGCTGCTGAAGGACCTCGGTTGCAGCAGCAACGCCGCGCGCATCTGCGCGCTCTATCTGGCAGACGACCTCTCCTTCAAGCGCGACTTCAAGCTGCTCGACGGGAAGCTTCCCGAGGTTCTCCGCTTTGTCTTCGCCAAGGTCGGCGCGGGCAGCGATCTTGCCGCGCGGTTCCGCGCCACCGTGAACATTCTGAAGAACGGCGGCCCTATCGTGACCGAACTGATCGAAACGCGCTGTCAGCGCGGCGCCGAGATCGCGAGACAGCTGCGCTTCTCGCAGAATGTCTGCAACGGCATTCTGGATCTCGACGAGCACTGGGACGGCTCGGGCAGGCCTGCGGCAAAGAAAGCATCGGACATTTCGCTCTTGTCCAGAATTGCGCTGCTGGCGCAGGTCGCGGATGTCTTTGCGACCGCGTCGGGCAAGGAGGCCGCACTCGCCGAAGTCGCCGCGCGAAAGGGACGCTGGTTCGATCCTGCGGTTGCCGAGGCGTTTCTTGCGTTCGCCGATGACCAGAATTTCTGGCGTGTGCTTTCGAGCGACGAACTCGAACAGACCGTTCTGAACATGGAGCCGGGCATGAGTGCCGCGCACGCGGACGAGGCCTATCTCGACGACGTCGCTTATGCGTTTGCGCAGGTCATCGACGCGAAGAGTCCTTATACCGCCGGCCACAGCGAGCGGGTCGCGCTATTCGCCGACCTGATCGCCGAGGAACTGGGATGGGATGCGGAGCGGCGGCGGCACATCCGGCGCGCGGCACTCCTGCACGACATCGGCATGCAGGGCATAGACCAGTCGCTCCTGCTTAAAAACAGGTCGCTCTCGCAAAGTGAATTCGACACCGTCAAAAAACATACCGACATCGGCAGAGAATTGCTCGGATCATCAGATGACATTTGCGAAAGCGCGGCACACATAGCGCGGGACCATCATGAACGGGTCAATAAAAGGGGTTACCCCAGGGGCATCGGTGTTCTTTCCGACACCATCAGATTCTTCGGATTTCTGGACGCTTTTGAGGCAATGACCC
>CAZFPR010000084.1:5088-11948 GCA_964521045.1 uncultured Hyphomicrobiales bacterium
GCGCGGCACTCCTGCACGACATCGGCAAGCTCGGCGTCAGCAATTCCGTTCTCGACAAGCCGGGCAAGCTGAACGACGCCGAATGGCGGATCATGAAACGGCACGCCGAACTTTCGGAAGCGATCCTTTCCCGGATCGATGCTTTCGCCGATCTTGCGGTCATCGGCGGCGCGCATCACGAGCGGCTCGACGGCAAGGGATATCCGCGCGGCCTTGCCGGAGACGGTATCGATCAGGAGACGAGAGTGGTTTCCACCGCCGACGTATTCGATGCGCTGACGGCCGACCGGCCTTATCGAAAGGCGATGCCGGTGTCGCAGGCACTCTCGATCATCAGGGGTGATGCCGGCACCGCGCTCGATCCGGCTTGTGTCTCGGCGCTGGAAAGCGCGATCGCGAAATCCAGCATCATCGAGAAGGTGACGGAGCCTACGCCGCGCCTGAAGTCCGCCTGATATTTCTCGGATCGTAACGGGGGTCCGCTGCTAGCGCGGCAGCGGCCAGAGGCGCGCAGCACCCCGCACGCCCGAGTCCGGCCCCCATTTGCTTTTCACGATGCTCGTCGCGAAGCGCGGCGGTGTAGGCGAAGAGTGGAACATGTGCGCCGCGACGCGGTCGGGGAGTTCGCGGTAGATCGCGTGAATGCTCGACACGCCGCCGCCGAGCACGATCACTTCCGGGTCCAGCACGCCGACCACGGTCGCGAGCGCCTTGCCGAGATTGTCGATGTACTGCGTGAGCACTTCGCGCGCGACGGGATCGCCGTCCGCGACCATCTTTTCGATCTCGTGAAGCTGCGCGTTCTCGCCCGCGGTGGCGGTGTGCGTGCCATCGCGGTCGGGGAAAGCGTTGTGGCCCCATTCGCCCGCAAGACGATTGTTGCCGCGCCACGCCTCGCCGTTGATCGCGACCCCGCCGCCGACGCCGGTGCCGAGGATCACGCCGAAGGCGACGGTCGCGCCTTGCGCGGCACCGTCATGCACCTCGGAGGAAATCAGGCATTGCGCATCGTTCGCGATACGCACCTTTTGTCCGAACACGCGCATCAGATCCTGTTCCAGATCGTGGCCGATCAGGCAGGTGCTGTTCGCGTTCTTCACGGTGTTGGAAACGACGTCGATCTCGCCAGGAATGCCGAGGCCGATGGAGGCGTGCGCCGCCTCCGGCACGGCTTCGCGGGCAGCCTTGAGCAGCGAAGCGGCAGTCTCGAGAAAACCCTCGTAGTCGTCGCGCGGCGTCGGGTTCTCCGTCTTGAAGACGTAGTTGCCGGAGGCGTCCAGCACGCAGATCGCGATCTTCGTGCCGCCGACGTCGAATCCGATCCGCAGTCCCTTCCGCTCCGGCATCTTCTGTTCTTCTTGTCTTCCCCGCGGGGATCATAGCGCGGCGCGCGGCTGCGCCAAGCGCTTACGCCACCTCGAAGCGGGGCAGGCGCGGATCGGCGGGATCGCTCCACTGCTTTTCTTCGGGGATCCACTCGATGCCGCGATAGCTGCGTTCGACCGGGACCCAATCCTCCGAGCCGCCGGCCACTTCGACGTAGCGTATGTCGAAGCCTTTCTCGCCCGCTTCGACGATTGCATAGTTGCCAGCGATGTAGTTGCGGCAGTCTTCCTTGACCCAGACCGGCTTGTCCTTCGGGCGCGCGGAAATCTGCCGGTCGAGCACGCCGAGGTTCGCGTATTTCGTGCCCTTCTGCTCGAACTGCTCCATGACGTGCGTATGTCCGTAGAGGTGCAGCGCGAGCCCGGGGAAGTCCTTCTCGATGCTGCGCAGCTCGTAGTGGCACAGGAGAATCGTGCGGGAGAAATCCGCTCCCGCTTTCTTAAGCGCGCCTGCGAAGTGCCGTCTTGCGGGTCCATCCGGCTTGTCGCTGAAACCCGCAAAGGTGATGCCGTTCAGCGTCACGGAACTGCGGTGCAGGATCTGCGCGCTGGGGTGGTATTTCGTATCCGGCGAAAGGTCGATGTCCCAGTTCCCGTAGACGTAGAACACGGGGCATTCGAACGTCGCCAGAATCGCGAAGAACTGCTCCGGGATTTTCCGGCCGATATCGCCGCCGAACAGGACGGCGTCGAACGTATTTTCCTCCCTCGCGCGCATCTTGCGCACGCAGGCGAGGTTGTTATGGACGTCGGAGAAAGCCAGAAACCGCATCGATTCGGAATCCTAGCCGCCTTCCGGGCTTGACCCAACCGCCCGGATCGTGGATGCACTCCGCGCCTGAAATAGAGCCATGTCCGACACCTCTCTCGCCCATTCCCGCACCAACGAGACGCGGATCGAGCGCGAAGTCGCGCGCAGGCGCACGTTCGCGATCATCTCGCACCCGGACGCGGGCAAGACCACGCTCACCGAAAAGCTTCTCCTGTTCGGCGGCGCGATCAATCTCGCGGGCGAGGTGAAGGCGAAGAAGAACCGCATCAATACGCGCTCGGACTGGATGGCGATCGAGCGCGAGCGCGGCATCTCGGTAGTGACTTCGGTGATGACCTTCGAGTTCGGTGGGCTCGTCTTCAACCTGCTCGACACGCCGGGCCACGAGGACTTCTCCGAAGACACCTACCGCACGCTGACGGCGGTTGACTCGGCCGTCATGGTGATCGACGCCGCGAAGGGCATCGAGGCGCGCACGCGAAAACTTTTCGAGGTCTGCCGCCTGCGCGACATTCCCATCGTCACCTTCATCAATAAAATGGACCGCGAAAGCCGCGACCCGTTCGAAATTCTGGATGAGATCGAGAAGACGCTCGCGCTCGATACCGCGCCCGTGACCTGGCCGATCGGCAGGGGCCGCGATTTCGTCGGCACGGTCGAACTCGGCTCGGGCGGCGTGCGGCGTCTGGAAGCCGATGCCAACGCGCCGCGCGAGCAGATGGATGCGGCGCAGATGGCTGCACTCTCGCCCAATCTCGATGCGGCCGCGCTCGAAGAAGAACTGATGCTGGCGAAGGAAGGCACCAAGAAATTCGAACTGGCGCCGTTCCGCGAGGGGCATCTGACACCCGTCTTCTTCGGCTCGGCGCTGAAAAATTTCGGCGTGCGCGATCTCTTGGAAGCGCTCGGCGATTACGCGCCGCGCCCGCGCGCGCAGGCCGCCGACAAGCGCACCGTGGAGGCCGCCGAGCCGAAGCTCACCGCGTTCGTCTTCAAGATCCAGGCGAACATGGACCCGAACCACCGCGACCGCATCGCATTCGCGCGGCTCTGTTCCGGCAAGCTTACGCGCGGCATGAAGGTGAAGGTCTCGCGCACGGAGAAGCAGATGGCGCTGAACGCGCCGCAATTCTTCTTCGCCAAAGACCGCGCGCTCGCGGAAGAAGCTTACGCGGGCGACGTGGTCGGCATCCCGAACCACGGCGTGCTCCGGATCGGCGACACGCTCACCGAAGGCGAGGCGATCAATTTCGTCGGCGTGCCGAGCTTCGCGCCGGAAATCATCCGCCGCGTGAAGCTCTCCGACCCGATGAAGGCGAAGAAGCTGAAGGAAGCGCTCCAGCAGCTGGCGGAAGAGGGCGTGGTGCAGGTGTTCCAGCCGATGGATGGCGCACCCGCGCTCGTCGGCGTCGTCGGCCCGCTACAGCTCGACGTTTTGAAGGCGCGGCTGGATGCCGAATACGGGCTCCAGATTTCGCTGGAGCAGAGCGAATTCGATCTCGCGCGCTGGGTCTCGGCGGAGGATCGCACCAAGTTAGACGCCTTCATCACCGCGAAGAACTTCTCGATGGCGAGCGATCTCGACGGCGATCCGGTGTTCATGGCGAAGTCGAACTTCGACCTCGACTACACGCGCGAACGCGCGCCGGGGATCGTGTTCTCGGACATCAAGGACGTGAAGAAGGCGGCTTAGGTACGAAAGGCGTCATGCCCGCGAAAGCGGGCATCCAGTAACCACAGGCGCTTGTGGTTACAGGATTCCGGGTCTCGCTTCGCTCGCCCGGAATGACGGCCCGCTAAGATTCGCATCCCGGCCCCTTCCGTTGTAAAGAGCCGCTTCCTATCTGCTGGCCGCGCGGGAAGAAGTTATTCCGCGTAACGATTGGTGGAGACGACCATGTCGATCCAGAACACCGCCGACATCCGCCGCAACACCGCGCCCGACATCCGCGCCCGCAAGGGCCGCGAGCCGATCGTGTCGCTGACCTCCTACCACGCGCACACCGCGCGCTGGCTGGACGCGCATGTCGATCTGCTGCTCGTGGGCGACAGCCTCGGCATGGTGATGCACGGCTTCGAGACCACCGTGCCCGTGACGCTCGACATGATGATTTTGCAGGGCCACGCGGTGATGCGCGGCTCGAAGAAAGCGCTCGTGGTGGTCGATCTGCCTTTCGGTACCTATGAAGCGAGCCCCGAGCAGGCCTTCCACACCGCCGCCCGCGTTCTGAAAGAGACCGGCTGTGGTGCTGTGAAGATGGAGGGCGGCGTGAAGATGGCCGAGCACGTGCGCTTCCTCACCGAACGCGGCGTGCCGGTGATGGGCCATGTCGGACTGACCCCGCAGTCGATCAATACGCTCGGCTCGTTCCGCGCGCGCGGGCGCGAGGAGAGCGAGTGGGGCCCGATCCTCGACGACGCGAAGTCGATTGCCGACGCGGGCGCGTTCTCGATCGTGCTCGAAGCCATGGCCGAGCCTTTGGCTGTGAAGATCACGAAGGAAGTCCCGGTGCCGACCATCGGCATCGGCGCTTCTTCGGCCTGCGACGGTCAGATCCTCGTGCTCGAGGATTTGCTGGGCCTGTCGCCGCGCGTGCCGAAATTCGTGAAGCAGTATGCCGACATGGGCCGCATGATCGAGGAGGCGGTGTCGGCCTATGCGAACGAGGTCCGCGACCGCTCGTTCCCGGCGGCGGAGCATGTTTACGCGCTCAAGAACAAGCCGAAGCAGGATGTGAAGTAACTAAGGCCCGCTTTCGCCGCGGCTTTCGCGGTTTTCCTCAACCGTAGAAGAGAGCCCGCGCACATGAGCATGCCGGCAGACAAGGCGAATACGCCCGAAGACAAAGAGGCCAAACTTCGCGAGTCTTCGGAGAAGGGAATCGGCGGCTGGCTGATTCTACTCGGCCTTGGGCTCGCTTTGAGCGGCGTCTTGCAGTTCGTCAATCTCGGCAAGGGCATCAGCGAAGTTAGCCGGGTCCACGCGAGTCTGTCGGGACCCATCGCAGCTTATCTCTACACGCTGCTTCTGCTGGACGTAGCCGTCGTCGTGGCCTGGCTCTATGTCATCTATCTGTTCTTCACCCGGCGCCGGAACTTTCCAAAGTGGTTCATCGTCGTGGTGCTCGCGAACTTCATCTCGCAAATTGCGGTGCTTGTGATCAGTGCAACTGTCTTCAATGCGGCCCCTTCAAGCTCCGATTACCGCGATGCCGGGCGGATGGTCCTTTATGCCCTGATATGGATCACCTACGTTTCGGTCTCGCGCCGCGTCCGCTACACCTTCATACATTGACGCTGGCTTATTAACTGCTTGATTTTCCGAGATAAATCAGGGGCAAAGCCGGTTGCCACGATACGCCCACATCTCTATTTTACGCCCGCTTTAACGAATTACCGGGCATACGGAGGGCTGCGCGCCCGCGCGGCCCTTAAGGATTTGAGATGTCGGACATCATCCGCGAAGTAGACGAAGAACTGCGCCGGGAACGGCTCGCCAATATCTGGAAGAAATACCGCGGGCTGATCGTCTTCGCGATTTTCCTGATCGTCGCCGGTACCGCCGGCTGGCGCGGATATGAATACTATTCGCAGAAGCAGGCCGAGGCCGCGAGCGAGCGCTATGCGAGCGCACAGAAGCTCGCCGCCGAAGCGGGCAAGACGGATGAAGCGATTGCCGCCTTCAAGGCGCTCGCCGCCGATGCGCCCGGCGCCTACAGGCTGCTTGCGCGCTTCTCCGAAGCCGCCGAACTCGGCAAGAAGGACGCCAAAGCGGGAGCCGCCGCTTTCGACGCGATCGCGAACGACTCTTCGGTCGAGCAGCTGATGCGCGAAGTCGCGAGCATCCGCGGCGCTTCGCTGGTGGTCGACACCGCAGACGCCGCCGAGATGCAGAAGCGCCTCGCACCCGCGCTCGCGGACACCTCCGCCTTCAAGCACTCCGCAAAGGAATTGCTCGCGCTCGCGCATATCCGCGCCGGCGAACAGGCCAGCGCGCAGAAGCTTCTGCTCGAACTTGCCTTCGATCCGGAAACGCCGCCGGGCATGCGCAACCGCGCGCAGCGGCTCCAGTCGGCGCTGTTCAGCAACGCGCCTGCCGCCCCGGAGAAGAAGTAAACCCGATGCCGCGTCTGCGCCTGCATCCGTTTCTGCGTGTCGCGCTTCTGCTAGCACCGCTCTCGCTCGCGCTCTCCGCCTGCGAGACGATGGAAAACCTGAATCCGTTCGACGATCAGGCGAAGAAGAGGCCGCTTACCGGCGACCGCCGCGCGGTGTTTCCGGAAGGCGTTCCCGGCGTGCAGTACAACGCGCCGCCGACGCAGCCGTCGAACTCGAACATCAACGTCGCCCCGCAGGAAATGCCGGACCAGAATCCCGACGCGCAGAGCACGAACACGCCGCCCGCGCCCGGGCCCTCGCAAGGCTCGTCGGAAGATCCTTGGGCAGGGCAGCGCCGCTGACGCAGCGCTTGCGGGCCGGGCAGCGCGGCTGATTGCGGCGCTTTACGCTGGCCAACGCCATGGAACGCGGCTAAGCCCCTGCCATGCTTCCTTCCGTCGCCATCGTAGGCCGGCCCAATGTCGGCAAATCGACGCTGTTCAACCGGCTCGTGGGCCAGCGCCTGGCGCTGGTCGACGACACGCCGGGCGTCACCCGCGACCGCCGCGAAGGCGAGGCGAAACTCGGCGATCTGAAATTCCGCG
>CAZFPR010000085.1:0-1572 GCA_964521045.1 uncultured Hyphomicrobiales bacterium
CCTATTCAACACTAATGTATTATACTGGAATTAATCCTTTTACTAAGGAACTAATTTTTATAGAAAAAGATTTAAAGAAAAAAGCATTGCAGAAAAAGATAATTACAGGATAAGTTGATAATTATCAATAAACAAAAACTTTTGAAACAGTAGTGCCTTCATTTGTACTGAATTTAATTAAATAAATACCTGTTGGTACTTTTACCCAATTAATATCGTGGAGGTCCCATGTGTATAGATACCTTCCGGGTGGGATTCTTCCGCTTTCTTGACGCTGATTCACCCCGGCCATAGGTTCGCCGGCCCTAAAAAAATCAATGCCGGAGCGGTCGTGCTCCGCAGGCAATCGGTGGAAACTTTCAATGGCTGAATTTCTCTCGCTCGCGCAGGCGATCGAAGCGAACGTGAAGGATGGCGACGCGGTCGCCATGGAAGGCTTCACGCATCTCATTCCCTTTGCGGCGGGGCATGAAATCATCCGCCAGAAACGCAAGCGGCTCTCGCTGATCCGCATGACGCCGGACCTGATTTACGACCAGCTGATCGGCATGGGTTGCGCCGAGCGCATGACGTTTTCGTGGGGCGGAAATCCGGGCGTCGGTTCGCTGCACCGTTTCCGCGACGCCTACCAGAACGGCTGGCCGAACAGGATCGAGATCGTCGAGCATTCGCACGCCGCGATGGCGAACGCTTACGATGCTGCGGCGGCAGGGCTGCCATTCGCAGTATTTCGCGGCTACCGCGGAGCGGAACTCCCGCGCGTAAATCCGAGCATCAAAGAAGTTATTTGCCCCTATACCGGCGAGAAGCTTGCGACAGTGCCCGCAGTGAAGCTTGATGTCGCGATCATCCACGCGCAAAAAGCGGACAGGAAAGGCAACGTGTTGCTCGAAGGGATCGTTGGCGTGCAGAAGGAAGCGGTGCTTGCTGCCAAGCGTTCGGTCGTCACGGTCGAGGAGATCGTGGACGAACTCGATCCGCCGTCGCCGAACTCTGTCGTGCTGCCGAGCTGGACCGTGAAAGCGGTGGTGCAGGTGCCGGGCGGCGCGCATCCTTCCTACACCCACGGCTATTACAAGCGCGACAACGCCTTCTATAAAGCGTGGGACGAGATCGCGCGCGAGCGCGACACTTTCACTGCGTGGATGGACGAGAACGTTCTGAAAAAAGGCCCCGAAGTGTTCGCGGCGCACGCGAAGAAGGCGGCCTGACCATGAGCCAGAGCTTCACCCCGAACGAAATGATGACCGTTGCCGCGGCCCGCGCGCTCACCAACGACGACGTCTGCTTCGTCGGCATCGGCGCGCCTTCGGCTGCCTGCAATCTCGCGCGCCAGACGCACGCGCCGGACATCGTATTGATTTACGAGTCGGGCACGCTGGAAACGCGGCCGAACGTGCTGCCGCTTTCGATCGGCGACGGCGAGCTTTGCGAAACCGCGCTGACGACCGTCTCGGTGCCGGAAATGTTCCGCTACTGGTTGCAGGGCGGACGCATCACGACCGGGTTTCTCGGTGGTGCGCAGATCGACCGTTATGCCAATCTCAACACCACCGTGGTCGGCCCTTACGA
>CAZFPR010000085.1:1644-10634 GCA_964521045.1 uncultured Hyphomicrobiales bacterium
CGCGCTTTCGTCGAGAAGATCGACTTCTTCACTTCGCTCGGCCACGGCGATGGCGGCGACAGCCGGAAAAAACTCGGTGTCACCACCAAAGGCCCGACCAAGGTCATCACCGATCTTTGCGTGATGGAGCCGGACGACAAGACCAAGGAACTCACGGTCGTCTCGCTGCACCCCGGTGTCACCAAGGAGCAGGTGGTTGCCGCGACCGGCTGGCAGATCAAGTTCGCCCCGAATGCGGGCGAAACACCGCCGCCGAACGAAACCGAACTGAAAGTTCTGCGCGAACTGCATGCGCGCACCAAAGCCGCCCACGGCGGCAACGCCTGAAGGAGCGAATGATGGCTGAACTGCGCGACGCTTATATCTGCGATTTCGTTCGCACCCCGATCGGCCGCTTTGGCGGCGCGCTTGCGAAGGTCCGCCCGGACGATCTCGCAGCCCACGTGATCAAGGCATTGATCGCGCGCAATCCGTCGCTCGATAAGAACAAGATCGAAGATGTGTTCTTCGGTTGCGCCAATCAGGCCGGCGAAGACAACCGCAACATCGCGCGCATGGGTCTTCTGCTCGCGGGCCTGCCGGTCAGCGTTCCCGGCAACACCATCAATCGCCTCTGCGCGTCGGGTCTCGATGCGGTCGCCGCCGCGGCGCGCGCGATCAAGACCGGCGAAATTGCGCTTGCGATAGCAGGCGGCGCGGAATCGATGTCGCGTGCGCCCTTCGTCATGGGCAAGGCGACCGAAGCGTTTTCGCGCAACGCCGAAATCTACGACACCACCATCGGTTGGCGTTTCATCAATCCGTTGATGAAGGCGCAATACGGCGTCGATTCGATGCCCGAGACCGGCGAGAACGTTGCCGAAGAATATCAGGTGAAGCGCGAGGACCAGGACAGGTTCGCGCTGCGTTCGCAGCAGCGCGCTGTGGCAGCCCAGCAGCGCGGCTATTTCGACGGCGAGATCGTGCCGGTCGAAGTTCCGGGCGGGAAAGCAGGCCCGGTGAAGGTGGACAAGGACGAGCATCCGCGCGGCGACACCACGCTCGAAGGTCTCGCAAAACTCAAAACGCCGTTCCGCAATCCGGGCACGGTGACGGCAGGCAATGCCTCGGGCGTGAACGACGGCGCGGCCGCGCTCATCATCGCCTCCGCAGAAGCGGCGAAGGCGAACGGCCTCAAGCCCCGCGCGCGCATTCTCGGCATGGCGTCCGCCGGCGTTCCGCCGCGCGTCATGGGCATCGGCCCGGTGCCGGCGGTCGAAAAGCTCACCGCGCGTCTCGGTATTCCGGCGAACAAGTTCGATGTGATCGAACTGAACGAAGCCTTCGCGAGCCAGGCGCTCGCCTGCATGCGCCAGTTCGGCGTCGCCGACGACGCGGCGCATGTGAACCCGAATGGCGGCGCGATCGCGCTCGGCCATCCGCTCGGCATGTCGGGCGCCCGGATCGCGGGTACGGCGATGCGCGCACTGGAAGAGTCCGGCGGCAAATACGGTCTCGCCACGATGTGCGTGGGCGTAGGGCAGGGTGTCGCGCTCGCGATCGAACGGGTCTGAACGCCGCACGCCGCTCTCGTCACCGCTGCCGCCGATCCTATAGTCTGCAACCGCAGGATGGATTCGCACGGGCATGAAGGAATTCGACGTCGCGATCATCGGCGGCGGCATCAACGGCTGCGGGATCGCGCGCGATGCCGCAGGCCGCGGGCTCTCCGTGTTGCTCGTCGAGCAGGGCGATCTTGCCTCCGGCACTTCGTCCTACAGCTCGAAGCTGATCCACGGCGGCATCCGCTATCTCGAAAACTACGATTTCAGTCTCGTGCGCGAGTCGCTCCGCGAACGCGAACTGCTCTTGAGGAACGCGCCGCATCTGGTGCGACCGATGCGCTTTGTCATTCCGCATGTCGCTTCCATGCGTCCCGCATGGATGGTGAAAATCGGCATCCGCCTTTACGATTTTCTCGCGGGCAGCTCCGTGCTGCCGCGTTCGCGCGTGCTCGATCTTGCCGGCGACCCTGCGGGCGCGCCTTTGCGCATGGCAGGCGGTATCGGCTTCGAATATTCCGACTGCATCACGGACGACGCGCGGCTTGTGATCGCAAATGCGATCGATGCGCGCGAACGCGGTGCCGACATCCGCCCGCGCACGCGGCTCGTTTCCGCGCGCCGGGTGGAGAAGCGCTGGCAACTCGAAATCGAGAGAGGCGGGAGCCGCGAAACGCTGTTTGCCCGCGCGCTCGTCAATGCCGCGGGTCCCTGGGCTGCGAATGTGATCGATACGTTGATCGAGGGCGTGCAGCCCGTGAAGCTGCGGCTCGTGAAGGGAAGTCACGTCGTCTATCCGCGGCTTTACCCGGATGACCGCGCTTATGTCTTGCAGAGCGACGATCGCCGCATCGTCTTCGTGGTTCCGTTCGGCGAAAAATACACGCTGATCGGCACGACGGATGTGGAGATCTCCGGCGATCCGGGCAAGGCTTCGGCAAGCGCGGAAGAGGTTCAATATCTCTGCCGGCTGGCGGGCCAGTTCTTCAAGACGGAGATCGAGCCGTCGCGCGTGGTCTGGACCTTCGCAGGTGTCCGTCCGCTGATCGGCAGCGAAGGTTCTGCTTCGCGCGCGACGAGGGAGTATCAGATTGTTTCCGATGGCGGCGATGGCAGCGCACCCTTGCTCTCGCTGATCGGCGGCAAGCTCACAGCGTTCCGTTCGATGAGCGAGGATGTCGTGAACAGGCTCGGGCGCTCTTTCGCGATGCGTTCGGCGTGGACCGCAAACGAACCGCTTCCCGGCGGCGATCTCGATGCGCGTGGTATCGAGGGGCTGCTTTCCGATATCAAACTTCGACACTCTTATTTGCCGGACCCAATGCTGCGGCGTATTGCAGCCGCCTACGGCAGCCGGGCCATGAACATGCTCGGGGACGCCAAGAAACTCGAAGACCTCGGACCGCGCCTCGCCGGCGATCTTCACGCCCGGGAACTCGATTACCTGCGGAAATACGAATGGGCTGCGGCGCCGGACGATGTTCTCTTCCGCCGCACCAAGTTAGGCGTCGGTGCAGCCACTGCTGAAATCGAAGCCGTCAAAGCGGCCTTCGCAGGCTGAGCCTTGCGGGTGCATCGATCCGCGCCCACCGGCTGCGCGCATGCGCGCATTGACTTTCAGGTCTTTGGTCCTACCTTTGCTGTCATGACGATCCTGTTACGGCGCAATCGCAAGATTTTCCGCGCGGGCCAGCTGCAAGCGGGCACGTAACCCGGATGGCTGCGTGCCGTCCGGGGTTGCAGCCGTATCCTTAAAATCCAGAACAATTTTTCGCGGAGAGGCCGTTCGCCTCGCCGCAGTCGCGCAAGGCCGTATCCTCGCAGGGCAGGAACGTGTCAGCGCGGGAAAGCGAAAACAAAATGGCCCGTTACTTCAATATCGATCTGCCGCCGATCGCGATTTCGCGCCGCGACGTCGAGCGTCTTTCGCGGCTTGCGGATATCGCAGGCGAGAAATTCCCTTCGGCCTCGGAATTTCTTGCCCGCGAGGTCGAGCGCGCCCACGTCATCGAAGATTTCGAAACCTTACCCGGCCTCGTGGGGATGGGTTCGGAAGTCGAGTTTCGCGATGACATCACCGGCCAGATCCGGCGCGTGAAACTCGTCTATCCGGAGGATGCCGGAAAGAACCCAGCGACCGTGAGCGTGCTGACCCCGGCCGGAGCCGCACTGATCGGTCTTTCCGTAAGTCAGTCCATCGAGTTCCGCACGCCTTCCGGCGGCTGGCGCTCGCTGACCGTGCTGTCGGTACGGAACGGCTGACAGAGCCGCTTCAGTTGTGAACGGCTTGTTTCCCCGTTAAGCAGAAGCGAAGCCACTCGACCGGCGCGATCATGGAAATGGCAGCGAGCAAGACGCAGAAGCCGCAAAGCGTGCGGCGCAAATTCGAGCCCTGGGCCGATCCGGCGGCAGAGCCGCTGATTCGATTCGAGAACGTCGTGAAGCGCTATGGCGACGTGACCGCGATCGACGGCCTGTCGCTCGAAATCTACGAGCGCGAGTTCTTCGCGCTGCTCGGACCTTCCGGCTGCGGCAAGACCACGCTGATGCGCATGCTCGCGGGCTTCGAGGAAGCCAGCGAAGGCAAAGTCGTGCTTGCGGGCAGCGATCTCTCGGGCGTGCCGCCCTATCGCCGCCCAGTCAACATGATGTTTCAGTCCTACGCGCTGTTCCCGCACATGTCGGTCGCGGACAATATCGCCTTCGGCCTGAAGCAGGAGCGCATGCCGAGGGACGAGATCGCCGCGCGCGTCGACGAAATGCTGAAGCTCGTGAACCTGCGCGGCTTCGAGAAGCGAAAGCCGCACCAGCTTTCCGGCGGCGAGCGCCAGCGCGTGGCGCTCGCCCGCTCGCTCGCCAAGCGGCCGAAGGTGCTGCTCCTCGACGAGCCGATGGCGGCGCTCGATAAAAAGCTACGCGAACAGACCCAGTTCGAACTCATGGACTTGCAGCAACGTATCGGCACCACTTTCATCATCGTGACCCACGATCAAGAAGAGGCGATGACGGTCGCCGACCGCATCGCCGTGATGGATCACGGCAAGCTGATACAGGTGGCGACGCCCGCAGAAATCTACGAGCAGCCGAACAGCCGCTACGTCGCGGAGTTCGTCGGCGACGTCAATATCATCGAAGCGGCGGTGACGCGCGTAACGACGTCCGACACCACGCTGCAAGCGGACATGCTGGACGCCGAACTTCGGCTCACGCAGCGCACCGACGCGAAGACCGGCGACCGTGTCGCGGTCGCGCTCAGGCCCGAGAAGATACGCATCGCCAAGGAGCCGCTCTCGGAGGTGCATGCGAACTGCGCGCAGGGTGTCGTCTACGACATCGCCTATCTGGGAGATCTTTCGATCTATCACGTGCATCTCGACAACGGCTTCGTGCTGAAGGCCGCGAAAACGAATCTCTCGCGCCAGATCGAGCCGCCGATCGACTGGGACGACCGCGTCAATCTCTCGTGGACGCCGGATGCCGGCGTGCTTCTGAAAAGCTGAAGATGAGCATCGAACGGCGCAGCATGTTTTCGCGGTTCACGGTGGCGGTGCCGTTTCTCTGGCTTGCCGCATTTTTTCTGCTGCCGTTTCTGATCGTGCTTAAGATCAGCCTTTCGGACGACGCGGTGGCGCAGCCGCCTTATGCGCCCGTCTTTCGTTTCGGCGAAGGCTGGGCGGCGCTCCGCGAAAAGCTCTCGATGCTCGATTTCGAGAACTATTCGTTCGTGCTCGGCGACTGGCTCTATGTCTATTCGTATATGCAGAGCCTGACGCTCGCGGCAGTCGCGACAACACTGCTTGTTCTTGTCGGCTATCCGGTCGCTTATGCGATCGCGCGTTCGCCGCGCGGATTGCGGCCGATCCTGCTTCTGCTCGTGATCCTGCCGTTCTTCACCTCGTTCCTGATCCGCGTTTACGCATGGATCGGCATCCTTTCGCGCGAGGGGCTGCTCAATCAATCCCTGCTCTCGCTCGGGTTGATTTCGCAGCCGCTCGAGATTCTCGCGACGAACGTCGCTGTCGTGATCGGTATGGTCTATTCTTATTTCCCGTTCATGGTGCTGCCGCTCTACGCGGCGCTGGAAAAGATGGACGACGCGCTCCTTGAAGCGGCCGCGGATCTCGGCGCGACACCGAGCCAGGCGTTCTGGCGCATCACCGTGCCGGTCTCCGCGCCGGGCATCGTCGCGGGCGCGCTGCTCTGCTTCATTCCCGCGGTCGGCGAATTCGTCATCCCCGACCTGCTCGGCGGTTCGGAAACGCAGATGATCGGCCGTACCGTCTGGAATGAATTCGCGGTGAACCGCTCGTGGTCGGTTGCGTCTGCGCTCGCGGTTCTTATTCTGCTCGTGCTGCTGGTACCGATCCTGATCTACCAGCGCATGCAACTGCGCGATCTGGAGAGCCGCTAGGATGGCGATGCGCAAGGGATTGTCGCCCGTCACGGTGACCGCGCTCGCGGGCGGGCTTGCCTTTCTCTATGTCCCGCTTTTCCTGCTCGTCATCTATTCCTTCAATGACTCCCGCCTCGTCACCGTGTGGGGCGGCTGGTCGACGCGCTGGTATCGGGGCTTGCTGCAAAATCAGGCACTGATGGATGCCGCGTGGGTCAGCCTCAAAGTGGCGGCGGTTGCGGCAACGCTTGCGACCGCTTTCGGCACGCTGGCCGCGCTCGCGCTCGTCCGCGCCGGTGCGTTCCGGGGCCGTACGCTTTTTGCGGGGCTCGTCTATGCGCCGCTCGTGATGCCGGAAGTGATTACGGGCCTGGCGCTGCTTCTGCTTTTCGTCGCCATCGACTTCGACCGGGGTTTCTGGACGGTCGCGCTCGCGCACGTCACCTTCACCATGTGTTTTGTCGCGGTGATCGTGCAATCGCGGCTTTTGACATTCGATCACAGCCTCGAGGAGGCGGCGCTCGATCTCGGCGCGACGCCGCTCCGCGCCTTCTTTTCGGTCACCTTGCCGGTGATCCTGCCTGCCGTCGCCGCGGGCTGGCTGCTTGCCTTCACGCTTTCGCTCGACGACCTTGTGATCGCGAACTTCACCGCCGGACCCGGGAACACAACCTTGCCGATGCGCATCTACAGCCAGGTCCGGCTTGGCGTGACCCCCGAGGTCAACGCGATCAGCACGGTGTTTATCGTTGTGATAACCGCCGTCGTGCTATCCGCCTCGCTCGTCATGAAGTGGCAGCGGGGCAAGGTCGAAGGCAGACAATGAGCGGCATTCCGTTTTCGCATGACATCGGCCGCGCTTTCGCGGGCGGCATCACGAAGGCTGCGTTCGAGAATAATCTGAAGCGTCTTGAGGGTCCGCTTGCCGATATGCGCGCGGCCTACGAGAAAAGCTCGCTCGCGCTCCTGCGCCTGCCCGAGCGCACCGAGGATCTGCGCGCAGTAGAGGCGCTTGCCGCCAAGCTCCGGGAAGCGACCGACGTTGTGTTTCTCGGCACGGGCGGATCGAGCCTCGGCGGCCAGACGCTCGCGCAACTCGGCGGATATAACGTTCCCGGTGTCGGCGATCTGCGCCGCATGCCGAAGCTTCACTTCCTCGACAATCTCGATGCCTTGAGCCTCGAAGAGTTTCTGGCCGAGCTGCCGCTGGAGACGGCGCGGTTCGTCGCGATCTCGAAATCGGGCGGCACCGGCGAGACGCTGGTGCAGGCAATCGCCACCATCGGCGCGCTGAAGAAATCGAAGCTCGACGTCGCGAAACATCTCTACGGCATCTCCGAACCGGCAAAGGCCGGAGGTAAGAACGGCCTCCGTGCGCTGCTCGGAAAATTCGGCTGCGAAGTCATGGACCACGACACGGAAGTGGGCGGACGTTTCATCGCGCTCACGAATGTCGGCATGTTGCCAGCGTTGCTCGCGGACGTCGATATTCGTGCGCTGCGCGCGGGCGCCCGCGAGATACTCGCGCCCGTTCTGCGCGGTGCCGCGGCGGCCGATGTCGCGCCTGTGGCGGGTGCGGCGCTTTCGGTCGCTGCGGGCGAAGCCGGCTTGCCGATCTCCGTCCTGCTTGCCTATGGCGACCGCTTCGAGCGCCTCACGCGCTGGTGGGTGCAGCTATGGGGCGAGAGCCTCGGCAAAAACGGCAAGGGTTCGACGCCGCTTGCCTCCATCGGCCCGGTCGATCAGCACAGCCAGTTGCAGCTCTGGCTTGCGGGACCGAAGGACAAATTTTTCACCGTGCTCACGCAGGGAACGAAGGAGCAGGGGCCGCAACTCGACGCGGAACTTGCGGCGCTCGCGGGCGAGCCGGTGTTTGCGAACCGCAAAGTCGGCGCGCTGGTCGCAGCCCAGTCGCGTGCGACGGCCGACACGCTTGCGAAGCATGCGCGTCCGTTGCGCTCGATCGGGGTGAAGAGCCTAGACGCCTTCGCGCTGGGCGCGCTGCTCATGCATTTCATGCTGGAGACGATTTTCGCCGGCGCTCTGTACGGCGTGAACCCTTACGATCAGCCCGCGGTCGAGGAAGGAAAAATCCTCGCCAAGAAATATCTCGCGGAAGACAAGTAATGCCGGAGACGATCCCGATCACGCCGCATATCGCGATCGAGGAACGCGAACTCGACGAGACTTTCGTGCGTGCGTCGGGTCCCGGCGGGCAGAACGTCAACAAGCTTTCGACTGCGGTGCAGCTTCGTTTTCATCTGCGCGGATCGCCGAACATTCCTCCCGGCATGAAGCTGCGTGCGGAAAAGCTCGCGGGACAGCGTCTTACGCGAGAAGGCGTGATCGTGATTTCGGCGGATCGTTTCCGCACGCAGGAGCAAAACCGCGAGGATGCCCGCGCGCGGCTGATCGAGTTGCTGCAACGGGCGGCGGTGGTGCCGAAAGTGCGGCGCAAGACGCGGCCGACGCTTGCCTCGAAGAAGCGCCGGATCGAGGGCAAGAAGCGCCGCTCGGAAGTGAAGAACCGCCGCGGCAGGCCGGACCTCGATTAGCCGAGCGGACGTGCGGCCGGTACAATCCGCGTCTTCCGAGTCGAGAGTTTCCGATGCCCGTCCGCCAGCTTCCCGAGAATGTCGTGAACCGCATCGCCGCGGGCGAGGTGATCGAGCGGCCGGCCTCCGTCGTGAAGGAACTCGTCGAAAACGCGATCGACGCGGGCGCAACCCGCATCGAGGTCGTGATTTCCGGCGGCGGACGCGAGTTGATCCGCGTTTCCGACAACGGCTCTGGCATGAGCGCCGAGGACCTCGCGCTTTCCGTCGAGCGCCACGCGACCTCTAAACTCGACAGCGAGGATCTGCTCAACATTTCGACGCTCGGCTTTCGCGGCGAGGCGCTGCCTTCGATCGGTGCTGCGGCGCGGCTTTCCATCGCTACCCGCGCGCGGGGCAGCGAGAACGCGCTCGAAGTGCGTGTGGAAGGCGGGGAAAAGTCCGAAATTCGTCCTGCCGCCCTCGCCGAAGGCACCCGCGTCGAAGTCCGCGATCTCTTCT
>CAZFPR010000085.1:10644-11906 GCA_964521045.1 uncultured Hyphomicrobiales bacterium
CGACCCCCGCGCGCCTCAAGTTTCTGAAAAGCGAACAGGCGGAGACGAGTGCCGCCATCGACGTCGTGCGCCGCCTTGCGCTGGCACGGCCCGATGTTGCCTTCACGATCGCGGCGGGGGAGCGCGTGATTCAGTATCCGCTGCGCGGCACCGATGCGGAAGGCCGGGCAGCGCGGCTTGCGGACGTGATCGGCGGCGACGCCCGCGCGAACACGGTGCCCGTCAGCGCCGAGCGCGAGGGCGTGCGCGTGAGCGGGCTTGCCGGGCTTCCCACGTTCTCGAAAGCAAATTCGCTTTCGCAGTATCTTTTCGTGAATGGCCGTCCGGTGCGCGACAAGGTGCTCATGGGCGCGCTGCGCGGCGGCTACGCCGATCTCTTGCATTCCGGGCGCTATCCGGTCGCGGCCCTCTTCATCGAACTCGATCCGCACGAAGTCGACGTGAACGTGCATCCGGCAAAGGCGGAAGTTCGTTTCCGCGATCCTTCGCTCGTGCGCGGTCTGGTCGTGCGCGCCTTGCAGGAAGCGCTTTCCGGCGGCGCGCGCAGAAGTGCCACGACCGGCGCTGAGCGCCTCGTATCCTTCGCGCGGCCGCAAGTTTCCCCGAACGTCTCTTCCGGCTGGCGGGGAACAAGCGCGCCCTATCGGGGCGGATTGGCGGAAGCGGCACAGGCAGCCTTCGAAACCATCGCGCAGCCGAGCGCGGATGCGCGCGGCGATCTCGCGCCTGTGTTGCAGGCCGATCTCGAGCGCCCGCTGGGTGCGGCCCGCGCGCAACTCCACGAGACCTATATCGTCGCGCAGACGGCGGACGGTCTCGTCATCGTCGATCAGCACGCCGCACACGAGCGTATCGTCTACGAAAAGCTGAAGCGCGCGCTCAACGAAAAGAGCGTGTCCACGCAGATGCTGCTGGTTCCCGCCGTGGTCGAAATGGACGCTTCCGATGCGGCCTCGCTCGTTTCGCACGCGGCAGAACTCGCAAAGCTCGGTCTCGTGCTGGAGCCGTTCGGGCAGGGTGCGGTGCTGGTGCGCGGTGCAACGCCACCCGGTGCTGCTGGCGGTGCTGGGCAAGATGTGGGCCACGTGCGCGTACGACCTGATCGTGCTGCAGGCGAGCGAGCAGTTCCCCACGCTGGTGCGCAGCCAGGCCGTCGGCCTGTGCGCCGCCCTCAGTCGCGTCTGCACCGTGCTGGCCCCGCAGCTGCTGCAGATCGGCCCGCGCGTCTCCTTCCTCTGCTTCGGCGGCCTCTTCGTGCTCAC
>CAZFPR010000086.1:0-7186 GCA_964521045.1 uncultured Hyphomicrobiales bacterium
GCTGAAATTCCCCGGTCTTTCGACGGTCTATTCCCGCATCGGCGACCAGCCGCGCGGGATGGACGAACTTTCGGAAGACACCGTCGGCGTCATGCAGTTCGAATTCGCGGACTGGAAGACCCGTCCGAAGGCCCGCGAAATCATGAACCAGATGCGCGAGATCACGAAGGACATTCCCGGCGCACTGATCGAAGTGACTGCGCCGCGCGCGGGTCCCCCGACCGGCAAGCCTGTGCAGGTGCAGCTCTCGGCGCTGAACCCGGACCTTCTCCCCGCGGCCGCGGCGAAAGTTGCGGCAGTGCTCGCGAAGCATCCGCACGTGCGCGACCTCGATGACGGCCAGCAGCTTCCCGGCATCGACTGGACGATTCAGGTGAACAAAGCGCTTGCCGCGCAATACGGCGCGAGTGCCGCGACCGTCGGCAGCGCCGTGCAGCTCGTCACCAACGGCCTGAAGATCACCGACTATCGTCCGCCGGAAGCCGACAAGCCGGTCGATATCATCATCCGTTTCCCGCACGAGCTTCGTTCGCTCGGCCAGATCGACGAATTGCGGGCGCAGACCTCCGCCGGCCACGTTCCGCTCGGAAACTTCGTCGAGCGCCAGCCGGCGAAGAAGGTCGGCAACATCAAGCGCGTGAACGGCAACCGCATCATCACAGTGCAGTCGAACGTGGCGGCGGGCGTACAGAGCGCCAACGTGCAGCAGGAGATCGCGGCGGAAGTCGCGAAACTCGACCTCGGCGGAGGCGTGCTGTGGAAGATGAAAGGCGAGGACGAAGAGCGTGAGAAGGCCAGCGCCTTCCTCGTCACCGCCTTCGGAACGGCGCTGTTCCTGATTTTCACGATCCTGCTCGCGCAGTTCAACAAGATAACATCGGTGTTCGTGGTGCTGACCGCAGTCGTGCTTTCGACTTTCGGCGTCATGCTCGGCTTCATGCTGATGGGCCAGCCTTTCGGCGTGGTCATGGGCGGCATCGGCGTGATCGCCAACGCGGGCGTGATCGTGAACAACAACATCGTGCTGATCGACACCTACGACCGATTGCGCGAGGAAGGCATGAATACCTACGATGCCATCCTGCTCACCTGCCGCGAGCGCGCACGGCCGGTGGTGCTCACGGCAGTCGCCGCGATCCTCGGCGTGCTCCCGATCGCCTTCGCGGTGAATGTCGATTTCATCCAGCGCGAACTCGCGATCGGCGCTCCCGCGACGCAGTGGTGGATCAATCTTTCCACCGCGATCGTGTTCGGCCTCGGCTTTGCAACCGTGCTGACGCTGGTGGTGACGCCCGCGATGCTGATGGGCATTGAGCACATGGCGGAGTGGCGCCGCCGCACCTTCGGCAAGAAAACGCCGAAACCGAAAAAGGGCGGCACGAAGATCGTACCCGCCGAGTGATAAAAAAACGGGCCGCAAACCGCGGCCCGTTTTTCTTGAATCGTCATCCCGAACGCGCGAAGCGCGATCCAGGATCGCTGTCAGGATGAATAGCGGTCCCGGATATTCGCGTGCCGCGAATTCCGGGACGACGAAGTTATTACCCCGCAGCCGTCTGCGGGTTCACCGACTGCCGCTTCTGCGAGAGCTTGTTCAAGGCATTGATATAGGCCTTGGCGGAAGCGACCAGCGTGTCGGCATCCGCGCCGCGCGCCGACACCTCCTTGCCGCCCTCTTCCAGACGAACCGAAACCTCCGCCTGTGCGTCGGTGCCTTCGGTCACGGCATGCACCTGATAGAGCATCAGCTTCGCCTGGTGCGGCACCAGCGACTTGATCGCGTTGAAGATCGCGTCCACCGGCCCGTTGCCGGTCGCCTCCTCGGTGAAATGCTTGCCGTCGATATCGAGCTTCATGGTCGCGCGCTGCGGCCCTTGCGTGCCGGCGACCACCGACAGCGACACGAGCTTGATGCGGTCGTGCGCCTGCGCGATCTCGTCGTCCACGAGCGCGACGATGTCCTCGTCATATACGTGCTTCTTTTTATCCGCGAGCGCCTTGAAGCGGTTGAAGGCGTCATTCAGCGCGTTGTCGCCGAGTTCGTAACCCAGTTCTTTGAGCTTCTCGCGGAAGGCGTGACGGCCCGAATGCTTGCCCATGACCAGCGACGTCTTCGACACGCCGACGTCTTCGGGGCGCATGATCTCGTAGGTCTGCGTATGCTTGAGCATGCCGTCCTGATGGATGCCGCTCTCGTGCGCGAACGCATTCCGTCCGACGATGGCCTTGTTGTACTGCACCGGAAACGAAGTGACGGCGGACACAAGCTTCGAAGCCCGCGTCAGCATGGTTGCGTCGATGTTGTTCCAGTACGGGTAGATGTCTGCGCGGGTGCGCAGCGCCATCACCACTTCCTCGAGCGAGGCGTTGCCTGCGCGCTCGCCGATGCCGTTGATCGTACACTCGATCTGCCGCGCACCGCCTTCGACACCTGAAATCGAATTTGCGACCGCCATGCCGAGGTCGTCATGGCAATGCACGGAGAAGCGGGCCTTGTCGGAGTTCGGCACGTTCTCGCGTACACGTTTGAACAACGCCGCGTATTCGGCAGGCGTCGTATAGCCGACGGTGTCCGGAATGTTGATCGTAGTCGCGCCCGCCTTGATCGCGGCTTCGACGCACTTGCAGAGGAAATCGAATTCCGTGCGCGTGCCGTCTTCCGCAGACCATTCTACGTCTTCGACGTGGTTTCGGGCGCGCGTCACCTGCGCGATCACCATCTCGTAGACTTCGTGCGGCTCCTTCTGGAGCTTGTATTTCATGTGCACGGGCGAGGTGGAGAGGAATGTGTGAATACGCGGGCGGCGCGCATGCTTTACGGCTTCGGCGCAACGGTCGATATCGTTGAACGCCGCGCGCGAAAGCCCGCAGATCACGGAGTTCTTCGAGCGCCTTGCGATCTCGGAGACGGATTCGAAGTCGCCTTGCGACGCGATCGGAAAGCCTGCCTCGATGATATCGACGCCCATATCGTCGAGGAGTTCTGCGACCTCGATCTTTTCCTCGAACGTCATCGACGCGCCGGGGCACTGTTCGCCGTCGCGCAGCGTCGTGTCGAAGATCAATACGCGGTCTTTTTCGCTGCCTTTCGGCGCGGGGGTATTCGGGGTGTTCATGGTTCTGTTCCTTCCAGGCTTTGCGCCGCTTCAGGCGCTCCGGGGTTCTTTTCGGCTCGATCCCCTGAGTGCCAAGGCGCAAGCGCCCAGCCGGCCTCAGGGGCGGCGAAGAAGAAGGAGACCCAGAATGAGAGCGGAGCCCGGGATCGTGGCGATCCGGGCGGCGAGACGCATATCGCTGAAAGTCGTCATGGCGTCAGGCTTTGGCTCTCGATTCGCAAATCAGCAGATTCGAAGGTCAGCTTGGCGGTCGCCGGTTAGCAATCCGTAAGCGGACGGGCGGTTTCTACCCACCCTCGCCACGCATCGCAAGCCGCAACTTCGCGCACTCGAAAATAGGTCAGGCTTCTTGCCTTTTGGCCGCTCAAAAGCCGTTACCGCCCGCACCCGCATTGATGCCGCCATACGCTGGAGTAGATTGAGAACGTGATTCCTCCGGAGGCAACCATGCGCATCGTACTCGCCGCAATCATCGCCCTTAGTTTCGCTCCCGTGCTGACGACGACCGACGCCTTTGCGCAGGCCACCTGCCGCAACAAGTGCAACAGCGAAGAGCAGTCTTGCCTGTCGCGGACGGGCAACAAGGGCCAGTGCGGCAGCAAGGCTCAGCAGTGCATAGCGAAGTGCAAATAAAGGCTTCGCGATAGGCGCAGCTTCGCCAGCGAAAACTTAGTTCTACTTTCGCGACTTTATCCACGCGGAAACGGCTTCCACGACCTGATCGTCGATGCCTGCGAAGCCATGCGCTGCCTCCGACTCGCAGGGGTGCCCCGTGCCTTGCGGCCCTTCCAGCATGACGACATCGAGCTTGTCGGTGCCCCGCCACTTCTGAAAATCGGCGATAAGCTCGGGCAGCGTGAAAGAGCAGACGTCGTTCTTGTTGCTGACGATAAGCATCTGAATCTGCGCCCGCTCGGGCTTGTCCTGAATGCCCTTTACAAAACTGGGCTGCTCCTCGACCGGCATCAGCATCGGAACCGTCATGACGGCGAGATCGGGACGGTTCTTTTCCTTGGTGACGAGAAGCGTCACGCCCAGGGAAACGGCCGCCCGGCTGTTCGCCACGATCACGACGGGTTCGGCGATTCTCCGCATATAGGCGACGAGCGCGCCGATATCCGCGCCGTGGCGGACATTCCAGCGGTATCCCCATTTGGGATTCTTCTCGGCCTTCCAGTCCGGTGCGATGTCGGGAACGAGCACGGCAAAACCCTGCTTCACATA
The DNA here is from genome assembly GCA_964521045.1 of uncultured Hyphomicrobiales bacterium. GTDB lineage: Bacteria > Pseudomonadota > Alphaproteobacteria > Rhizobiales > Xanthobacteraceae. Next base: position 4,341 of record CAZFPR010000086.1, read on the forward strand.
GCTTGCGCGCGTGCGGACGAGCTGATTGCCGCGGCCCCATTTCATCGAACCGCCCGGCGCAATGTCCATCTGGCCGTGCCCGCCCACGAGCAGTATCACGCTTGCGACCGGCTTCTCGGGCTTCAGCAGGATCGCGCGAATTTTCTGGTTGCGCGACGCGATCTGAACCGTCGGCTCCTGCGCATGTGCAGCGCCGAAAAAATTACCCGCGAGAACTACCGATATGAGAGCGATGGCGCGCATGTGCGACCCTTTGCTTAATGTTGCATCAAGAAACTATCGGGTACAAACTTCACATCAAAACAAAGGCATCCGGGATGAAACGCTTTTTCTTCAGCTTGCCTCTGCTCGTGCTTTGCGCGGCATGCGCGAGCACGTCTACCCCCGCCCCGCAGCCGCAACAACAGACGGCGTCCGGGGAGCCGCAGGTCGCCTCGCTTGAGCCCGCACAGGGCCCGGCCGAATGCACACGGACGATCAACCAGTTTCAGAACATCATCTCCGCGGACGTCGGGACGGGTTCGCTCGACCGTAACGTATTCCCGCGCATCGCGAGCGATCTCGGCCCGGTGCGCGCGGTATGCGCTTCCGGGGACTCTGCGGGGGCGAACCGCGAGCTTACGGCGGTCAAGAAGAAATACGGCTACCGCTGAAGCGCGGTTCGAAAAACCGCTACTTCTCGTTCATCAGCGCTTCGCGCGATTTCCTGATTTCCTCGAGCCCTGCGCTATCGACCTTCGGAAACTGAAGGTTCAGCCCCTGCATCGCTTCGTCGATGGCCGCTGCAACCACGAGCCGCGTGTACCATTTCTTGTCGGCCGGAACGATATACCAGGGAGCATGTTCGCTCGCGGTATTGCGGATCGCATCATCGTAAGCGTTCATATACTGGTTCCAGAGCGCACGCTCCGCGACATCACCGGGATTGAACTTCCAGTTCTTGTCCGGCTCGTCGATGCGGTCGAGAAACCGCTTCTTCTGCTCTTCCTTCGAGACGTTGAGAAAGAATTTCAGGATCAGCGTGCCGTTGCGCGCGAGATAGCGTTCGAAACTGCGGATGTCCTCGTAGCGCTCTTCCCAGATATTTTTGGTCACGAGATTATGCGGCAGGCGTTGCTTGCCGAGAATTTCCGGCCTGACCCGAACGACGAGAACTTCCTCGTAATAGGAGCGGTTGAATACGCCGATGCGGCCGCGCTCGGGAAGCGCACAGCTTGTCCGCCACATATAATCGTGATCGAGCTCGATCGCGGTCGGCGCCTTGAAGGAATGAACCTGACAGCCCTGCGGGTTGATCCCCTTCATCACATGCTCGATGGCGCTGTCCTTGCCCGCGGCGTCCATGGCCTGAAAGATGAGCAGCACCGACCAGCGGTCCTGCGCGTAGAGCTTCTCCTGCAATTCGGAGAGCGACTTGATGTCCTGCTCGAGCCGCTCCTTGGCCTCCGACTTATTGATGTCCAGATCGCAGCAGTCCGCAGGATCATAGTCCGAGAGTTTGAACTTTCGCCCGTCGGTCACCTTGTAGAGGTTTGCGAGATCTGCGCGCGACATGGAGCTTCTCCCTATATCTTCTCGGCCCGGAAGCGGTTCGAAGGATCGACGAACTCGTCCTGCGCCGCAACCAGCAGGATTTCGCGCGAGTTGGCGTCCTTGGTCCGCTTCATAAGCCCGAATATCGAGGACGCCGCATTCGAAAGCGCCTCCGCGGATGAGTTTGTCTTGAGCAAATGAAAGAAGAACAGCGCCGCGATAGCATCGCCTGCGCCGTTCACCGAAATTTCCAGAAGCGGCGTCCGCAGCCGGAACTTGCCGTCGGCGCCGGAAGCGATGAGATCGATCGAGGCTTTCGGCGTGTCTTCGATATGCACGCTGGTAACAAGAATGGTTTTCGGACCCGTTGCATGCACCTTGTCGATGGCCTGCAATGTATTCGCGAGCGACGTCGTTTCGCTACCCGAAAGGTAATTCAGTTCGAACTGATTGGGCGTGATGACATCCGCCGCCTTCACCGCGCGGTCGCGCATGAATTCGGGAATGCCCGGCCTCACGAAGACGCCGCGGCCCACATCGCCGATCACCGGATCGCAGCAATACTGCGCCCGCGCGTTTGCGGCCCTTACTTTGGCTGCCGCTTCGAGTACGGCCTCGCCGATTGCGGCGTCCCCCATGTAACCGGAAAGTACGCCGTCGCATTTCGGCAGCACGCCGCGCTCCTCGATGCCTGCCACCACATCGCGGACGAGACCCGCCTCGAACACCTGCCCGCGCCATGCGCCGTAGCCGGTATGGTTCGAGAACTGCACCGTATGCACGGGCCAGACTTCGGCTCCGAGCCGCTGCAAGGGAAATACCGCGGAAGCGTTGCCGACATGGCCGTAGGCGACATGGGACTGGATGGAGAGAAGGTTCATTGGGTTGCACGCGAACAATTGTTGACGAGCAAATTACTTCGGATGGTCGGCGCCAGCCCGGCCATGAGACAAAGCTGAATCTTATATATATCCCTCATGCGCGGGCTTGACCCGCGCATCCAGGACAACAATCACAGCAAATCTTCATATAAATCTCTCCAGAGCGGATTTTCTTTCTCTATCAAGTCAAGTTTCCATTTTCTCGACCAGTGCTTGATATTTTTCTCGCGCTGGATTGCGGAAACGGCACTCTCATGTGGCTCGACAAAAACGAGTCTTTTCACGTCATATTGAGTACTGAATCCGCTCCGCGTATCGGTTCTATGTTCATGCATCCTCTTGGCAAGGTCGCGCGTGACACCAACATACAAGGTGCCATTGCGTTTGCTTGCAAGGATATATACCCAGTGAGCCATCGCCTCTAAAGCGAAT
>CAZFPR010000086.1:7196-11786 GCA_964521045.1 uncultured Hyphomicrobiales bacterium
ATTACCTCTGGATGCCCGGGTCAAGCCCGGGCATGAGGGAAAGAAGAGATGTCCGCTCTGCAAACCTTCAGCGCCGAAGTCGTCGCCTTTACCCGGGCCAATCAGGGCTGGGCGCCCTTCATCGTAGCCCTGCTCTGCTTCGCGGAATCGCTGGCCGTCGTCTCGTTCTTCGCGCCGGCAACCGTCATCCTTGTCGGCATCGGCGGCCTCATTGGTGCGAGCGGATTGCCGTTCTGGCCGATCTGGTTCGGTGCGGTTGCAGGCGGAATTCTCGGCGACTGGGTCTCCTATGCCGTCGGATTCTATTTCAAGGACAGCGCACATCACCACTGGCCGCTTTCGAAATATCCGGAGTTCACTAGACGAGCCGACAAGTTCACCAGAAAATGGGGAGCGCTCGGCGTGTTCGTCGGCCGCTTCTCCGGTCCCTTACGCGCGTTCGTTCCGCTTGCCGCCGGAATCTTCGCCGTGCCGCAATGGAAATTTCAGCTTGCGAACGTGAGCTCCGCGATCCTCTGGGCATTCGTGCTGCTCGCGCCCGGCTGGGGTCTGTTCAAATACATTTCGCAGTATCTGCCGCACTAAATAGAAACGGGCGGGAAAATTTCCCGCCCGTTTCGATTCCGATACTTCAAAAAAAAATCAGATCGGGTAATGCGCGTGACCCGTTTGAATGGTCATCCAGCGCAGCTCGGTGAACTCGTTGATTCCGGCACGTCCGCCGAAGCGGCCGTAGCCCGACTCCTTCACGCCGCCGAACGGCATCTGCGGCTCGTCCGAAACCGTGGCCGAGTTGATGTGACAGATGCCGCTTTCGATCCGGGACGCGACCGCATAAGCGCGGTCGACGCTACCCGAAAACACGGACGCCGAAAGACCGAACTCGGTGTCGTTCGCAAGCCGGATCGCTTCCTCGTCGTCGTTCGCCGGAACCACGATCACCACCGGGCCGAAAGATTCTTCACGATAGATGCGCATTTCCGGCGTGACGCGGTCGATCACCGTCGGCGGGAACAGCATGCCATTCGGCTCGCCGCCCGTGAGCACGCGAGCACCGCGGGCAACGGCATCTTTCACGAGATCGTGCACGCGCTTCACCGAGCGGTCGGAGACGAGGCAGCCGATCTGCGTTTCCGGGACGGCGGGATCGCCGATCTTCAGGCCCTCTGCCTTCGCCACCAGCTTGCGGCTGAATTCGTCCATCACCGGCTTCTGCACGATCAGGCGCTCGGTCGACATGCAGATCTGGCCCTGATGCATGAAGGCGCCGAAGTTCGCGGCGGCAGCGGCATCGTCGAGATTGGCGTCGTCGAGCACGACCTGCGGCGCCTTACCGCCAAGCTCCAAGAGCACCGGCTTCAGGAAGCGTGCGGCACTCTGCGCGATGATCTTGCCGACATGGGTCGAGCCCGTGAAGTTGATGCGCTTGACGCGCGGGTCGGCGATCATCGCATCGACCGCAGCACCCGCGCCTTCGCGCGAGGTGGTGAGAATGTTGATCGCGCCCGCGGGCAGTCCCGCTTCCTCGAGCACTTCGCCGATGATGCGATGCGTGCCGGGCGTTTCTTCCGACGCTTTCATCACGACGGTGTTGCCGCAGGCAAGCGGCATCGCAACCGAACGCACGCCGAGGATCATCGGCGCATTCCACGGCGCGATGCCGAGTACGACGCCGACCGGCTGGCGCACGGCCATCGCGATCTTGCCCGGATGATCGGACGGGATCACTTCGCCGGTGATCTGCGACACCGAAGCCGCCGCCTCGCGCAGGATCGAAGCCGCGAAGAAAGTATTGAACATGCCCCAGCCGAAGGTGCCGCCGGTTTCGGCGGTCATCGTCTTCGCAACCTCCGGCGCGCGGGCCGCGAGCAAATCGGCGGCCTTCCAGAGAATTTCGCGCCGCTTCGACATCGGCGTCTTCGACCACTCCTTGAAAGCAGCCGCTGCGGCACCGACCGCGGCAACCGCATCGAGCGGACCCGCGTCCGGAACGCGCGCGATCACTTCGCCGGTGAACGGATTCTTCTTGTCGTAGGTGCGGCCGTCGGCGGAACCGGCATCGCGGCCGCCGATCTTCATCGCAACATTGAGCATTCGACACTCCCCTTCGCGTATCGTGTTGTTCTCATCGCCTATTAGTAGGCTTCCCAACTAATTTGACATTCCCGGCCCGCATTGTCGAGAACGGAAGCCGGTTTCGCCAGTACGCTCGCGGGCCTATGGTTAAGCCCGCGGCAGCTCAAAGAAGGCGGGAAACGTTAAGGCCGCAGCCGCTCGATCTTGAGGCGTCTGGCTACGATGCGGTCGGACATACGCGCAGGCAGCAAGTTGAAGATCGCGCGCGTGAACCAGCCCGGCGTGATCGTGTAGCGCGTCTTCACATTCGCGCCCGTGAGCGCGTGGTGAATGAGTTTCGCCACATCCTCCGGCGGCAGGCCGTTCGCGCCGAGATGCTGCATGAAGTGATACGCCGCCTCGAGAGGCTTCGCATAAGGCGAATTGCCGAGCTTTGAAAAATCCGGCGCCGCCCCCTTGCCCCAGATCGGCGTCTTGATCGGGCCGGGTCCGATGACGACGACGTCGATCCCGAACAGCAGCATCTCGCGGCGAAGCGACTCCGATAAACCTTCGACGGCATGTTTCGACGCGGAGTAAGGAGCGGCGAACGGATTGCCGCGCTTTCCCGCGACCGACGAGATCATCACGATCCGGCCGGGCTCGCCCTTCAGCGAAAGATCGGCACCGAGAAGCGGCGCGAAAGCCTGCGTCGCGGCAACTAAGCCGACCACGTTGGTCTCGAACTGCTTGCGCCATTTGTCGAGCGAGGTTTCGAGAAACGGCCCCGGCACCGCGATGCCTGCGTTGTTCACGAGACCGTCGAGCGTCCGGCCATTCAGGTCGGCGCGTACTTTCGCTGCCGCCACCTTGATTGCCGCCTCGTCGGTCACGTCGAAAATGAGCGGCTCGAAGTTGCCGCCGATTTCCTGTTTCAGGCGCGCGCCGTCTTCCGGCTTGCGCACGCTGCCGTAAACCTTGAAGCCCTGCGCCGCGAGATGCTTCGCGGTGGTTTCGCCGATGCCGGTCGAGGCACCCGTGATGACGACGCTTCTCATGCATAACGCTCCCTTATTCGTTTGAGCATGATCTTTTCCGAAAACCGCTCACACTTTTCGGGATCATGCTCCAAAACAAAACCGCCGGGCGTTTGCCCGGCGGTTTCTTGAAACTTAGTTCTTGCTCTTGTCGACCAAGGCCTTGGCCTTGATCCAGGGCATCATATCGCGAAGCTTCGCACCGACCTCCTCGATCGGGTGCTGCGCGAGCTTGGCGCGCGTCGCCTTGAACGAAGCCTGGTTGACCTTGTTCTCGAGCATCCAGTCGCGCGTGAACTTGCCGGTCTGAATGTCGTTGAGCACGCGCTTCATCTCGGCCTTGGTTTCGGCGGTGATGATGCGCGGGCCGGTGACGTATTCGCCGTATTCCGCGGTGTTCGAGATCGAGTAGTTCATGTTCGCGATGCCGCCTTCGAAGATGAGATCGACGATCAGCTTCACTTCGTGCAAGCACTCGAAATAGGCCATCTCCGGCGCGTAACCGGCTTCGGTCAGCGTTTCGTAACCGGCCTTGATGAGTTCGACGAGGCCGCCGCAAAGCACGACCTGCTCGCCGAACAGATCGGTTTCGCATTCTTCCTTGAACGTCGTCTCGATGATGCCGGCGCGGCCGCCGCCGATCGCCGATGCATAAGAGAGGCCGAGATCGTGCGCGTTGCCCGACGAGTCTTTATGAATTGCAATCAGGCACGGCACGCCGCCGCCGCGCAGATATTCGGAGCGCACGGTATGGCCCGGACCCTTCGGCGCGATCATGAGAACGTCGATGTCGGGACGCGGCTCGATCAGGTTGAAATGGACGTTGAGGCCGTGCGCGAACAGAAGCGCGGAGCCTTCCTTCATGTTGGCATGAAGGTGGTCGCGGTAAATGTCGCCCTGGAGTTCGTCAGGCGTCAGCATCATCATCACGTCGGCCCACTTCGCGGCCTCGGCGACTTCCATCACCTTCAGCTTTTCGCCTTCGGCTTTCTTGACGCCCTGCGAGCCCTTGCGGAGCGCGACCGCTACATCCTTCACGCCCGAGTCGCGCAGGTTCAGCACATGCGCGTGCCCCTGGCTGCCGTAGCCGATGACGGCGACCTTCTTGCCCTTGATCAGATTCAGGTCGGCGTCGCGATCGTAGTAAACACGCATAGTCGTTTTACCCCCGTAGGCGCGCGGTTTGCCGCGCGGAGTGATGAAATCCGCCGAAGCTTCTAGGGGGCCCGGCGATGCCCCGCAACCCCCGCTACAGCATGCCGAAATAGCGCAGCAATGAACGCACCGCGAGGCCGACAACCAGCAATCCGACCACGACCATCAGGAGCCGCGTCGGCGCGACCCGTGCGATCAGGCCCGCGAAAGGCGCCGCCACCAGGCCGCCCAGGATCAGCGGCACCACCGGCGACAGGTCGGCGATACCGATGCTGACGATGAAGGTCGCCGACGTCGCAACCGTCACGAAGAATTCGGTCAGGCTTACGGAACCGATCACATA
>CAZFPR010000087.1:0-3935 GCA_964521045.1 uncultured Hyphomicrobiales bacterium
GGAACGCTTAAACCCAGCTATTTCCGGGCATCAGCGTGACTCTACGGGGGCTTAGCGGCCGTCGGGAGTGCGAAGTCCGAACCAGCTGTCGCGGACCTGCTCGTAGTGGGTCTCGGGCTGATAGGTCTGCTTCTGGTCGGCGAGCTTCAAGTGCACGATGCTGAGACGCCCCACCGACGAAAGCAGCGAATAGGATGCGACGACGCGGTCGCGTTGTGCGGAGATCAAGGCCGCTCGCGCGTTCACGAGTTCGGCCTGCGCGTTCAGTACGTCGAGCAGCGTGCGCTGGCCTACGCCGTACTCCTGACGGACACCGTTCAGCGCGATCTCGGCCGCTGCGACCTGCGCCTGCGCGGCCTGCACCTGGAAGCGCGAGGCGGAAACGAGGCCCCACGACTGGATGACGGCAGCGCGCACCTGATCGCGGATGACGTCGCTCTCCAGCTTTCGCTGGCCGGTGAGTTCCTTGGCCTGCCGGATGCGCGAATACTCGGCGCCGCCCTGATAGAGCGGCACGGAAAGCCGCAAGCCCGCGCTCATGTCGAGATTGTTGTAAACGGTGGTGCTCGGATCGGAGAAGCGCTGCACGCCGGCTTCGAGATTGAGCGTCGGCAAGAGCGCGCCTTCCGCGACCTTCACCTGCAACTGCGCGGTATCGACGCCGTGGCGCGTTGCCTGAATAGCCGGATGATCTCCGAATGCCTGCGCGATCGCGGCATCGAGCGAAGCGAACTTGAGCTTCTCGTAGGGAGCCGGAGGCTTCAGTTGCCCTGGTTCGGTGCCGATGTCCCTGCGGTACACGGCGCGCGAAGCATTCAGGTTCGCCTGCGCGACGCTGAGCTGCGACTCGGCCGCGCGCAGCCGCGCCTGTGCCTGCGCGACATCGGTACGCGTCAGCTCGCCGACCTGAAAGCGGTCGTTGGTCGCGCGATACTGCTCGTTCAGCGCCTGCACGTTCTGCTGCTGCAACTGCACGATCGCGGTATCGCGGATGACGTTCATGTATGCCGTGACGGCACTGAGCAGCACGTTCTGTTCGGTGTTGCGCAGCGTTTCGCGCGCGGCGAGCACCTGGCTCTCGGCGGAGCGGACGAGATTGCCGGTCTGGAAGCCGTTGAAGATATTCTGCTGCGCAGTGACGCCGTAGCCGCGCGGATAATTGTTCGGGCCGTTGATTGTCGCGGTCGAAGACTGCGTCCGCGAGCGATCGACGTCGGCCTGCGCGTTACCGAATACTTTCGGGCGATAGCCGGAGAGCGCCTGCGGCACGAGTTCGTCGGTCACGCGCACGGCGGCGCGCTGCGCATTGATCGTCGGGTTCGCGAAATAGGCATTGACCAGCGCCTGCTCGAGCGTCTGCGCATGCAGCGCGGCCGTCGAGGCTGCCAGAATGCAGATGGCGCCGGCAGCACGGGCGGCGCGCGGATATTTCAGCTTCATAAACGACATACGCACCCTCGCCTGCCGTCTGTCGCGGCGGTCGTCGGGTTCCCTGATCTGGCCCGGACCATAGTGGACGGAGTGCGCTTCGCAAACTCGCACAGGACGCAGGTCAGCCTTTCCCGTGCGGGTGCTGCGCCGCCGCAACACCGGAAAGCGTGGAACCGGGCTTTCCGTTGGGGAAATGTCAGAAAACGAAGGTTTCCGCCGTCTCGAAACCGGGAAGCGGAGGAATTGCTGCGTCGAACAGACGCCGGGCGCTCACATGCCCGCCCGTGCGGATATAGAGCATGGCCTTCGGAGCGCTGCCTTTTCGAATCACGGCAGCGAGCCTTCCGCCATCTTTCAGTTGCTCCGTGAGCGCCTGCGGCACTTCCTCGACCGCGCCACCGATCAGGATCGCGTCATAGGGCGCCTTCGCGGCCCAGCCTGCCGTCGCCTTGCCGGTTACGATCTCGACGTTCGGCGCCTTCACGAGTTTCCCGGCTGCGGCCGCGAGCGCAGGCTCGTCTTCGAGCGCGACGATCGTGCCTGCGATGCGGCCGAGCACCGCCGCGGAGTAGCCCGTGGCGCAGCCGACATCGAGAACCTTCGATTCAGGGGTCAGTTCGAGCGCCTGCAAAAGCTTCGCAAGCACCATCGGCTCCATCAAATAGCGCGCGGCTTTTCCACCCGCGGCATCCTGCACGCAGAGATCTTCGTCGATGTACGCAAGACCGGCCCGGGCCTCGGGGACGAATTTTTCGCGCGGCACTTCCAGCATGGCCGCGATGACGGCGGCATCGGTCACGTCATTCACACGGACCTGACCGTCCACCATGGTCCGGCGTGCCTGGGCGAAGTCGATCATCAGGAATGCTCTCTGGTATCGAGTTGCGGCAGGATTGGTCGATGGGCCGCGAAAAGGCAAGATGGCGGATCGGCGCGTGGACAGATCAATGCGTAATTGCCCGGCAACGTCTGCTTTGCTACACCGCACCCGCGTCCCGCGGCTAACCCCGCGGTGGGATGGCCACGTGGCGGAGTGGTTACGCAGCGGACTGCAAATCCGCGTACCCGAGTTCGATTCTCGGCGTGGCCTCCATTTCTCTTTTGAGAAGCACTTTTGACCGACATACCCGCAGGTTTCGAGCCGTTTTACCGGAAGAGCCCGGTGACGGAGCCGTGGGAGCCGATCTACTCCAAGAAGACGCCTGACGCGGTCGTGCTGGCAGTGCGGCTCGCGAAGGCGCACACGAACGCCCGGGGCTTCGCGCATGGCGGCTTCATCTCCGCCCTCGCCGATAACGCGATGGGCCACTCGCTGGTCTCAAAACTCGATCCGGAGCGGCAGAGTGCAGTCACCGTGAACCTTACGGTGGACTTCCTCGGTTCGGCGCAGATCGGCCAGTGGGTCGAATTTACCACCACCTTCGTCAAGACCGGGGGCACGCTCTGCTTCACCCAGTGCTTTGTTAGCGCAGACGGCGTGCCGGTCGCGCGGGCCAATGCCGTCTTCCGGGTGGTCGAAAGGACCATCTGACAAGACTGCTTGGCAATCTCCGCCGAAGCTGTTTATACGTCCCCCGCGCGCTGGTTCGCGCCTGTTCCCTGGTAGCTCAGTGGTAGAGCAATCGACTGTTAATCGATTGGTCGTAGGTTCGAATCCTACCCAGGGAGCCACTTTCCTCCTCCCGAACTGAATTCGTACCGCGTTTGCTAAGCCCCGGCATGGCTCCGGCCAGCCCCGACGAGACAACGCCATGAAGATCAGCGGCTACACCCCCGGCTCGTACTACAAGCGGTTCAACGGCACGAACATGAGCCAGATGAACCGGGCCGCGGTTGCGAATGCGTCGAGCGCGATGAGCAGCTACGGCGCGACCGTTTTCGACACCAATCTTGCGAAGGTTCAGGGTCAGACCGAACTGGTCGCGAAACAGTATGCCGCCCGCATCACGGCGGAAGCGAAAGAGAAACTCGCGGGCGCTTCGAGCATCCAATCGATTCTCGCGGGCCTTGGCGTCAGTTCGGGCTGAGCCGGCCGGAATTTCGTTAAATAGCCGGGGACGCCGCTGACGCGATGCATCCGGACGCGATCGTGACGCGTTATCCTCATGCATGACCTCCCGCCCCGCCATCGTCTGGTTCCGGAACGATCTCCGCATTTCCGACAACCCCGCGCTTCACGCCGCCGCAAAAAGCAGCGCGCCGATTGTAGCGCTCTACATTCTAGAAGAAACGAAAGGTCTGCGGGCTCCGGGCGCGGCATGGCGATGGTGGCTCGCGGGATCGCTGCGCAATCTGTCCGGCAATCTCGCGAAGCACGGCATTCCGCTCACGCTTCGGCGCGGCGACCCGCGCAAGATCGCCGCCGATATCGCGAGTGAAGCGAACGTTGCCGCCGTCTACTGGAACCGCCGCTATGTCGTGGGCGAAGCGAAACTCGACACCGAAATCGAGCAGAATCTTCTTGCGAATGGCTGCGCGGTCGAGACCTTCAACGCCACGCTTCT
>CAZFPR010000087.1:3945-11241 GCA_964521045.1 uncultured Hyphomicrobiales bacterium
GCCATGGGCGATCCAAAGCAAGGCCGGAGGGCCGATCCGCGTCTTCACGCCCTACTTCAAGGCGTCACAAGAGCGCGGAAACGCGCGCGACGCACTTGGCGAACTGCAAAAGCCGAATGCAGCCGACGCACCGGGCAGCGAGAAACTAGATGACTGGGCGCTCGAACCTTCGAAACCCGACTGGGCGAAGGTTATGAGTTCGTCATGGCAGCGCGGCGAAGACGGCGCGAAGAAGCGCTTGCAGGAGTTTCTGGGGAACGCGCTGGCCGGCTATGCGGAGCATCGCGACCGGCCCGACATCGACGGCACCTCGCGGCTCTCGCCTTTTCTCGCGCACGGAGAAATCAGCCCGCACCAGATCGCGGCGGCGTTGCCTGCACGCGGGCGCGATGCCGAGAAATACCGCGCCGAACTTGGCTGGCGGGAATTTTCGTATCATCTCCTGCATCACTTTCCCGATCTTCCGCGCGTGAACTTCCAGCGCCGGTTCGATGCGTTTCCGTGGCGCGACGATGCGAAGGCGCTTGCGCGCTGGCAGCGCGGTCTCACCGGCTATCCGATCGTCGATGCCGGCATGCGCCAGCTCTGGCACACCGGCTGGATGCACAACCGCGTGCGCATGGTTGCGGCCTCCTTCCTCATCAAGCATCTCCTGATCGACTGGCGGCTCGGCGAGGAATGGTTCTGGGACACGCTGGTCGATGCGGAACCCGCGAACAATGCCGCGAGCTGGCAATGGGTCGCAGGCTCGGGTGCAGACGCAGCACCCTATTTCCGCGTGTTCAATCCGATCCTTCAGGGCGAGAAGTTCGACCCGGATGGCAGCTACGTCCGCAACTGGATTCCGGAACTCGCGCGGCTGCCGAACGGGCTCATTCACAAGCCGTGGACGGCGTCACCGCTCGAACTCGCTGCCGCCGGAGTGACGCTCGGGAAAACCTACCCCGCGCCGATCGTGGACCATCAGGAGGCGCGTGAGCGTGCGCTCGACGCATTCCAGACCCTGAAGGGGTAGCGTTGCCTGTTTCCTGCGCGCCCGCTACGTTGAATTCAAATCAACCCACGCCAATTCTGTGAATTTTCCGTAATGGATTTCCGCAAAGACATTGTCGACGCCGTCGGTAACACCCCGCTGATCCAGCTCTGGCGCGCGTCGCAGGCGACAGGCTGCAACATCCTTGGCAAGGCCGAGTTCATGAATCCGGGACAGTCGGTGAAAGACCGTCCCGCGAAGCAGATGATCCTCGAGGCGGAAAAGCGCGGCGACCTGAAGCCGGGCGGCATCGTGGTCGAGGCGACGGCTGGCAACACCGGCATCGGTCTCGCACTCGTCGCGAACTCGCGCGGCTATCGCACCATCATCGTGATCCCCGAGACGCAGAGTCAGGAAAAGAAGGACATGCTGCGTCTGTGCGGCGCCGAACTCGTCGAAGTGCCGGCGCTGCCCTACGCCAATCCGAACAATTATCAGCACGTCGGCAAAAGGCTCGCCGACGAATTGCGCAAGCGCGAGCCGAACGGCGTGCTGTTCGCCGATCAGTGGAACAACCTCGACAACCGCAAAGCGCACTATCTCTCGACCGGCCCGGAAATCTGGGCGCAGACCGAAGGCAAGGTCGATGCCTTCATCTGCTCGGTCGGCACCGGCGGCACGCTCGCGGGCACATCGCTGTTCCTGAAAGAGAAGAACAAGAACATCCTGATCGGCTGTGCCGATCCGCATGGCGCTGCCATGTACAGCTACTTCAAGAGCGGAAAAGCAGAGGCCACGCCCGGCGATTCCGTCACCGAAGGCATCGGGCTCGGCCGCGAGACCGTGATGATCAAGGATATCAAGGTCGATCGTCCCTACATCATTCCCGACGACGAAGCGCTACCTTGCGTGTTCGACCTTCTGGAACACGAAGGTCTCGTGCTCGGCGGCTCGTCCGGCATCAACATCGCAGGCGCGATCCGCATGGCGAAAGAGATGGGCCCGGGGCACACCATCGTGACCGTGCTCTGCGACTATGGCACGCGCTATCAGACCAAGCTGTTCAACCCGGAATTCCTGCGCGGGAAAAAACTGCCGGTGCCGGCGTTTCTGGAGCGCAAGATCGCGCTTCCTGGCAAGGACAAGCTGTTCGTCTGAGCGCCGCCGGTTGACGCTGACGCGCGCTTATCCTTAGGTGGATTGTTATTAGGTAATATTGCCAGCCAGCGGAACCTCCGCGAGCGAGCCCTTCTTCAACAACACTTCAAGGGGCCCGCCATGCTCGACACTGCAAAACTCACCGAACTCAAGCGCAAGATCGCCGAGAACCCCGGCGTCGTGATCGAGTTCGCCGCCAAGGAACACGGCGTCACCTGCCAGACCATTCTCGAAGCGCTGCCTGACGATATGCGCAGGTTCGCGGCCGGCGGCAATTTCATTCCGGCGATGGACGACATCGCCACCTGGGGCGATCTCACCACCATCATCAATACCGACGACGGAATTTTCGAGATCGGCGGCGCGATGCCCAAAGGCACGCTCGGCCACGGCTATTTCAATCTCGGCGGCTCAGCGGGCCGGCCACCTGAAGCACGACCGCTGCGGCGCGGTGGCCTTCGTCGAGCGCACCTTCAACAACAAGAATTCCGTGTTCGTCGCCTTCGTGAATGTCGACGGCGGCATCATGTTCAAGGTCTTCGTGGGCCGCGACGAAAAGCGCGAACTGAAAGAAGACCAGCTCGTCAAATTCCGCGCGCTGCGCGACAAATTGTGCGGAGCGGCCTGAAGCAGTTGCGCATCCTGCGCCGCTGACCGAAAGTCGGCGGGTTCTCACCGGAACCTGCCGATGTCCTCCACTACGTTCGTTTCGCCCGACTGGCTTGCCGCAGAACTCGGCAAGCCGGACCTCGTCGTCGTGGACGGCTCCTGGTACCTGCCCACGATGAAGCGCGACGGCCGCGCCGAATATGTCGATGAGCACATCCCGGGCGCGGTCTATTTCGACATCGACGACGTGAAGGACATCAACTCCACGCTGCCGCACATGCTGCCGCCGCCGGAAGTCTTCGCGCTGCATATGGCGCGGCTGGGCATCTCCGACGGCCAGCGCGTCGTCGTCTATGACGGCGCCGGGCTCGTCGCCGCGCCGCGCGTGTGGCTCACCTTCAAGATTTTCGGCGCCAAGGAGGTCTTCATCCTCGAAGGCGGCTTCCCCGCCTGGAAGGCAAAAAACCTCCCGATGGAAAGCGGCAATACGGTTCGCTCACCCGGACGGTTTACGCCAAAGTTTGCGGCCCATGCCGTCGCGAACATGCAGCGCGTCTCGGATGCGTTGAAGGACGGCACTGCGCAAGTTATGGACGCGCGGCCGGCGGGCCGGTTTCGCGGCGAAGACCCCGAACCTCGCGCCGGTGTCGCCTCCGGACACATTCCCGGCAGCATCAACGTGCCTTCGAGCGCGGTTGTAGCAGACGGCAAACTCGTCTCGCCCGAGCAGATCAAGAAGCTGTTCGACGAAGCCGGCTACGATCCCGACCTGCCCGTTATCGCATCCTGCGGCTCCGGCGTTTCCGCAGCCGTGCTGTGGCTTGCGATTGAAGCCATCGGCAAACAACCCGAAGCGCTTTATGACGGGTCGTGGTCGGAATGGGGCACCAATCCGAACATGCCCAAAGCGACCGGCCCCGCAAAGAAACGCTGACGCATCCGATGCCCGGAAAACCCGTAGTTACCGGCTTCTTTCACGAGCCGACCTTCTCGATCTTCTATCTTGTCGAAGATCCTGCGACGAAGGCCGCCGCGATCGTCGATCCGGTGCTGGACTATGACGAGAAGTCGGGCCGCGTCTCGCATCAATCCGCCGACGCGCTGCTCGATGAAGTCGCGCGGCGCGGACTGAAGGTCGAATGGATTCTCGACACGCATCCGCATGCCGATCATTTCTCCGCCGCCGTCTACCTGAAAGAAAAACTCGGGGCACCGACGGCGATGGGCGGACGCATCGTCGAAGTGCAGAAGCTATGGAAGCAGATTTACAACCTGCCGGACTTTCCCGCCGACGGCTCGCAATGGGACAAACTCTTCGCCGACGGCGAAACCTT
Source organism: uncultured Hyphomicrobiales bacterium (assembly GCA_964521045.1). Classification (GTDB taxonomy): domain Bacteria; phylum Pseudomonadota; class Alphaproteobacteria; order Rhizobiales; family Xanthobacteraceae. Next base: position 8,020 of record CAZFPR010000087.1, read on the forward strand.
CAAGGTCGGCTCGCTCGATGCGCGGGTCATGCTGTCTCCCGGCCACACGCTCTGCTCCATCACCTATGTCATCGGCGATGCAGCCTTCATTCACGACACGCTGTTCCAGCCGGACTACGGCAGCGCCCGCGCCGACTTTCCGGGCGGCAGCGCGTCACGGCTATACGATTCCATCCAGGCTATTCTCGCGCTCCCGGAAGAGACACGCCTCTTCACCGGACACGACTACATGCCGGGCGGCCGCGCGCCGAAATGGGAGTCGACCGTCGGCGAGCAGAAGCGCACGAACAAGCACTTCGCCTCGAACCCGACGCGCGAACAGTACATGAAGGTCCGCGAAGCACGCGACAAGACATTGCCGATGCCGAAACTGATCCTGCATGCGCTGCAAGTGAACATGCGCGGCGGGCGCTTGCCCGACCCCGAAGACAATGGCCGCGTTTATCTAAAGATTCCAGTCGGCGCGCTCTAGCGCTGCTCACGGCAGGATTTGCGACAGGAAACGCTTGGTGCGCTCGTGGCGCGGATTGTTGAAGAATTCTTCCGGCCGGTTGGCTTCGACGATCTGACCTTCGTCCATGAAAATAATGCGGTCGGCGACCTGACGCGCAAATCCCATTTCGTGGGTGACGATCAGCATGGTCATGCCGTCTTCCGCGAGGCTGCGGATGGTATCGAGCACTTCCTTGATCATTTCCGGATCGAGAGCGGAGGTCGGTTCGTCGAACAACATGATCTTCGGGTTCATGCAGAGCGCGCGGGCGATGGCGACGCGCTGCTGCTGGCCGCCGGAAAGCTGCGCCGGGTACTTGTTGGCCTGTTCGGGTATGCGAACGCGCTCCAGAAAGCGCATCGCAACCGCCTCCGCTTCGGCCTTCGGCCGCCCGCGCACCCAGATCTGCGCGAGCGTGCAGTTTTCCATGACGGTCAGGTGCGGAAACAGGTTGAACTGCTGGAACACCATGCCGACATCGGCGCGAACCGCGTCTATGCTCCGCAGATCGGAGGTCAGCTCGACGCCGTCAACGACGATGCGCCCGGATTGATGCTCCTCCAGCCGGTTAATGGTGCGAATCCAGGTGGTTTTACCGGAACCGGACGGCCCCATAATCGCCACCACCTCGCCTTCTTTAACGGTCGTGGTGATGCCCCTCCAGCCGGTGGATGCAGCGGATCAAGGTCGACTTGCCCGACCCGGACGGGCCGCAGATGACGATGCGTTCCTTGCGCGCGACTTCCAGATCGATGTCGCGTAAAACATGAAACGCGCCGAACCATTTGTTGACGCCCGACATTTCGACGGCGACGGCGTCCGACGTCGTGGCGAACCCGCTCATCGCATCGCTCCTTCGATCCGCAGCGCTCCTGCGCCGGCACGGCGTTCCACGAACAACGCGTAGCGCGACATCGCGAAACAGAAAATGAAGTAGATGCCGCCCGCAAACGCAAAGCCCGTATAAAGCGTGGTCGGTGAGGCCCAGTTCGGATCTGCGAACGCCGCCCTGATTTGCCCGAGCAAGTCGAGGATCGCGACGATCTGCACGAGAGTCGTATCCTTGAACAAGCCTATGAAATTATTGACGATTCCGGGGATCACATTCGTCAGCGCCTGCGGCAGCACGACAAAGCCCATCGTTCTCCAGTAGCCAAGTCCGAGTGCGGCAGCGCTCTCGTACTGGTGCTTCGGTATTGCCTGCAATCCGCCGCGCACAACTTCCGCCATGTAAGCGCCCGCAAACAACGCGACGCCGATCAGCGCGCGAACCAGCCGCTCGATGCTGGCGCCGCCAGGCAGGAACAGCGGCAGCATGTAGGTCGCAAAGAACAGCACGGTAATCAGCGGCACGCCGCGCCAGAATTCGATGAAGGCGATGCTGGCCCAGCGCACGAGACGCATGTTCGAGCGCCGGCCGAGCGCAAGTACGATGCCGATCGGAAGCGAGGCGACGATTCCGGTGATCGCAACGACCAGTGTGACCAGCAGCCCGCCCCACTCGCGGCTTTCGACCCAGCGCAGCCCGAAGTCGGCATCCGCCGGAGCGAGCAGCAGCGCGAGCGCGCAAAACACAACCAGCATCGTTTTCAGCGACGTTGCGAACCGCGTTCCGAAAATGCGTGCGACCATGGTAATCGCTGCCGTCAGAACGACTGCCGTTGCGGCAAAATCGATCCAGAACGAGCCGCGAAAGCCGCGCCAGTTTCCGACTTCAACATAATCGGAAATGCGAACGAAGCGCCCGAGCAGGAACCTTTGCAAATCCAGATTTCCGCCCGTTAGCAGTACGAAGCCCACGATCGGATAAACGCCGAAGAAGAGGATCGCATTCACCCGCTTGACCGGCATCGCCGGGATCATCAGCGGAACGAGCAGCAGGAGTCCGAGCGCGAATACGAGGTTCGGTCGCCACAGGTCCTCGTAAGGATAGAAGCCGTAAACGAACTGGTTGAACTTCGCCGCGACGAACGGCCAGCAGGCACCCGATGCCTTGATGCAGTCGTCGCGGCTCTCGCCGCTCCAGACTGCATCGAAGACCAGAAAGCGAAACAGCGGGACGACGATCAGCACGAATGCCGCGAAGCCCACGATCGTCATCGCGATATCGCCCGGCGTCGCAAGCAACCGGCGGACAAACCAGCCGCCGATCCCGCCCGTGGCAAACGGGGCGGGCTGCGGCGGCAAGGTTTCGGCGCGAACGAAAGCAGCGCCCATGTCAGCGCTCCTGTAGCGCGATGCGCCGGTTATAGACGTTCATGCCGAACGATACGACGAGCGATATAACCAGATAGACGAGCATGGTTATGCCGAGAATTTCGATCGCCTGCCCCGTGTTGTTCAGCGTGGTTCCGGCGAACACCGAAACAAGATCGGGATAGCCGATGCTGACGGCGAGCGACGAATTCTTGATGAGGTTCAGATACTGGCTGGTCAGCGGCGGCACGATCACGCGAAGCGCCTGCGGCACCACTACGAGCCGCAGCACGCGCTCGCGCCGCAGGCCGAGCGCACGCGCGGCTTCGCTCTGCCCGCGCGGCACGGCCAGAATGCCCGCACGCACGATCTCGGCGATGAAGCTCGCGGTATACGTGGAGAGCGCGATCAGGAGCGCAAGAAATTCAGGGATAAGACGGATGCCGCCGTTGAAATTGAAACCCTTCAGGACCGGGTGATCCACCGATACCGAAACTTTGAGATAGAAGAAGAAAAAAAGCGGCAGCAGCACG
>CAZFPR010000087.1:11251-11750 GCA_964521045.1 uncultured Hyphomicrobiales bacterium
TGCGACTGGTAGGCATTCCTACTGCCCCGCTCCGGCACAATCTGCTGCGGGTTCTGAAGGACAGAGTCCAGCACCCCCCGCGGAATCCGACGCAGCCGCAATTCTTCTTCGGCGTGCGACTGAGGATGCAACGATCGCGCCGACAATACCTATGGCGGCGAGCCATAACACCGTGCCGAAGCCTTCGCCGAACACCAGCTTCGGAATGAAGATGCCGCGGTTGTTGACGAATATTTCGTCGAAGATCGAGAAGCTCTGGCGCGGAACAGGCAATGCCGCGAGCACCGCGAGATACCAAAATAGAATCTGGAACAGAAGTGGCAGGTTGCGGAGCACCTCGACATAGCCGCCGCACAATCTTGCGACGATCCAGTTCTGCGAAAGCCGCCCGATACCGACCATGAATCCGAGTATCGTCGCGAACACGACGCCGAGCACCGAAACGAACAGCGTGTTCAGGAGGCCGACGAGGAAAGCCCGGGCGTACGTGCTCGCTTCC
>CAZFPR010000088.1:0-3590 GCA_964521045.1 uncultured Hyphomicrobiales bacterium
GGCTCGGTCGACGGCGATCCGCCGGCGGCCATGCGCTACACCGAAGTGCGCCTGCGCAAGATCGCGGACAGCCTCGTCGACGATCTCGACAAACAGACGGTCGACTTTCAGGACAACTACGACGGCTCCGAGCGGGAACCGGTCGTGCTGCCGGCGAAATTTCCGAACCTACTCGTCAATGGCGCGGGCGGCATCGCCGTCGGCATGGCGACGAACATTCCGCCGCATAACCTCGGCGAAGTGATCGACGCCTGCATCGCCTTCATCGAAAAGCCCGACATCACGCTCGAGGAACTGGCGGAGATCGTTCCCGGACCTGATTTTCCGACCGGCGGCATCATTCTCGGCAAGAACGGCATCCGGCAGGCCTATCACCTCGGCCGCGGCTCGATCATGGTGCGCGGCCGCGTTGCGATCGAAACCGACAAGCGCGAGCGCGAGTCGATCATCATCACCGAGATTCCATATCAGGTGAACAAGGCTTCGATGATTGAGCGCATCGCGGAACTCGTGCGCGACAAGAAGATCGACGGTATCGGCGACATCCGCGACGAGTCGAGCCGCGACGGCATGCGCGTCGTGATCGAATTAAAGCGCGAAGCCGTATCTGAAATCGTGCTGAACCAGCTCTACCGCTTCACGGCGTTGCAGTCCTCGTTCCCGGCGAACATGGTCGCGCTGACGGGCGGACGCCCTGCGACCATGAATCTGCACGATCTGGTTTCGGCCTTCGTCGCGTTCCGCGAAGACGTCGTCGGGCGCCGCACCAAGTTCCTGCTGAACAAGGCACGCGACCGCGCGCACATCTTGGTAGGCCTAGCGATCGCGGTCGCGAACATCGACGAAGTCATCAAGCTCATCCGCGGCGCGAAAGACCCGCAGACCGCGCGTGACGAATTGATGGGCCGCGACTGGCCGGCGAAAGACGTGAAAGCGCTGGTCGAACTGATCGACGATCCGCGCCACAAGGTTTCCGCCAAGGGCACCTACAAGCTCTCCGAAGAACAGGCGCGCGCGATCCTCGATCTGCGTCTGCAACGCCTGACCGCACTCGGACGCGACGAAATCGAAGCCGAACTCGACGGTCTCGGCAAGGAAATTGCCGAGTATCTCGAAATCCTCCGCAGCCGCGCGCGGATTCAGTCGATCATCAAGACCGAACTTTCCGGCATCAAGAAAGAGTTCGCGACGTCGCGAAAGACCGAAATCTCCGGCGACGAAGCCAGCGAGATCGATGAAGAAGCGCTGATCACGCCCGAAGACATGGTCGTGACCGTGTCGCACGCGGGATACGTGAAGCGCGTGCCGCTTTCGACCTACCGCGCGCAGCGCCGTGGCGGCAAAGGCCGCGCGGGCATGCAGACGCGCGAAGAGGATTTCGTGAGCCGCCTTTTCGTGGCGAGCACGCACGATGAAGTGTTGTTCTTCTCGTCGCGCGGCCGCGCCTATACGCTGAAAGTCTGGAAGCTGCCGCTCGCGGCACCCCAGTCGCGCGGCAAGGCATTCGTGAACCTGCTTCCGATCCAGCCGGACGAGACGATCACCTCGATCATCACGATGCCGGCGGATACGGCAGCACGCGACAAGCTCAACATCATGTTTGCGACCACCGCGGGCGGCGTGCGCAGAAATGCGCTCTCGGATTTCGTCGATGTTCGCCGCTCCGGCATCATCGCGATGAAGCTCGACGAGGGCGAGGCGATCGCCGACGTGGCGCTCTGCACCGATGCGGACGATATTCTGCTCTCGACTGCCGCCGGCCAGTGCATCCGCTTCCCCGTCAGCGAAGTGCGCGTCTTCAAAGGCCGCGACTCTTCGGGTGTGCGCGGCATCAAGCTCGACGGCGACGACAAGCTGATTTCGATGGCCATCATCGGCCATATCGAGGCGTCGAGCGAAGAGCGCGTGGCTTATCTCAAGCTCGCCAATGCAGTCCGTCGCGGCGAAGAGTCTGAAGCGGAAGCCGACGACGAAGAGAAGGTTGGCTCGATCGAGCTTTCGCAGCAGCGCTACGCGGAAATGGGCGCGGCGGAGCAGTTCATTCTCACGCTCACCGATCAGGGCTACGGCAAGCGCACATCTTCCTTTGAGTACCGGATTACAGGCCGCGGCGGCAAAGGCATCGTCGCGATGTCGCTCGGCAAGAAGAACGGCCGCGTAGTTGGCTCGTTCCCGGTCGAGGAAAGCGATCAGATCATGCTGGTCACGGACGCGGGCAAGCTGATCCGCACGCCCGTCTCCGGCATCCGCATCGCCGGCCGCTCGACGCAGGGCGTGATCGTGTTCGATACGGCGGAAGACGAAAAGGTCGTGTCGGTCGAGCGCATTCGCGAGGACGACGACAGCGCGAGCTGAAGCCGTCTTGTCGCGCAGGGCCTGGAGAGGTAACCAGTCAGCATGGAACGCATCGGTCTCTACGCGGGAAGCTTCGATCCGATCACGAACGGCCATCTCGACGTGCTGGAGGCGGCGGCCCGCATGTGCGACCGCGTCGTGATCGCAATCGGCATTCATCCCGGCAAAAAACCGCTGTTTGACGCCGCCGAGCGCAAGCAGATGATCGAACAGGCCGGCGCCTCGATCGCGCGGGCCTATAAGGCCGAAATCCAGGTCATTACATTCGACGGGCTGGTGATCGCGGCCGCAAAGCAAGCGAAGGCAACGCTGCTCATCCGGGGTCTCAGGGACGGCACCGATTTCGACTATGAGATGCAGATGAGCGGCATGAACGCGGAAATGGACGCGAAGGTCCAGACCGTTTTCATTCCGGCGACCCCCGGCACCCGCCACATCACCGGCACGCTCGTTCGCCAGATCGCGGCCATGGGCGGAGACGTTTCCAAATTCGTGCCTGATTTCGTAGCCAAGAAGCTGGCTACGCAATACGCAAAGAACAAGTAATCGGCCGGAGCCTGTGATGCGCAGAATTTCTTTCGTTGCAGCCGTTTGTGCTTTCCTGCTGCCGGCCTTCGCGCTGGCGCAGCAGAACTTCGATCCCTGGCGCGGGACCACGCCCGAGCAGGACACCAAGACGGAGAGCAAGAAAGGCGGCGCAGCCAAGACGAAATCCGCTGGCGGCGACACGCTGACGCTGGAAACGACCAAGGGCAACATCGTCATCAGATTGCGCAGCGACATCGCACCCAATCATGCGAAGCGCCTTCAGCAGCTCGCGCGCGATGGCTTCTACAACAACGTGCCGTTTCATCGCGTCATCGACGGGTTCATGGCGCAGACCGGCGACGGCCAGAACGGCGACGGCTCCGGCGGCTCGAAACTTCCCGACCTGCGCTCGGAATTTTCGAGCGTGCCGTTCCGGCGCGGCATCGTCGGCATGGCGCGAAAGGGCGGCAACAATCATTCCGCGAACAGCCAGTTCTTCATCATGTTCGCTGAGCAGTCGTCGCTCAACAATCAGTACACCGTTGTCGGCGAAGTCGTGTCCGGTATGGATGTCGTCGATAAACTCAACAAGGGCGAACCGCCCCGTACCCCGGATCGCATTCGCAAAGCGACTGCCAAGTAAGGAAAAAATCATGGCTGACGAGAACACGCTTCTTCTGGAAACCACGCAAGGTGCGGTCATGATC
>CAZFPR010000088.1:3600-11719 GCA_964521045.1 uncultured Hyphomicrobiales bacterium
CGCCCCGACCTGGCGCCGGGCCATGTTGCCCGCATCAAGGAACTGGTGCGTGAGGGATTTTACGACGGGATCGTGTTCCACCGCGTGATCGACGGATTCATGGCCCAGACCGGCTGCCCGCACGGCACCGGCACCGGCGGCTCGGGCAAGAAGCTCAAGGCCGAATTCAACGACGCGCCGCATGTGCGCGGCACGGTTTCGATGGCGCGCGCCGCGAACCCGGATTCTGGCGACAGCCAGTTCTTCATCTGCTTCGGCGACGCCCGTTTCCTCGACGGTGAGTACACCGTGTGGGGCGAGGTGACCTCCGGCATGGAGAACGTCGACAAGATCAAGCGCGGCGAGCCGGTGATGAACCCGGACAAGATCGTCTCCGCCAAGATGGCGGCGTGATCGCATTACGCCTTACGCATACTTGTCATGCCCCGCGAAAGCGGGGCATCCAGTAATCGCCGATAGTATTGTGGTTACTGGATCGTCCGCCTTCGCGGACGATGACGGTCGTAAATGAGAACGGATTTATTCGACTTCGAGCTGCCGCAGGATGCGATTGCTCTGCGTCCTGTGGAGCCGCGCGATTCCGCGAAGCTCTTGGTCGTGCGCCCGGATGCAGCCCCCGAATTCGAAGACCGGACGATGCGCGACCTGCCTTCTTTGCTGCGCAAAGGCGATCTTCTGGTCGTCAACGACACCAAGGTCATCCCGGCACGATTGTTCGGTACGCGCGAACGAAACAGCGTTTCGGTTGAGGTTGAAGCGACCCTGATCAAGCGCCTGGGGCCGGAGCGCTGGCAGGCGCTCGCGAAGCCCGCAAAACGATTGCAGGAAGGCGACCGTATCCGCTTCGGTCATGAGTCCCGCGTCTGTCTGCTCGGCGCGCTCGATGCGACCGTCGAGGAAAAAGGCGAGGGCGGCGAGATCGTTCTGCGTTTCGACTTTCATGGCGCCATACTTGACGAAGCGATCGGCGCGCTCGGACATATTCCGTTGCCGCCTTATATTGCCTCGAAGCGCGAAGACGACGAGCGCGACCGCAGCGATTATCAGACCCTGTTCGCGGCGCATGAAGGCTCGGTTGCGGCGCCGACGGCGGGTCTGCACTTCACCGGGAAATTATCCGAGAGCCTGCATGCCGCAGGCATCGGTATCGAACGCATCACCTTGCATGTCGGCGCGGGAACGTTTCTCCCGGTAAAGGCTGACGATATCGCCTCTCATAAGATGCATCCGGAATACGGGCAGATCACGCAGCAGACGGCGGACGCCATCAACCGGACGAGGGCTGCGGGCGGCCGCGTGATTGCTGTCGGCACCACCGCGCTGCGCCTTCTGGAGTCCGCGGCCGACGACAACGGCACAATCAAGCCATTTGCCGGTGAAACCGATATCTTCCTCGCGCCGGGATACCGCTTCCCCGCCGTCGCCGCGCTGCTCACGAATTTCCATTTGCCGCGTTCGACACTCTTTATGCTGGTCAGCGCTTTCTCCGGCCTGGAGCGCATGAAGCGCGCCTATGTGCACGCCATCACTTCGGGCTATCGCTTCTATTCCTACGGCGACGGCAGTTTGCTGTTTCCGGAGACGCCGCGCTAAAGGTTGCCGATGAAGTTTTCGATCAGCGCAACCGACGGCGCCGCAAGGCGTGGCGAACTCGCAACCTCGCGAGGCGTGATCCGTACGCCGGCCTTCATGCCGGTTGGCACCGCCGCGACCGTAAAGGCGATGCTCCCCGAAACCGTGCGTGCGACCGGCGCCGATATCGTGCTCGGCAACGTCTATCACCTGATGCTGCGGCCCGGCGCTGAGCGGATCGCCAAGCTCGGCGGCATGCACAAATTCATGAACTGGCCGGGACCGATCCTGACCGACTCGGGCGGCTTTCAGGTGATGTCGCTCGCGAAACTCCGGACACTCGATGAGAATGGCGTGAAGTTTCGCTCCCACATCGACGGCACGGCCTATGAACTGACGCCCGAGCGCGCGATGGAAATTCAGGCGCTGCTCGGCTCGGATATTTCCATGCAGCTCGACGAATGCGTACGCCTGCCATGCAGCGAGGAAGAAATGGCGAGGGCGATGCGGCTTTCGCTGCGCTGGGCCGAGCGTTCAAAACGCGCGTTCGGTACGCCAAAGGATCGCGCGGTCTTCGGCATCGTGCAGGGCGGTTCTTCCGTGCCGCTGCGGCTCGAATCCGCGAAGGCGCTGACAGAAATTGGCTTCGACGGTTATGCTATCGGCGGGCTCGCGGTCGGCGAGCCGCAGGAAGTCATGTTGCAGACGATAGAGGCCACGATGCCCGCGCTGCCATCGGACAGACCGCGCTATCTCATGGGTGTCGGAACGCCGGACGATCTCCTGAAAGCGGTTTCGCGCGGCATCGATATGTTCGACTGCGTGATGCCGACGCGCGCGGGCCGTCACGGGCAAGCCTATACGCGCTTTGGGCAAATGAACCTCAAGAACGCGAAGCATGCCGAGGATCCGCGTCCTATCGACGAGAGCAGCGATTGTCCGGCGGCGCGGGACTATTCGCGCGCCTATCTGCATCATCTCGTAAAGGCGAACGAAATCCTCGGTTCGATGCTCCTCACTTGGAACAACGTCGCCTACTACCAGTCGTTGATGGCTGGCGCGCGCGAGGCGATCGCGAAAGGCCGCTTCCGCGACTATTTCGATGAAACGATTGCAGGATGGTCGCGCGGCGGCGCCGAGGCGGCGTAATCAGCGCAGGTTGAAGCGGACGGGTGCCGCGAAAGTCATGCTGCCGCGCCCGAGCGAAGCCGGGATGGGCGGGAAGGGCGAGGCGCGCTGAACCATCGCAATCGCTGCCTGATCCAGCATTCCCGTTCCGCTGCTGCCAGCGAGCGAAACCGCAACCACGGTTCCGCTTGCGGCGAGCGTGAAGCAGACGGTGCAGACGCCGGTTGCGCGCGCAGCGCGGGCCGCTTCGGGATAGACGCGATAGCGCTGGAGATGGGCGATCACCAAAGCGTTGTAGGAAGATACGGCCGCTTGTCCGCCGTGCTGTACCTGGCCATTGGCTCCCGCCTGACTTTGGTTTCCCGGGCTCCCGGCGGCGCGGCTGGGAGCGGCGGCGATGCTCGGTGCGGCCTGTTCCTGCTTTTTCTTTTGCTGTTCGGCCTTCGGTTGTTCGGCCGTCTTCGGCTTCTCTTCGGCGGCGTCTTCTTTTTTCTGATTGGGAGACTGCGCGGTCTCGCTGGCCTCGGCTTTCTTCGGCTGTGCGAGTTCTTCTTTGGGAAGCGTGAACTGCGGCGCATTGTTGGGTGCGGTTTCCGCCTTCTTCGCCTCGACCTGCTTTTCCTGCTGCTTGACCTGTGGCGGCGTGCTGGTCTGCTTGACTGCATCCGGCGAGGTCATGTTCGACGCGGTCTTCGCAGGCGGAAGCTTGGCTTCGGCGACGATTTCGATGTCGAGCACGGTAGTGCCGTCGGACGCATTGCCGCCTGCGTTCGCCGCCCGCTCTACATCGTTCACGAAGGAAACGTGCATCGCCGCGAAGGCCACGAAATGCAGAAGCACGGCTGCGATCAGGGCCTGCTTTAGCCAGCCGCGATAACGAGGCGGAAGGATCGTCGGACGATCAGCCGACGCTACGCCGCCAACGGTAGCTTGCGCCCGCTTGGAAGCGGCAGTCGGTTTGCGTTCGATCTCGACGGCAGGAGCCTGTGCCTGTCCGGAAGCGGCATCGGCCTCGCCGATGCGCAAGCGGAACGGCAGGATGGTCGCGCCGGATGGCGCTTCCTCTTCCCGCCGTGCAGGCTTTGGCGCGCTGCCGATCATGCGTGTTATGCGGCCTTTCCGGACGCCTTCTGTTCAAGCACCGACTCGAAGCCCTCGAACTCGGGATGACCGAGATACATCGGGACCGCAGGCTTATGCTCGCCCGCGCGGGCATGGGCAATACGGAAAGCGTCCGACTTCGTCCAGTTCTCGAAGTCGGCTTTGGTTTTCCATGCGGTGTGGGACGAATAGAGGGTGTACTCGTCCTTCTTGGGACCCTTCAGGAGGTGAAACTCCATGAAGCCGGGCATGGTGTTCAGGTAGGATTCGCGCTCTCGCCAGACGCGCTCGAATGCGTCCTCCTGACCGAGGGTTACCTTGAAGCGGTTCATCGCGATGAACATGACGTTTTCCTTCTGTTGGCCTCGCGGCTGCTGGGCAAAGTGACGTCGCCGGCTTGCGGCCGGAAACGCGAAGTTGCCGGACCCGGTCAGCCCGGATACGGCAGCTTCACTTTCGATGCTCCCGAAGGAGCGATTAGCGGCGGAGCCTTTATGGCTCCGCCGGAATTCACCGCGCGGCGAGCGCCTGCCACGCACCGACCTCGTTGTTGAACTTCACCGTGAGACCGGCCTTCACGATCGTGCCTGCGCTCGGAAAGACCTGCGCACCGGCTCCGCCCGAACCCGGATAGACCTGTCCGTAGGGCGCATACTGTTCGTTGAGCAGGTTATCGACCGAGAGACTCCAGATTGCGTTCGGAGTCGGCGCGTAGCCGAGATACAGATTGACGAGGTTGTAGGAACCGGTCGGCGGCAGATCCGGGCTTCCCGTGATCAATGCGCTGTTCGGAATGTCCGACGCATCTTTCGCCGATATTGCGGCCCAGCGGACGGAAACCAGCATCTTGCCTTCGAGCATGCGCACGCCGAAGGTCGTCGCGATCTGATCGGCCGGGATATTCAGAAGCGGCGTTCCGTTAAGCGAGTTGATGCCGCGGACGCGCGAACCCGACACGCCGACGAACCAAAGTCCGGCGTCGTAGTTCACTTCAAATTCCGCGCCTTCGAGCTGGGCTTCCTGCACGTTCTGGTACTGGATACAGAACGGATGGCCGCCGGCAGGACACGCGCCGGTGCCGGTCGTGACAGTCGCCTGATCGATGTAGTCGGTTACGTCGTTGCGATAGACGTTCACCTTGCCGCGGAACGCGTCGCCGCGCTGGAAGATGTTGTCGTGCTTCAGGTTGAGGCCGACTTCCTTGTTCTTGCCGGTCTCGGGCCGCAGCGCGAGGTTAGGCAGGAAGATGAAGTTCGAACCCGGGCCGAAGAACGGATGCTGGCCCGTCACGAAGGCTTCGGTGACCGCCGGGGCGCGATAGCCTTCCGCGTAGCTGACGTAAGGCTGGATACCCTGAACCGGCGTGACGCCGACGGTGAACTTCGGCGACAAGCGGTCGCCGCTCGAACCGCCTGTGCCGCCGCTGAGATCGTAGCGGTCGTAGCGGAGCGCGCTGATGAGTTCGAGCCAGGAGCTGTAGTTCGACTTCAACTGCGCGAAGCCGCCGCCGACGGTGCGCGAGCCGTTCGGCGTGAAGAGATCGCCGGTGCCGTTCGGGTCGGTGACGTTGACCTGATCGTGGAACAGATCGAAGCCGTAGGTGAAGGCATGGCGGAAGCCGCCGGTCTGGAACCGGCTCGTATTGTTCGCATCGAAGCCGACCGTATCGACGACGAAGGAGCGGCGGTCGCCGATTGCGCCGGTCGCCGCGCTCGCGGTGCCCGCAACCTTCAGCATGTTGACGTCGGTGCGGGTGTAATAGCTGTTGACGTCGAAGTTCAAAAGATTGTCGTCGGGCCGCCCATAGCGCCAGCGCGCGTTCATGGTCGTCGTATTCACGTTGTTGTCGAATATGGTGGAGGTCGCCGGGATCGGCACGCCGTTCAGGTGGTTGAACACCGAATGCAGGATGCTGGTCTTGATCTCGTGTCCGTCAGCCGGGCGGAAGGTCGTCTTCCAGATGCCCGAGAAATTCGTGTTGCCGGTGTTCTGCCACTCGGTGCCGTTACCGTCCTTGTAGTTGTTGTTGTCGCGGAACGAACCGCCGAACAGGATGTCCAGATTGGCGGTCGGCCGGCTTGCGATGAAATGCGAGGTCGAGGCGCGGAAAGTGTTCGAGCCGATCTCGTAGTTGCTGAGCACGCCCCACTTCTGATGCGGGGCGATGACGTCCTCGACGTCCTTCGTGCGGAACTGAACGACGCCGCCGATGGCGCCGCTGCCGTAGATGTTCGATGTCGGGCCGCGCACTACATCGATGCCGCCGATCATCGCCGGATCGATATAGAACTGGCCGTCCGCATTATGCCCGGTGCGCTGGAAATTCTGGCGTGCGCCGTCGATCAGCACGGCAACACGGCCGAAATCCTGCAAGCCGCGGATATTGATCGCGGTCGCGGGATCGTCGCCGCGCTGCTGGAAATTCACGCCGGGAACTCCGAAGAAGAGATCGGATGTTCTGTTGGCCTGTATCTGCTGAATCTGATCGGTGCGAACCGTACTTACAGGCGCGAGCGCGTCGATCGCGAGCTCCTGCGTTTTGGATGCGATGATCGTGATTGCGTCGAGAAGTATCGTCTGCGCCGAAGCCGGCGCAGCGGAAGCAACTGCAAGTGATGTTGTCGTGCCTAGCAGCGCAAGAATGCGCTTCGTCGTCCCAGCCATTTTGAAGCCCCACTTTATTTTTGTTTGCCGGGGCTCGCGGGCGGCAGCGGACACTGCGGCTAGCTGGCGGGCATTTGCGATCGATGATCCGTCGCAAATTGGTTGCTATCCGTACCAATGCGGAGTACTAGGGTCAAGCTATTGAAATCACTAGATAAAAACAGTTCTAAACTGAATGCAGTTCGGAATTGTTCAAAAGAAAGCGGCTCCAGCGAGCAATGGATACAGCGCCGATGCCGAAAAAGGCCGAAACGACAGAGATTGCGAACCAGACCGGCGCATCTGCTTCGCAGGTGCGCAAGATCGACGTCGCGAGCAACCGCATCGAGAGCCGTGATCTTTTTGTCGCAACAAAAGAAATTACGATCGGCCACGAAGGCGAAGTGTATCGGCTGCGTCTCACCGCACTGAACAAGCTGATTCTGACAAAATGAAAAATATCTGCGCACGCATCATCATCCCGGTCGCGGCCTTGATGGCGGCGGCAACATTTACGGCGAGCGCAGGCGCGTGGACGATCACCGATGCGTCCGGCCGCAAGACCGAGATCGCGGATGTATCGCGTATCGTGACGGTCGGCGGCGCGGTGACCGAGATCGTTTACGCGCTCGGGTTTGGTGATCGCGTGGTCGCCGTCGATATTACGAGCAGCTTTCCCGCCGAAGTAAAAGGCAAGCCGAGTGTCGGATACATGCGCGCGCTCTCGCCCGAGGGCGTTCTCGCGCTTTCACCCAAGATCGTGCTTGCGATCGAAGGATCGGGGCCGCCCGATGCGGTAGAAGTACTCTCGCGCGCTTACGTGCCGTTCGTGATCGTACCGGAAGGTTACGATGAGGCGAGCGTGCTCAAGAAAATCCGCTTTATCGCGCAGGCGCTCGGCGTGCCCGAGAAGGGCGAGGCGATTGCCAAACAAGTCGCTGAGGACTTCGCCGCACTGAGCGCCATGCGGGCAAAGATCGGCGCACGCCGCAGCGCCGTCTTCGTGCTCGCGGTCGGCAACGGCACGCCGACGGTCGCGGGAGACCGCACCAGTGCCGAAGGCGTGTTCGAACTCGCCGGCGTCGATAACGCGATCAAAGGCATGAACGGGTTCAAGCCGGCAACTCCCGAAGCGACGCTTGCCGCGGCACCGCAGGCGGTGATCACCATGATCGAGCGCAATCACGGGCTGGGTCCCGATGTGATGTTCGCGCTGCCTGCGTTCTCGGGCACGCCCGCGGCGCGTGAAAAGCGCCTCGTTTCCATTCCGTCGTATTTTCTCACCTTCGGACCACGGACTGCTCACGCGGCGCAAAAACTGGCCGCATCGATCTATCCCGAACTATCTCTGCCGCAGCTGCCGCCACGGCCCTGGACTGAGGCGGAGACGGCTGCAAGACGATGAGCGCCGGGGACGCCGCACTCGGCGTCTCATGGCGGCGTAGCGGAAGGACGAACTCCGTTCTCCTCGCCTGTGCGCTGCTGCTCGCTGCGGCTGCCGTCGCTTCGCTTGCAATCGGTCCCGTCGTGATTGCTCCGGGGAAGGTGATTTCGATCCTCTGGCAAGGAACTTTCGGCGCGCAGGCGCCGGTATCGTCCGATCTGCGGGATGTCGTCGTCGTGCTCGATATCCGGCTGCCGCGCACGGTGATGGCGGCGCTGGTCGGCGCAACGC
>CAZFPR010000089.1:0-7052 GCA_964521045.1 uncultured Hyphomicrobiales bacterium
GATGTGATCGAGATGGACGCGGCTTCCCATAACAGCGTCGAGGACATCCGCCAGATCAACGATGCCGTGCGCTACACACCCGTGAGCGCGCGCTACAAGGTCTATATCCTCGACGAAGTTCATATGCTCTCGGGCGCGGCCTTCAACGCGCTCCTAAAAACGCTCGAAGAGCCGCCGGCGCACGCGAAGTTCATTTTCGCGACCACCGAAGTCCGCAAGGTTCCCGTCACGATCCTCTCGCGCTGTCAGCGCTTCGATCTCCGCCGCGTCGATGGCGACACGCTTGCGAAGCATCTCGGCAGGATTGCGGATGCCGAAAAGATCGGCGCGGAGCCGGAAGGCCTCGCGCTGATCGCGAGGGCGGCGGAAGGCTCGGTTCGCGATTCGCTCTCTTTGCTCGATCAGGCGATCGCGCATGGCGGCGCCAGCGTGAAGGCTCTGGAAGTCCGCGAGATGCTGGGTCTCGCCGACCGTACGCGCATCATCGATCTGTTCGAAGCGCTGATGGGCGGCAACATCGCGGAAGCGTTGAAGCTGTTTCGCGAGCAATACGATCTCGGCGCCGATCCCGTGGCCGTGCTTTCCGATCTCGCGGAATTCAGCCATCTGCTGACGCGCTTCAAGATCGTGCCGTCGTCGCTCGAAGACACGAGCCTCGTCGAAGCCGAGCGCAAGCGCGGCAAGGAATTGTCAGAGCGCTTGTCGATCCGTGTGCTTTCGCGCGCGTGGCAGATGCTCTCGAAAGGAATTTCCGAGGCAGCGACCGCCGGTAAACCCGCGCAGGCCGCCGAAATGGTGCTCGTACGTCTTGCCTATGCCGCCGATCTTCCGACGCCCGACGAGGCTTTGAAGATGCTCGGCGACGGCGGAAACGGTGCGGGTGCATCTCCCGGCAGCGGCGGCAGCGTGCCCTCGGGTGCGCCGCGCATGCAGATGGCGCAAGGCAGCGCACAGGGTGGCGCGAACGCGATCGGACGCGCGACGCCGCGTCCCGCGTCAGCGCCCGACAACGCGCCGCAGCTACAGTCGCTCGAAGATGTCTATGCGCTTGCGGAGAAATATCGCGACCTCCAGATCAAGCACGCACTGAAAAACTTTGCCCGTCCCGTAAAGATCGAGGAGGGCAGGCTCGAGATTTCGCTCGACGAGGGCGCGCCGGTGAATTTCGCAGGCACGCTCGGCGCGAAGCTCTCGCAATGGGCCGGCCGCCGCTGGGTCGTAATCGTCGCCCGCGAAAAGGGCGGCGAAACGCTTGCCGAGAAAGAGCAGAACACGCAGACGCAGCTGAAAGCCGATGTCCGCAATCATCCGGCGGTGCAGGCCGTGCTGAATGCGTTTCCGGGCGCGGAAATCGTCGAGGTGCGCCGCAAGGGCGCTACGAACGAAAATGAGAATCCGGCCGATGGCTTCGATGCCCCGATCGAAGAAGACAAAGAATAAGGAGCGAGCAGCATGCGCGACATGATGGGCATGATGGGCAAGATCAAGGAATTGCAGGCGAACATGGAGCGCATGCAATCCGAGCTCGAGACCCTCGAAGTCACCGGAAGCGCAGGCGGCGGTCTCGTCTCCGTCACCATGAATGCGAAGGGCACGATCCGTAAGGTCGCGATCGATCCGAGCCTGATGAAGGCCGACGAAAAGGAAATCGTCGAAGACCTGATCGTCGCGGCCAGCGCCGACGCGAGGGCGAAATCCGAGAAGCTCGTCGAGGAAAAAGCGAAGGCGCTCACCGGCGGCCTGCCGCTGCCGCCGGGCATGAAACTTTTTTAAAAATGCGCCGCGTCGTCGCCGGGCCGGAAATCGAGCGGCTCATTCAATTGCTTGCGAAGCTGCCCGGGCTCGGCCCGCGTTCCGCGCGCCGCGCGGCGCTGCATCTCGTCAAACGGCGCGAGGAACTGATGGAGCCCTTGACTGCGGCTCTTGGTGACGCGCTCGCAAAGATCGTGGTCTGCGATACCTGCGGCAGCATCGACACCCGCAATCCCTGTTCTGTCTGCGCGGACGAGACGCGCGACTCTTCTTTGCTGGTCGCGGTGGAGAATGTCGCCGACCTCTGGGCGCTCGAGCGTGCGGGCGCCGTGAACGCCCGCTACCACGTGCTCGGCGGCACGCTGTCTGCGCTCGACGGCATCGGTCCCGACGATCTCAACATCGCGTCTCTCGTTTCCCGCGCGCACGAGCCGGAAGTGAAAGAGGTCGTGCTTGCGCTGAGCGCGACGGTCGATGGACAGACCACGGCGCACTACATCACCGATCTTCTGCGCGATGCGGAAGTGAAGGTGACGCGGCTCGCGCACGGGGTGCCGGTCGGCGGCGAACTGGACTATCTGGACGAAGGCACGCTATCCGCGGCGATACGGCAACGGACATTGTTTTAAGGGGTTTTCGAATGCGCCTTTTTGCATTGCTGGCACTGGTTCTGTTCAGTTTCTCGACACAGGCGCAGGCGCAGAAATTTGCGCTGCCGAAGGCGGTCGCCGAGGCGGCCTATGAGAAAGCCGAATGCGACAACGAACTCGACGAAAAGAATAAGGATCTGGAATTCGCGGGAGATCTCGGCGCCGGCCTCAAGCTTATCGAGCTGTCGTGCTGGAGCGCGGCCTACAATTTCGGAAGCATTTTCTTTGCCGCCGATCCGAAGGATCTCTCGAAGGCGCGGTTGTTGCAGTTCAGGCTTCCGGACGAAAAGAACCGGCTCGTGCAGACCTTCCAGCTTTCGAACCCGTCCTATGACGAGAAGAAGCGGGTGCTGGAATCCTTTCACAAAGGTCGGGGCGTCGGCGATTGCGGCACTTCCGGCAACTGGCGCTGGAACGGTAAGGATTTCGTGCTCGTCCGATTCTGGAGCAAGAACGACTGCGACGGCGAGCCGTTTTTCGACGACCTCACGCCGCTCGGAAAATATCTCGTCTATCCGCCGAAGCAGACGCCAAAGAAGAAGTAGCTAGTTCTTGTCGGGCGCGAGCCGCTCGAAATGTCCGCGGCGCTGCAACCACCAGAGCAGAAAGAGGCTCGGGATCGCCGTAAGTGCGCTCAGCGCGAAAAACCAGGCCCAACCCGTTGCCATCGCAAGATAGCCCGATAGCGCTGAAATATACGTGCGTCCGACCGCTGACAGCGCGCTTAGAAGGGCGAACTGCGTTGCGGTATGCAAGGGCGAGCGGCAAAGAGCTGAAAGATAGGCGACGAAAATTACCGTGCCGATTGCGCCGGTGAACTGCTCGACAACAACAGAGACGCTTAGCGCAAGATGGTTCAGGCCGATATAGGCCTGCCACGTAAAGACGAGATTCGACGACATTTGCAGGAAAGCGCCGGCCCACAGGCAAGTGAGTAGCGGATAAGCCCGTGCGAGAAATCCGCCGAGAAATCCACCAAGCAGGGTTGCGATGAGGCCAAGGCCCTTGACGATGTTCGCGTAGTCGATGCGAGAGAAACCGAGGTCCACCACGAAAGGCGCGGTCATTACGCCCGCGAAAGCATCGCAAAGTTTATACAGAATGACGAACGCAAGGATTGCCATCGCCGAATTGCGGCTTAGGAACTCGGAGAAAGCGTTGTAAGCTGCGGTGCCTACGCGCGTGCCGAGGAATGTATTCGCCGCGTTCGTGACGAATATCGGCATGCGCAAACCGCGGATGCTCATGCTTTCGAGGCGCGGACGGTTCGCCACCCACTCCTCGTCTGAAACCTTGGACACCTCCGGCTCGGTCGCGAGCAATGTCGCAAGCATGCCGACGACACAGAGCGCCGCCATCACGATATAAGCGAGCGACCACGCGGCATCCTTACCGGTGCCGAACCACTCCCAGGTGCTGACAAGATAAAGCGCGCCTGCGGTCGAGATGAGATTGCTCACGCGATAGGCGGCGACATACGAGGCCATACCCGCCGCCTGCTCGTTCTTGTCTAGGCTTTCGATGCGGAACGCATCGATCAGAATATCCTGTGTCGCGGATGCAATCGCGACCAGCAAGGCCGCGAGCGCAACGATGGTGAGTGCGGAGTAAGCCGGGTTGCTGAACGCGAGCAAAAGAATGGCCGCGATCAAAAGAAGCTGCGAGAGCATCAGCCATCCGCGCCTTCGTCCGAAAAGGCGCGTCAATACCGGCACGTTGAGCGCATCTACGATCGGAGCCCATAGAAACTTTAATGTGTAGGGGGTGCCGACCAGCGCGAAGAGGCCAATGGTGCCGAGATTGACGCCCGCCTCGCGCATCCAGATCGTAAGTGTGGAGCCGGTCAGCGCGAGCGGCAGCCCCGCCGAGAAGCCGAGCAGCATCACGATCAGCACGCGCGGTCGCGTATAGACCGCGATTGCTTTCATCCACCTGGATGAGACAGTCGAAGCAGGTTCTGCAGATTCGGCCATGCGCTGCGCTTGTCGCACAGCCGCAGGCGTTTGTGAATCGGACGGCTACTCGCGCCCGCCGAGTTTCAGCTGTAGCGGAACCGCAGGTGGCTTTTCCGCGCTCTTCGCGGGCTGGGCATCTTCATCGAGTTCGAGCGACTGGATGCGTCCGCCGCGTTTCGAAACCTTCTCGGCGGAGATCAGCACCTGCCCGACGTCGTCGGCGGCCTGCGCGAAATGCGTCTGCAACTTCACGGCGCGGTCGCGCAGACGGCCGACATCCTCGACCAGCTTTCCGACCTCGACCTGAATCTTCTCCGCGGCGTCGCGCATCTGCGCGTCGCGCACGATCGCCTGCACGACCTGGATCGCGAGCATCAGGAGCGACGGCGACACCAGGATCACGCGCGCGCGGAACGCTTTCTGCAAAACGTCGTCGCAAGCTTCGTGCAGTTCGGCGTAAACCGACTCTGACGGCACGAACATCAGGGCGATATCCTGCGTCTCGCCGGGTACGAGATAGCGCTCGGCGATGTCGTTCACATGCTTGTTGATGTCCTGTTTCAGCCGCGCGAGCGCGCCGCGGCGCAGATCTTCCGTCTGCGCTTCGCGGAAGGCGGTGATCGCTTCCAGCGGGAATTTAGCGTCGATTGCGAGCGGCCGGTCGTCGCCGGGCAGGAAGATCGCGCAGTCGGGGCGCTTGCCATTCGAAAGCGTGTGCTGGAAAGCGTAAGCGTTCTTGTGCAGTCCGTCGGCGACGATCGCTTCCATGCGGCCCTGACCGAACGCGCCGCGGGCTTGCTTGTTCGCGAGCACGTCTTTCAGCGTCACCATGTGGCCGGTCAGTTCCTGCATCCGGCTCTGCGCGGCATCGACGACTGCGAGCCGCTCGTGCAGCTTCGCGAGGCTCTCGGCGGTGGTCTGCGCGGCATTGGTCATGTTCTGACCGAGGCGCTGCGTCACGTTATCCAGCCGCTCGTTCACCGTGCGCGTGAGTTCTTCCTGCTTGGAGCCGAAGCCCTGTGCGAGAAACTGCACCTGCCCGGTGGTGGCGGATTGCGCCTTCAGCAGCTCGAATAGCTGCTGCTGCAACTCCTCGACACGGAGCGACTGCTCCTGCGCCTCCAGCGTCCGCGTGCGGCTCTGGCGGCCCTGCGCGAACAAAAGCCCGAGCAAGAGAGCCACGGCGAGCCCGCTGAGGGCCGCCACCAGCATCCCCAAAGTCACGTTCATGCCGTTGATCGAAAACAGGATTTCGCTCATTGCGCCGTTGCTTCCCGCTGATTCTTTCCGGAACGAAGAGGGAACATCTCACCGGAAGGCCATCGCTGCAAGAGCGTTCCGCCTGCGTTGACCGCAATCGGACGATCACCTATCTCGCGCGCATGATCCGTCCCATTTTGCAGCTTCCCGATCCCGTTCTGCGCAAGGTCTCGACGCCGGTCGAAAAGATCGACGGCGAGATCAAGACGCTGATCAAGGACATGTTCGAAACCATGTACGACGCGCCGGGCGTGGGCCTCGCCGCGGTGCAGATCGGCGTCACCAAGCGCGTCGTCACGATCGACGCGACCCGCGGCGACGAAGAAAAAAACCCGATGGTCTTCATCAATCCCGAGATCATTGCTGCGTCCGGCGAAAAGGACAGCAAGGAAGAGGGCTGCCTCTCGATCTCGGAATATTACGAAGAGGTGGAGCGTCCTTCCGAGGTGAAGGTCCGCTTCATGGACGAGAAGGGAAAGATCCACGAGATCGAAGCGGACGGCCTGCTCGCGCGCGCGCTACAGCACGAGATCGATCACCTGAACGGCGTTCTTTTCATCGATCACCTTTCGAAGCTGAAGCGCGACCGCGTCACCAAGAAGTTCAGCAAGGTTGCGAAGGCGAACAAGCGCGCGACTGTCGCGGGCTGAAGCGCGGAAAGGACTTCCGTTGCGCGTGGTATTTCTCGGCACCCCGGAATTCGCGGTGCCGACGCTTTCGGAAATTGTCGCGCGCGGTCATGAGGTCGTGGCCGTCTATACCCGCGAGCCGGCCGCGGCCGGGCGCGGCATGAACGACCGCAAATCGCCAGTACACGAGACTGCGGAAAAGTTCGGCATCGCCGTGCATCATCCGAAGACGCTGCGCGGCGAGGAGGCGGCGGCGCTGTTTCGCTCGCACGCCGCCGATGTCGCGGTGGTGGTGGCTTACGGATTGATCCTGCCGAAATCCATTCTCGACGCGCCCGCTCACGGCTGTCTCAACCTGCATGCGTCGCTGCTGCCGCGCTGGCGGGGTGCTGCGCCCATTCATCGCGCGATCATGGCGGGCGACCGCGAGACCGGCGTCATGGTGATGAAAATGGAGGAGGGGCTCGATACCGGCCCAGTCGGTCTCGCCGAGCGAGTGACGATCGGCGAGAATGTCACCACCGGAGAACTGCACGACAAGTTGATGTTTGCGGGCGCTGATCTGATGGGCCGCGCGCTCGCAGCGCTCGAGCGCGGCTCGCTTTCGTTCACGCCGCAAGGCGAAACCGGCGTCACCTATGCGAACAAGATCGACAAATCCGAATCGAAAATCGATTGGTCGAAGCCCGCGCGCGACGTGCATAATCACATCCGCGGGCTCTCGCCGTTTCCCGGCGCGTGGTTTGAGACCGGGATCGACGGCAAGCCGGTGCGGGTCAAGGTGCTTCGCTCGGAACTCTCCGCAG
>CAZFPR010000089.1:7062-7824 GCA_964521045.1 uncultured Hyphomicrobiales bacterium
CCGGGCACCCTCCTCGACGATCGTCTCACCGTTGCTACGGGTGACGGCGCCGTGCGGCTCATCGAAGTGCAGCGCGCGGGCGCGAAGGCGATGGGCGCGGAAGAATTCCTGCGCGGTACGAAGATTGAGAAGGGCGGGAAGGTCGCCTGATGCCCCGCTACAAACTCACCATCGAATATGACGGCTCGCCGTTTCTCGGCTGGCAGGTGCAGGAGAGCGGGCTCACGGTTGCGGGCGTGCTCGAAGAGGCGGTCGAGAAACTTTCCGGCGAACGCGCGAGAGTTTCCGGCGCGGGCCGTACCGATACCGGTGTGCATGCGCTCGGGCAGGTCGCGCATATCGACCTCGCGAAGGATTGGGAAACCGACACCATTCGCGACGGGCTGAACGCGCATCTGCGTCCGCATCCGGTCGCGGTTTTGTCTGCGGAAAAGGTGGGCGAAGATTTCGACGCGAGGTTTTCTGCGACCAAGCGGCATTACGTTTATCGCATCCTCAACCGCCGCGCCGATCTTGCATTGGAGCGCAATCGCGTCTGGCGCGTGGTGCGTGCGCTCGACGAGAAAAAGATGCATGAAGCCGCGCAGCATCTCGTCGGTAATCACGACTTCACGACTTTCCGTGCCGCCGAGTGCCAGGCCAAATCGCCGGTGAAGACCATCGACGCATTGAACATCACGCGCGAAGGAGACGAGATCCGGATCGAAGCGAGTGCGCGATCCTTTCTGCATCATCAGGTGCGCTCGATCGTGGGCTCGCTCG
>CAZFPR010000089.1:7834-11621 GCA_964521045.1 uncultured Hyphomicrobiales bacterium
GCGAAGTAGCGCTCGAGAACCCGCAGATAGATCTGCGAGAGCTTCTCGACATCGGAAACCGGCACGCGCTCGTCGACCTTGTGCATGGTCTGGCCGACGAGGCCGAATTCCACGACCGGACAATAATCCTTGATGAAACGCGCGTCTGAGGTGCCGCCGGAGGTCGAAAGCTTCGGCGTGGCGCCCGCCGTTTCCTTGATCGCATCGGCGACGAGTTCGGTGAACGCGCCGCGCTGCGTGAGAAAGCAATCGCTCGACGGCTCCCAGTCGATCTGGAAATGCGTGTCGTCGCCGGCCGCCGCAACCACGCGCGCGAGCATGAGTTCGCGCAGGCTGTCGGCGGTGTGCATATCGTTGAACCGGATATTGAACTGCGCGCGGGCTTCCGCCGGGATCACGTTGAAAGCGCGGTTGCCGGTTTCGATCGAGGTGATCTCGAGGTTCGAGGCGTCGAAATCCGCGGTGCCCTCATCCAGCGGTTCCTCGATCAGCGCCGTGACTGCGCGCATCAGCTTCGGCACCGGATTGTTTGCAAGATGCGGATAGGCCACGTGGCCCTGTTGCCCGCGGACGATCAGAGTGCCGGAAAGCGAGCCCCGCCTGCCGATCTTCACCATGTCGCCGAGAGCGGAGACGTTGGTCGGCTCGCCGACGATACAGTGGTCGAACTTCTCGCCGCGCTCATAGGCCCAGCGCAGGAGCTTGCGCGTGCCGTTTACCGCGGGGCCTTCCTCGTCGCCGGTAATCAGAAACGAAATCGTGCCGCGCTTGGGCTTTCCGAACTTCATCGCGGCGTCGGCAAAAGACGCGATTGCGCCCTTCATGTCGCAGGCACCGCGCCCGAACAACTCGCCGTTGGCGATATCGCCGGAGAAGGGCGAGTGCGACCAGTTCGCAACGTCGCCGGGCGGCACCACGTCGGTATGACCCGCGAATACGAAATGCGGCGCGCCGCTGCCGATCTTCGCGAACAGGTTGTCGATGTCCGGCGTGTTCGCATCCGAGAACGGCACGCGATGCACTTCGTAGCCGGCATCGCGCAGAATCCTGCCGAGCGTTTCCAGCGCGCCGCCTTCCGCGGGCGTCACGGAAGGGCAGCGGATCAGCGCCTGCGCGATTTCGACTGCGTTCGGATCAGACATGTCCGAGCCTATGCTTCTCCCGGTAGTCTTCATAGGATTCGAGGATCGCGATCTTCTGCCAGATTTTCAGGCTCAGTCCATTGGCGACGTTCTGCAAATCGCTCGCGGCGTCGATCACGACCTCGTCCGGAAGCTTCTGCGCGTAGAGTGCTGCGAGCTTGGCGCCGAGCGAGAGCATGACGCTGCAATGTCCGAGATAGCGCGTGAGGTCGGTGCGCGACATGCCCCTTGTGCTGTCGGCGCTGAGCAGTTCGCTCGGGTCCTTGCTGAACTGATGCATATCGATCACGTGCACGATCGAGCGAAGCTCGTTGAGATCGTTCAGCGCGCGCGTGCGGGCCATGCGCGATTCCAGCGAGAACAGGAAGAAGATCGCGATGCTGATGAAGATGATGAGATTGGTGCCCGCTTCGAGCCCCTGAAGCAGATTGATCAGGTCGACGTCGCCGGTTCGGAGCTGCACGGCACGGACCAGAAAATACACGAGCCCCGCCGCCGCCGCGATAAGAACGAGAACGATCCCGCGAAGCGGATAGTTGGCCGCGTTCACCGCATGCGACTTGGCTTCGGTTTCTTTTGCCACCACGAGCAGCTCTTCGCAGACGGCCGCGAGGTCCGATTTCGGGAACCGGTGCGAGATGCGCATATGCAACTCGTCGATGGTGTGGACGATCTCGTTCGATTCGAGCTGGCGATATTTCATGACTGATACTTTTCGCGAATGCAGGCGCGCAGGCGTTCTATCCTATTGTTGTAGCGGGTCGGGGCCGTATTTGTTTGCCCCTTCGGTGCCGCGCCGCAGGCCGAGATCGACAAAAAGAAAGAGCATATAGCCGAGAAAAATCAGCGAGACGATTGCGAACAGGGCTTGCTGCTCGGAAGCCATTTTATCTACGGCTTTGGTCTCGGTTGCACCCATGCTGGTGACGATCGCAACCAGGGCGAAGTAGGCGGCAACGAAGAGGTAGTGCCGGTCCCGGTCGTGCGCGCGCTTTACCGAAATCGCGAAGCCGCACCAGAGAAACGCGAGATTTACGATTGCGCCGGCCGTGGCACCGCCGGCGAGAGCGGTAAGACCCACGATGGGGGAGCCGACGAAAGTGATTACCACGATCCCGAGCCAGAATTGCTGGCGCGTGATGCGGCCTTCGACGTTCGTGAAAAACTGGAGGGCGTTCATAAAGAGTATCCGGGCGCTGGAAGCTTCACGTTATCAGGATTGCCGGATTTTTTCATTTACCGCTTTGCTGGCCGGATCAGGGCGGTTTCGCGGGCCCTGCGCCGCAGACGGGCGCAGGGATTAGCTTTCCAAAGCAGGATTGCAGGCGGACGGAAGGCCGATAGCGGCTAGTCTCGCAGCAATTCGTTGATCGAAGTCTTCGAGCGGGTCTTTTCGTCCACGCGCTTCACGATGACGGCGCAGTAGAGGCCCGGTCCCGGTTCGTTAGAGCCGCCGATGCTTTTGCCCGGGAGCGTGCCCGGCACGACGACCGAATAGGGCGGCACTTCGCCCATGTAAATTTTTCCGGTTTCGCGGTCGACGATCTTGGTGGACGCGCCGAGAAACACGCCCATCGAAAGCACCGAGCCCTCGCGCACGATCACGCCTTCGGCGACTTCCGCACGGGCGCCGACAAAGCAGTTGTCCTCGATCACGACCGGGCCTGCCTGCAAGGGCTCGAGTACGCCGCCGATGCCGGCGCCGCCGGAGATGTGCACCTTCGAGCCGATCTGCGCGCAGGAGCCGACGGTGGCCCAGGTATCGATCATCGTGTTCTCGCCGACATGGGCGCCGAGATTCACGAAGCTCGGCATCAGCACCGCGCCGGGCGCGATGTAGGCGGAGCGCCGCACGACGCAACCGGGCACCGCGCGAAATCCTGCTTTCCGGAATTGCGCAGGTTTCCAGCCGTCGAATTTCGACGGCACCTTATCCCACCATACCGCGCGGCCGGGACCGCCCTTGATGGTCTCCATGTCGTTCAGCCGGAAGGAAAGCAGCACCGCCTTCTTGAGCCACTGATTGACGCGCCACTCGCCGCTTGCCTGTTTCTCGGCGACACGCGCCTTGCCGGCATCCAGGAGGTCCAGCGCTTCATCGACCGCCTTGCGGACCTTGCCTTTGGTCTTGGGGCCGATCTTGGCGGTGTCGGCAAAAGCTTCGTCGATGATTTTTTCGAGTTCGGCGGGCTTCACGGTTCAGGCTCCGGTTGAATGCAGGCAGGGCGTTTTCGCACGAAGCGGACGCTTGTCAACTTGCGCTTACGGCTCGCGAAACCGGATCGTGACGCCGCTCGCAGGCGATAGATCGATAGGAGCGAAGGACTTCACATCGAGCCCTTGCGCCTCGCAGTTCCGGTGATCACGGATCTCGAAGCGGATGTTCTTCACGCAGAGCTTTTCTTTGCCGCCCCACAGCAACGGCCGCCCTTTGATTTCGACGGGCGCGCCGGCTGCATCGACCGCTTCCGCAAAGCTGAACGGGCGGCCGGAAAACCTGCGCGGCAGTTCCGGCCGCAGGCACGCGCCGGGCTCGATCCTCCACCATCCGCGCGTCGTGATCACGGCGTTGTCTTCGAACGCAAGCGCGGCCATCACCACATGGCGCGTGTCGTTGCACCAGAGCAATCCGGGCGTTCCGCCCC
>CAZFPR010000090.1:0-11611 GCA_964521045.1 uncultured Hyphomicrobiales bacterium
GAGTGCCGCCTCGATCCGCTTCTCGATCTGTTTTGCAATCTGGGCGTTCGGCGCGACTTTGAGCGCGGCGAACAGGCCGTCCAGCTGCTGCGCGCGGTCGAGCTGCTTCTTGCGGTTCTGGACGTTTTTGGCCTTGGCGGCAGGCGCCTTCTGCGAGGCGCCGGGGGCGTTCTGCGCAAGCAGCGGTTCCGCGGCGAAGAGCGCGAACGGAAGGGCTGCTACCAGGAAGACTCGAACGAGCTTCATGAGCCCGAGTCTATGCTCGCCGGCCCGGGCTGCAAGCCCGAAAAGACCACAGGCAAACGAAATCCGGCGCACGTTTCCGTGCGCCGGACAAAACTGTCAGGTCGCGTGCCTTAGCCCTGGCGGGCTTTGAAGCGCTTCTGCGTCTTGTTGATGATGTAGACGCGGCCCTTGCGGCGCACGAGCCGGTTA
The DNA here is from genome assembly GCA_964521045.1 of uncultured Hyphomicrobiales bacterium. Classification (GTDB taxonomy): domain Bacteria; phylum Pseudomonadota; class Alphaproteobacteria; order Rhizobiales; family Xanthobacteraceae. The sequence goes on from CAZFPR010000090.1 coordinate 436, forward strand.
TCCCGGTGACGGGCGCGGAGCGAGCGCAGGGAGTTACGGACTTTCATCGGAGAATTCCTTGGTTCGGCGGGGTTTCTAGGGGCCGTATCCGGCCCTGTCAAACCGCTTCTGGGCGGTTCCCGCGGCCGAAGGGAGCAAAGCCGCAACTTCCGGATTGAAGGCTTGACTGCACCCCCCATCTCTATTACTTAACCGATCAGTTAAGTAATAGCTCCAGTTCCGCTGGCATCATGGCTACACCCGCTACCCACCTCGACCGCACCTTCGCAGCCCTCTCGGACCCAACCCGCCGCGCCCTGCTGGCAAAGCTCACGGAGCGCGACACGGTTTCGGTCAGCGAGCTGGCGCAACCCTTCTCGATGTCGCTGCCCGCCGTGATGAAGCACCTCGACGTGCTCTCCGACGCCGGCCTGATTTCGCGCACCAAGACCGGGCGCACTGTGGCGGTTCAGCTCACCGCCGGCCCGATGGAGGAAGCCATGCAGTGGCTCCACCGCTACCAGCAGTTCTGGACGCAACAACTCGACCGCCTCGCCAGGTTCATTGAGGACGAAACATGCTCGCCAAACCAAGCGTCACCCTCAAACGCCACATCAACGGAAAGCCCGAGCAAGTCTTCGCCGCCTGGACCAACGCGGAAAAAATAGTGCGCTGGTTCGGCCCGCAGCAGACGCTTCTCGACACCGTGAAGGCGGAGCTCGACGTGCGCGTCGGCGGCAGGTTCTGGGTGAGCTTCAACACCGACGACGGCGACTTCCACAAGGTCGGCGGTACCTACCGCGAGGTATTTCCGCCGGAGCGCCTGCAATTCACCTGGGCCTGGCATTCGACGCCGGAGCGCGAGTCGCTCGTCACCGTCACCATCCGGCCGGACGGCGACGGCTCGATGCTGACGCTCCTGCACGAGCAGTTCTTCGATCAGGCGGCTGCCGACGGCCACAAGCGCGGTTGGACCGGCACGCTCGAAAAACTCGCAGCCGAATTCGAATGATGCCTGCCATGAACAAAGTACAGCAACAATCTTCTCAGGTGCGAGCCGCCGGCAAAGCCGACGAAGCCAAAGCGATCGCAGTCGTGGCGCTCGCTTTCGCAAGCGATCCGATGATGCGATGGAGTTTTCCTGATGACGCCGTCTACCGCGAAGTCGCCCCGAAATTTATCCGCGCGTTTGGCGGCAACGCATTCATGCACGGCACCGCGGACATCGCGGGCGACTTTGGTGCGGTAGCACTCTGGCTGCCGCCGCATGCCGAGCCGGATGTCGGCGCAATGATCGAGATTTTCGAGAACCTCGGACGCACGCCGGATCAGGAACGAGATGGCGAAGGTCTGTTCGCGCAGATGGAGCATTTCCATCCAAAAGAGCCGCATTGGTATCTGCCGCTGATCGGCGCCGATCCCGCGCATCAGGGCAAAGGCTACGGCGCGGACCTGATGGCGCACGCGATCTGGCGCTGCGACGAGCGTGGCGAGCCCGCGTATCTGGAATCCTCGAACCCCGCGAACGTCCCGTTCTACGAACGCTTCGGCTTCAAGGTGATGGGAGAAATTCAGCAGGGCTCGTCCCCGCGGCTGATCCCCATGTTGCGGCAGCCGCGCTGAACCCGGTTCAAAAATCTGCAAAGTCAAAGGAGTACGATCATGAAACTCGCAAGCCCGATCACCCCCTGCCTCTGGTTCGACGGCAACGCCAAGGAAGCCGCGGAGTTCTACGTCTCCATCTTCCCGAACTCGAAGATGGGCAAGATCGCGTATTACCCCGACACCGGGAAGGAAACGCACGGCATGGACGCCGGCAAGGTGCTGACCGCGGAGTTTACGATCAACGGTCAGCCGTTCACGGCGCTGAACGCGGGCCCGCAATTCAAATTCACGGAAGCCGTTTCCTTCCAGCTCGCCTGCGATACGCAAGCCGAGATCGATTACTACTGGGACAAGCTCCGCGAGGGCGGCGGCGAGGAAAGTGTGTGCGGCTGGCTGAAAGACCGCTTCGGTCTGTCCTGGCAGGTCTTCCCGTCAATGATGCCGAAGATCCTGTCGGAAGGCAGCGCCGACGAACGCAAGCGCGTGATGGATGCCTTCATGAAGATGAAGAAGTTCGTCATCGCCGAAATCGAAGCCGCGCGCAAAGCGGCCTGATTCATCTGAAACGCAAGGAGTAGAAAATGGAATACATCGACGGATTTCTGATTGCCGTGCCGAAGAAAAAGATCGCGCAGTATAAAAAGATCGCGAAGCTCGCGAGCAGGGTCTGGCGCGAGTACGGCGCGCTCGACTATCGCGAATGCCTGGCCGACGACGTGCCTTACGGCAAGCGGACTTCGTTTCCGCGTGCCGTAAAGCAGAAGACGGGCGAGACCGTCATCTTCGCCTACATCGTCTACAAATCGCGCAAGCAGCGCGACGCGATCAACAAGAAGGTGATGACGGACCCGCGTCTCGAAAAAATGATGACGCCCGGCGCCATGCCCTTCGACACGAAGCGCATGATCTGGGGCGGCTTCAAGACGATTGTCGCGTAACGCGCTTGGGGCTTGCCCCATTCGCGTAAAGAAAAAGCGCTTGGGGCTTGCCCCATTCGCATAGAACAAAGGAACGCGGGACGATGACTGCACAAGCCAAAATCGAAACGATGATCGGCAAAGAGGTTGTCGTCTCGCGGCTGATCGATGCGCCGCGCGAGCGCGTGTTCGATGCCTGGGTGAAGCCGGAAAAGCTCGCGCAATGGTGGGGTCCTGACGGCTTCACCAATCCGCGCTGCGAAATCGACGCGAGGCCCGGCGGAAAAATCTACATCGAGATGATCCGTTCATCCGATGGAAAGATGTTTCCGCTCGACGGTGAAGTCGAGATCGTCGAGGCGCCGTCGCGCATCGTGTTCCGCGCGCGCGGCTACAATCCCGCGAACGACAGAACCACGATCGAAGACCGCGTGACGGCAACTTTCGAGGAACGGAACGGCAAGACGCTCGTCACCGTGCATCTCTATGTGCTCGACGTCGCGCCTGCCTTCACGGAAGCCGCGAACCGCATGGATGTCGGCTGGTCGCAGAGCCTCGAGCGTCTCGATCGCAGCAAGTAACGAATATTGGCAGGAGTTCCAGGATGACCACACAAACGATCTTCCCCCACCTCTGCATCGAAGGCGCAGCCGGCGCAGTCGAGTTCTACAAGAAAGCGCTCGGCGCGACCGAGGTGATGCGCGTGCCGCACGAGGACGGCAAGCGCCTGATGCACGCCGCGATCGAGATCGGCGGCGCGCAAATCTTCATCCACGACGATTTTCCCGAATACAAGGAATGCCGTCCCGACCTCGTCGGCGCGCCTTCCCGCATGGGCGGCACCTCGACGACCGTGCATCTCAGCGTCAAGGATTGCGATGCCGCCTACAAGCGCGCGATGGATGCCGGAGCGACCAGCGTGGTTGCGCCGAACGACGCATTCTGGGGCGACCGCTACGCGCAGGTGGTCGATCCCTTCGGCCACAGCTGGAGCTTCGCGCATACGCTTGCGAAGTAAGGATGCTATGCTCGGCATAACATCCGGCGCAGGGAGAACCTGGAAATGATGACCCCGCTTTATTTCGTCCTGGGCATTGGCGCGGTCATGATCGCGGCGATCTCGCTCGCGATGCTGCTCGCCGCGATGAAACCCAACCGCTTCCGTGTCGAGCGCACGGTCGTGATCGCAGCAGCCCCTGCGAAAATTTTCCCCTACCTCGAAGACCTGAAGACGCAGCGCTACTGGTCGCCGTGGGACCAGAAGGATCCCAACATGAAGCGCATCTATAGCGGCGAGGACAGCGGCGCCGGCGCGGTCTACGAGTGGGACGGCAACCGGCAGATCGGCGCGGGCCGTCAGGAGATCACTTCCGTCACGCCGAACGAGAAGATCGAAGGCAAGATCGATTTCTTCCGCCCGATGCAGGCAAGCAACCGCATCGAATTTTTGCTCAAGCCTTCCGGCACGGGCACGGCCGTGACCTGGTCGATCTTCGGGCCGATGCCCTTCATGAGCCGCGTGATGAGCCTGTTCTTTTCGATGGACAAGATGATCGGCAACGAGTTCGAGACGGGCCTGTTGCAGTTGAAGGCTCTCGTAGAGAAGTAGCGCTTGGCGAAAATCGACATCAGGCGCTTAGGCCCCGGCGACGCTTCGGTTCTGGACCGCGTCGCGGCGGATGTTTTCGACGGGCCGGTGCAGAAAAAGCGGCTCGCGGTCTTTCTGCGGGAAACCAATCACCTGATGTTTGTGGCGGTCTGCGACGGCGAAGTCGTCGGTCAGGTGCGCGGCATGATCCACCTGCACCCCGACAAGGAAGACGCGCTTTACATCGACAATCTCGGCGTCGCGCCTGCCTTCCGGCAGCAGGGCGTCGGCACGCGGCTTGTGAAAGTGCTGTTGCAGGCCGGCAGAGACCAAGGGTGCGGCGAGGCATGGGTCGGGATCGAGCAGAACAACGCCGCCGCCAGAAAGCTCTATGAATCTCTTGGCGAAGCCGGCGAGCCTTGCATGATTTTCACCTATAAAATTTCCAAGAACCTGTAAAATTTCCAAGACGCCGCCGGGAACTTAAAGCCTTCAGGCTGGTTACAGAGCGCTTCCGTGGGGGATATTCATGGCGCTTACGCTATTGCTCGCCAAGGTTTTCGGCATCGCCTTGATCGCAATCGGGATTGCGCTCATCGTCTATCGCGGCCACTACGCGCAGATCACGCGCGATTTCCTCCAGCAGCGGCTTTTGCGGACGGTGATCGCCTTCTCCGAGATGGTCGTGGGCCTTTTTATTGTCATCGGCCACAACGTCTGGAACCCGCCGCCGGCGGCGCTCATCACCCTGTTCGGCTGGATGTTCGTGCTGGAGGGCGCGAGCTATCTGCTCATGCCGGAGAAATACACCGTGCGCTTCGTCAACGCCGTGAACCGCCCGCAGTTTTTTATTGCGAGCGGCATCATCGGCATCGTGCTCGGCATTTATCTCGCGGACTACGGCTTCGCGCTTTGGGCGCGGTTGCCGTGATTACGACGTTTGAGGCGTTCTTGCGGGATCAAGTTCGATTTTATATGTGAGACTTAGTTTCTCACGAAGCAATTTTGACACGCTGTTTAAGGCATCGAAAGCTAGGGAGGTGTCGCTTTTTGTTTTATTTTGTATCTGTTCGATCAGCGTGTTGACTTCAATCATTTTAGGTTTGAGCAGCATCACTTGCTCGTAATTTAATGTACCGCTTAGGGTGGTGCCAACTGCCTCTTCAGCTTTCAGACGGTCTGTTAATGCGCGTCTTTCTGTGTTGAGCACTCGCAAGGAGTCGATATGGCTATTGTGCACTACATCTAGTGATAGAACTGCGTTGAAAACATTGAAGTCCCTTAAATTCAACAACATCGCCATTTCCTCAGAATTGAAATGAACGTGATCTGGAGGATTGATGAGTGGCATTACAAATTGCCAAGGCTCTCCCGATAACCCTCTTTGCTTGGCACTGCTCAAACATCCATCGATATGTGCATGAATGCCGTAAATCCCTGTGTGTATCCGTATCAGCTTGAAGATCAGAGAAGCGCCAAGCGTTTTTTGAATTTCCAGTCTATCTTCTCTGCGCTGCTTACTGGCAGCGTGTATCGCAACGAGCTGAACTGCGAGCGCAATTACACCGCCCACAATAGCTCCGACTATAGCAGACCAAAATTCTGTTTCAGTCGGCACTAAAGAAAGAAATCTTTCTATCAAATCCATCCGCAGAAACCTTATTTCGAAAGTCTAAAACTAGTTTATATTTGGCGTCACCACCTTCAACCCGATCACACCCGCCACGATCAGCATGAGGCAAACGATCCGCGCGATCTCGCGCGACTCGCCAAACAGCCACATGCCCATGATCGCGGTGCCGACCGCGCCGATGCCGACCCAGACCGCGTAAGCGGTGCCGACCGGCAAAGTGCGCAGCGCATATTCGAGGAAGATCAGCGAGACGATCATCGCGGCCACGGTCCAGACCGTGGGCCACAGCTTCGAAAATCCGTCGGTGTATTTCAGGCCGATCGCCCAGCCGACTTCGAACAGGCCGGCGATGAAGAGAGAAATCCAGGCCATAGCAACTCTCCTTAAACTGGAGGGTCGTCCCTGCCGGGTGAGATCAAAAATTCGGGTCGTCCCGAATTGCAATTTTTACTTGCCGATACCGGGCAAGCCCGAATTATTTTCGTATTGCCGATATCGGATAAATCCGACATCGGCGGGCCGGGCCGTCCTGAGAGGAATGGTGCGCGCGACAGGGATCGAACCTGTGACCCCTACCATGTCAAGGTAGTGCTCTACCGCTGAGCTACGCGCGCATCAAAGGCGGGGCTCCCTATATCGGGTGCCTCCGGCAGGGGCAAGCGAGAGAAAACCCGCTTTTTATCGTCCCCGCGAAAACGTGAATCCACAGTCCGGGCGCCAATTCCGCCTCATCCTGAGGAGGCGCGGAACGCGCCGTCTCGAAGGATGGGGCGGCCTCATGGTTCGAGACGCGCGGCTTCGCCGCGCTCCTCACCATGAGGACCCTTACGCAGCCGCCAGCATCTTCTGGACCTCGTTCACGAGGTCCTTGAGGTGGAAGGGTTTGGAAAGCACCTTGGAGTCCTCCGGCGCCTTCTTGTTCTGGGCTTCCAGCGTCACCGCCGCGAACCCCGTGATGAACATGACCTTGATGTCCGGGTCGAGTTCGGTGGCCCGGCGAGCCAGCTCGATCCCGTCCATTTCCGGCATGACAATGTCGGTAAGCAACAGCTCGAAGGGCTCCTCGCGCAGCCGCTGATAGGCCGAGCGGCCGTTGTCGAAATGCGCGACCTCGTAGCCGGCGTTGACGAGCGCCTTCACGAGGAAGCGGCGCATATCGTTGTCGTCTTCGGCGAGCAGAATCTTCGGCATGGTGCCCCTTAACGTCCCGGCTTTTCAGGCCCTTTTTCGGCGCCCATTTGGGGGGAGCCGGGTAAATGGCCGGTGAAGGTGCATAAAGAAAGGCGCGGCCTTCACAAGGCCTTACCGCCCTGCGACAAAGCGAAAACTGACGTTTTCCTTAATCCCAAGCCCCCGTCCCAGGCCACGCCCGCAAGGCTTTTCCCGCGATGAGCGCCAAGGTTGTCGAAGAACTGGCCCCGGCCTTCGATGTCGAAGAGCCGCTCGCAGCGGTGGGCCCGGTCGTATGCAACTCGCCGCATAGCGGACGCGCCTACCCGGCTTCGTTCCTGCGCCAGAGCCGGCTGGAGCTTGCGGCACTCCGGCGCTCCGAAGACACCTTCGTCGACGAACTCTTCGCCGAAGCCCCGCGCGCCGGTGTGCCCCTGATGCGGGCGCATTTTCCGCGAGCCTATCTCGACGTGAACCGCGAGCCCTACGAACTCGATCCGCGCATGTTCGAGGGACGCCTGCCCGCATATGCCAATACGCGCTCGCTGCGCGTGGCTGGCGGGCTCGGCACCATCGCCCGCGTCGTCGGCGACGCGCGCGAAATCTATCCGAAGCGCATCCCGATTTCGGAAGCGCTCTCGCGGATCGAGCAGCTGTACAAACCCTACCACCGCACGCTCCGCAAACTCGTGAGCCGCGCGCAGAAGAACTGCGGCATAGCACTCCTGATCGACTGCCACTCGATGCCGTCGAGTGCAGGCGGCCGCGACGAGCGCCCGCGCGCGGATTTCGTGCTCGGCGACCGCTACGGCACGAGCTGCTCGTCCGCGATTACCGACATGGTCGAGCGGACGCTGCGCGCGCGGGGCCACATCGTTCTGCGCAACAAGCCTTATGCGGGCGGCTTCATCACCGAGCATTACGGCGACCCCGCCACCGGCCTGCATGCCTTGCAGATCGAAGTGAACCGCGCGCTCTACATGGATGAGACGCGCTACGAGAAGACCGCTGGCTTTGAGGCGATCAAGCGGGACCTCGGGCAGATGATCGAGGCGGTTACGGCCTTCACCACGGCCGGCATCGAAGCGCTGCCGGACGCCGCGGAATAAGCAGACCTCCGAAAAGCGAGCCCGACCCCCAAAAGAAAGAGGCCGCTACAGTTGCCTGTAGCGGCCCAAGTCTAGGGAGGAAACGCCCAAAGGAGGGCGGCGAAAACGCGACGCCATCGCGTATCGCACCGCAACAATATGCTCCCGCATCGCAAAATAAGCAAGTACTGCTTACATAACTTTTCCGGGAACGAGTGGCCCCTGCCCGGGAACAAACCGTAACGGAATCAACGGCTTAATTCTTAATTCTTAACCGGGCGGCTTTCTGCCAAAAGGTAGCATCCGATCGAGACGGCCAGCAGCCCGGCCATCAGCCAGAACGCCGCCTGGTAGGCCGCAAGCGGATAGACGGTTTGATTCGGCGCCATGAACTCGATCACCGCGCCGGTCGCGAACTGGAAAATAAATACCCCGCCCATGGTCGCGAGATTGAGGAGCGTGAGCCCGCGGCCCACGAGCTGCGGCGGGAACATATCCCGCGCCTGCCCGACCAGAAGCGGCGGGTAACCCGTGACGAGGCCATAGAGCACAAACCACGCTCCGAGTACGGGCTGGCTCATCTTTCCCACGAGCGCGATCCAGATGAGCATCGCAAGCGTCAGCAGCGCGCCGATCAACACCGGCGTCCGGTAACTGCCGAACACGCGATCCGCGACACCCCAAAAGAACGCGGCACTCATGCTCGATAGCGCGAGCAGAAGAAGATAGAAGCCGCGCGTATCGAGATCGTAGCCGTAGACGTGCGCGAGATAAGGCCCGCCCCAGAGGCCGAGGATCGTGATCACGACGGCATAGTTCGTGAGGAACATCGCGAAGATCGGCCAGAACGAAGGTGTCTGCGTGACCACGACGAGCCCGCGCAGGCTCTCGACGAAATTCTCTTTCTTGTGCTCGGAGGGCTTCGTGCCGGGCGGGTCGTCGCTCACCCACCACAGCACGATCAAGCCAGACAATCCTGCGAGAACCGCAACGATGACGAAGCTCGGGCGCCAGCCGATCGTGGCCGTCGCGAAGGCGAGCGGCGACGTCGCGGCGAGCAGTCCTAAACCAGAAAGACCGAGCTGGATTCCCGTGACGGTCGAGAAATACTTCGGCTGGAACCAGCGCGAATAGATCGCAAGCGGCGCGACATAGAAGCTCGAACAGCCGAGCGCCATCAAGACGCGCCCGAGCACGAGCCAGTTCAGGTCGGGGCCTAGCGCAAATACGAAGCAGCCCACGACCGCAAGCACCGTGGACCACAGCATCGTGATCCGCGGACCGAAGCGGTCGATCAGCATGCCCACCGGAATTTGCGCGATCGCGAAGGCGAGGAAGAACGAGCTTGAAAGCAGCGCGAGACCCGCCGCACTGATGTTCAGTTCGGTCACGAGATTGGGGCCGATGACGCTGACCGCGCTGCGGAGGAACTGGCTCACGAGCTGCGCCGTCGAAAGCACGGCGACGAGCCAGATGCCGGCCTTCAGATCGAGCCGCATGCCGGACGGCGCGCCGCCACCGGCGGCTTCTTGCCCGCCCTTCACGCTTCTCTCCCCTTGGGACCCTGCGGGCATTTGCCCTGCTATTGCCTGCAAGCGAGTGCCACGGCAGCCCCTCGACTTCAACCTGCCAAAGCGCAGTGAGGCGTTGCCGGAATCACATGGCCACCGCTAGATTGGCCGCCGCTAGATTGCCGGCCGCCAGATTTGACTGCCGCTCTCTTGTGGCGGTCTCAGGGGAATTACAGAGCGCATGGGAGCGGTCGATTTCGCGGCCTTCGTCGACAAGCTTGCGGATGTCGCGGGCGAAGCGATCCTGCCGTTTTTCCGCACCGCGCTCGCGGTCGAAAACAAGAAACTCAAAGGCAGCTTCGACCCGGTGACCGCAGCCGACCGCGCCGCCGAGACCGCCATGCGCGCGCTGATCCGCGAGCACTTTCCGGCGCACGGTGTGGTCGGCGAAGAGTTCGACGACATCAAAAGCGATGCGCCCTACACCTGGATGCTCGATCCGATTGACGGCACGAAATCCTTCATCGCCGGAATGCCGGTCTGGGGCACGCTGATCGGTCTCTGCAAGGATGACGTGCCGGTCTACGGCATGATGGCGCAGCCGTTTATCGGCGAACGATTTACCGGCGACCGCGCGAGTGCGAAATACCGCGGCCCCGCGGGCGAGCGGAAGCTGATCGCGCGCAAATGCGCGTCGCTCGATGAAGCGCTCATGTTCACGACGAGCCCGCATCTTTTCACCGCCGAAGAGAGGGCCAGCTACGACCGCGTCGAAAAGAGCGTGCGCCTGCCGCGCTTCGGCGGCGACTGCTACGCCTATTGCATGATCGCGGCAGGCTATGTGGATCTCGTAGTCGAAGCGGGGCTCGACGCCTACGACATCGTGCCGCTGATTCCGATCATCGAAGGTGCGGGCGGTATCGTGACCAACTGGCAGGGCGAGAGCGCCGTAAATGGCGGGCGGATCGTGGCCGCCGGCGACAAGCGCGTGCATGCGGCAGCGCTTGAGCTTTTGAACAAATAGTTCCCTCATCCTGAGGAGCGCGAACGGAAGTCGGGTCTACCCGACTTCCGAATTAATATGCGCAAGCCGGATTTATCCGGCTTGCGAAAGTGAGCGCGTCTCGAAGGATGGCTACATCCTCATGGTTCGAGACGCGGCACTTCGTGCCGCTCCTCACCATGAGGGAAACTAGCGCCGCTCCGGCGCGCTTCCCGGCACGAAAGCGTCGAACGCCGACAGGAATTGCGCGCGGATGGAATCGCGCTCGATCATGATTTCATGACGGCTGCCCGGGATCACGACGATCTTGCCCGCGCGCAATCCGTTCGCGAACTTCTTCGCCGCCACCGTGGAAACGAGACGGTCTTCCCCCGCACCGAGGATCAGGATCGGCTGCGTGAGCTTCGCCGCGTACTCCGGCTCCGCGAATTCGTCGATCTGGCGGAAGGAGGCCGCGATCCATGAGAGTGTCGGGGACCCGAGACCCAGCGAAGGATCGGCTTCGATGATCGACGCGATCCGCTCGTAGCGCGTCTGATCCGAGGAAACCGGATTGCCGGCAAACGGGCGGTTAGTGACGGCAACCGCACTGCCGCCGGGAATGTAGCGGGCGCCGAGGCCGGCCGCCGACATGAAGCGCGTGAAGATACGCGACAGCCTGCGGTAGCGCTTGATCCGGAGA
>CAZFPR010000091.1:0-1248 GCA_964521045.1 uncultured Hyphomicrobiales bacterium
ACGTCATCCGCTCAAACGCCAGCCCTGCCCAAGCGGTTCGCGCTGTTTCTGTTCGCCTTCGCGGTCGCCAACGTCGTTTGGCTCGCGACTGCGCTCGTTACCGGAAGCTGGCTTTGGGATGCCGCAGGGCGGCTCATCTCGACCGACTTCCTGAACGTCTATGCCGCGGGAAAGCTGGCGCTCTCGGGCACGCCGGCGAGCGCTTACGACTGGCCCACGCACAAGCAGCTCGAGATTCAAATCCTCGGCTACGATTTTGCGGGCTACTACGGCTGGCACTATCCGCCGTTCTATCTCTTTGCCGCGGCGGCGCTCGCAACGTTGCCTTATGCAGCCGCGCATGCGGGGTGGTCTGCGATTTCGTACGTGCCGTTCGTGGCCGCCATGCGGGCGAGCGCCGGAGGAAAGACGGGTTTCCTGCTCGCGCTCTCGGCACCCGCCTTGGCCGCGAACGTTCTTGTCGGACAGAACGGATTTCTGACTGCCGCGCTCATCGGCTTCACGCTCGCATTTCTGGAAAAGCGTCCGGTGCTCGCGGGCATCTGTCTGGGGCTTCTTACTTACAAACCGCATTTCGGCATTCTGTTTCCGGTGGCTCTCGCCGCAGCCGGCTACTGGCGGGCGTTTATCGCTGCCGGCGTAACGGCAGCAATTCTCGCGCTCGCTTCGATCCTCGCTTTCGGCATCGAGCCGTGGCTCGCGTTCCTCCGCTGGCTGCCGGTCACCTCGAACGCGTTTCTTTCCGAGGGGCGTGCGGAAATCGAAAAGATGCAGAGCCTGTTCGCGCTCCTGCGCACGCTGGGGACTGCCGAATGGATTGCATGGAGCGCGCAGATCGCGCTGACAGGTGCGATTGCGCTCGCGGTCTGGAAAATCTGGCGAAGCCGCGAGCACACATACGAACTCAAAGCCGCGGCGCTCGGGGCGGGCGTGCTTTTGGCGACGCCCTATATCTATCTCTACGACATGGTGACGATCACGGTGCCGATCGCGTTCCTGATCGCGCTCGGCATGACGCGCGGCTTTCTGCGTTACGAAATTCCGGCAATCGTTGCCGTGATGCTGCTGATTGCGGTCTTCCCCTTTGTGAAGTTGCCGGTGGGGTTTGCCGCCTCGCTGGCCGTTGCCGCGCTCGTGCTGTGCCGCTTGTTTTTCCCTTCGGCGCTTCGCTGACTGCGCCGCACAACAAGGTTTTCCACGCATCGCAGGACCCCTCACGCTGCAGACAAAAGTCTGCGTACCCACCTT
>CAZFPR010000091.1:1258-11503 GCA_964521045.1 uncultured Hyphomicrobiales bacterium
CAAGGACTTATCATTCTTCTGATCGTGGGTGCGGTCGCGGGCTGGCTCGCCGGCGTCATCATGAAAGGCTATGGCTTCGGGCTCATTGGCAACATCGTGGTCGGCATCGTCGGTGCTGCGATCGCGAGCTGGCTCTTCCCCTATCTTGGCATCCGGCTTGGCGGGGATATTGTCGGTGCGATCATTTCGGCGACCATCGGCGCGATCATCCTCTTGTTCGTGATCGGCCTCGTGAAGCGCCGCTAGCGGTTCAGGAAAGCGAATACCAGCGCCGGCGGGAATCGTTTCCCGCCGGTTTCGTTTGGGCGGGCAGCGTTAACCCCGGACGGATTTTGAACCGGCTTTCCCCGTGCTAGGAGTTATGCTGCATTGCAGAAAGCAGGCCGCGTCCGCGTTTTATGGACCGCGGTGGGGGCCCGGCCGATGGCTGAGAAAAAGAACAGCAGTTCGAATTCCGCGAAGCCGAAGGAGGCGCCGTGGCTGATCCGCACCTATGCGGGACACTCGACGGCCGCGGAATCCAACAAGCTCTATCGCTCGAACCTCGCCAAGGGACAGACCGGTCTTTCGGTCGCCTTCGATCTGCCGACGCAGACCGGCTACGACTCCGACCATCTGCTGGCGAAAGGCGAAGTCGGCAAGGTCGGCGTTCCCATCTCGCATCTCGGCGACATGCGGACATTGTTCGACGGCATTCCGCTCGGCTCGATGAATACCTCGATGACGATCAACGCGACCGCGGCGTGGCTGTTGTCGCTTTATGTCGCGCTCGCGGAAGAAACCGGCCAGCCGAAGACCTCGCTCTCCGGCACCACACAGAACGACATCATCAAGGAATATCTTTCGCGCGGCACTTACGTATTTCCGCCCGCGCCTTCGATGCGGCTCACGCGCGACACCATCCTCTACACCACGCGCGAAGTGCCGAAGTGGAATCCGATGAACGTCTGCTCCTATCATTTGCAGGAAGCGGGCGCGACGCCGACCCAGGAACTGGCTTATGCGCTCGCCACTGCGATCGCGGTGCTCGACGGCGTCAAGGCCGCCGGCGGAATCGAAGGAAAAGATTTCGAGGAAGTGGTCGGCCGGATTTCTTTCTTCGTGAATGCGGGGCTGCGCTTCGTCACCGAGCTTTGCAAGATGCGCGCGTTCACCGAACTCTGGGAAGAGATCACGCGCGAGCGTTACGGCGTCAGCAACGAAAAGCACCGCCGCTTCCGCTATGGCGTGCAGGTGAATTCGCTGGGTCTTACCGAGCAGCAGCCCGAGAACAACGTCTATCGTATCCTTCTCGAGATGCTCGCGGTCACGCTCTCGAAAAATGCGCGTGCCCGTGCGGTGCAGCTGCCCGCGTGGAATGAGGCGCTTGGGCTGCCGCGGCCGTGGGATCAGCAATGGTCGATCCGCATGCAGCAGATCGTGGCGTTCGAAACGGATCTTCTCGACTTCGGCGACATCTTCGACGGCTCGAAAGAGATCGAGCGCAAGGTCGAAGAACTTAAAACCGAAGCGCGCGAAGAACTTGCCCGGATCGAAGAGATGGGCGGCGCGGTCGCAGCCGTTGAATCGAGCTACATGAAACAGAAGCTCGTGGAATCGAATACGCGGCGGCTGGAGGCGATCGAGCGCGGCGAGCAGACCGTGGTCGGCGTCAACCGCTTTGTCGAGACCGAACCCTCGCCGCTCACGACCGGCGAAGGCGCGATCCTCACCGTGCCCGAGCATGTCGAGAAGGAGCAGGTCGAAAAGCTCAAGGCCTGGCGCGACCAGCGCGATGCAAAGAAAGTTGCATCGGCGCTGGACGCGCTGAAGCGCGCAGCCTCCGAGGGCCAGAATATCATGCCGCCTTCGATCGAGGCCGCGAAGGCCGGTGTCACCACCGGAGAATGGGGCGCATGCTTACGCGAGGTGTTCGGCGAATACCGCGCGCCGACCGGCGTCGGCCGCTCTGCGCGGCTAGGCGCGGAAGGACTCGATGAAGTGCGCGGCGAAGTGGAGAAGGTTTCCAAAAAACTCGGCCGCCGCCTGAAGTTTCTGGTCGGCAAGCCGGGGCTCGACGGACATTCGAACGGTGCCGAGCAGATCGCGGTGCGCGCGCGCGATGCCGGCATGGAAGTCGTCTATGAAGGCATCCGGCTCACGCCCGCCGAGATCGTGAACGCCGCGCTCGAAGAAGGCGTGCATGTCGTGGGCTTGTCGATCTTGTCGGGCTCGCATGTGCCGCTGGTGCGTGACGTGATGAACCGCATGCGCTCTGAAGGCATGGAAATTCCGGTGATCGTCGGCGGCATCATTCCGCCGGAAGACGAGTATGTCTTGAAGCAATGCGGCGTCGCCGCCGTCTACACGCCGAAGAATTACGAAATGAACCGGATTCTTTCGGACATCGTGCGCGTCGTGGATGCGAGCGCGGGTAAGGCGGCTTAAGTTTTCTTGTCCCAGATCGCACGCATCGCGGAAATCGTCCTGCCGGTCTTCGGCGTGATCGCGCTCGGCTATGTCTCGGTGTGGTCGAAGCTGCTTTCCGAGAAAGCCGGTGATGGCCTGAACGACTTCGTTTTCGTCATCGCGATACCGATCATGATCGTGAAGACGCTGCTCGGTGCCGCGCTGCCGGAAGGTTCGCCCTGGGGTTACTGGCTCTCCTATTTCATCGGGGTTGCGATCGTGTGGTCGTTCGCGCAACTCGTGACGTGGAAGATTTACGGCAGGCCCGGACGCGAAGCCGTCATCATGGGCTTTTCGTCGGCGCAATCGAACATCGTCTTGTTGGGCATTCCGCTCGTGCTCACGGCCTATGGCGAAGCCGGCGCGGTGCCGCTTTTTCTCCTGATCGCGGTACACCTGCCGCTGATGATGCTGGCGGCGACCGTGATGATCGAAAGCGCGGACGCCGGGATCACGCGAGACGCGATCTTCAAGCTCGTCAGGAATCTCGTCACCAACCCACTTCTGATCGCGTTTGCCGCGGGTTCGCTCGGGCGTATCGCGGGCGTGCAGCTCGGTGGTGTGCCGAAGACCTTCATCGATATGATCGCGCTTGCGGCCGTGCCCTGTGCGTTGTTCGCGATGGGCATGGCGCTCCGCAAATACGGCGTGTTCGGCGACGTGAAGCTTTCGGTCTTCATCGTCGCGGCGAAGCTATTGCTGCTTCCGCTCGCGGTCTATCTGCTCGCGAAGTACGTCTTCATGCTGACGCCGGTCTGGCACGGCGTTGCCGTGATTTTCGCGTCGATGGCGGTCGGCATCAATTCGTATCTCCTGGCCGCGCGTTACAAGACGGGTGTTGCGACGGTCGCGGGCGCAGTCACGCTCTCGACCGCGCTCTCGCTATTCACCGTGTCGTTCTGGCTGTTCGTGCTTGGGATCGGGTGAACTGCATCGCGCGCATTTTTTATTATCAAAGTCGGATAAATCCGACTTTGACTGGATCGGCTAGAGGCCGATCGCTTCCCTGATCTGTGCGACGCTCACGCCGCCTGCGCGCAAATCGCGCAGCGTGGTCGATTGATCGCGCTTGGAAAGTTTCTTGCCGTTCTCATCCACGAGCAAATGATGATGCCGGTAAATCGGCGCGGGCAGGCCGAGCAGTTCCTGCAACAGGCGGTGCACGGCGGTAGCCTCGAACAGATCCTTGCCGCGAACGATATGCGTGACGCCTTGCAAGGCGTCGTCGAGCACGGCGGCAAGATGATAGCTCGCCGGCATTTGTTTGCGGCCCAGCACGACATCGCCCCATCGTTCGGGATGCGCTTCGACCTGTTTGTCCACTTCGGTCCAGAACAGCGGCGTCTCGACGCGCGAGAGCGCCTGTTCCATATCGAGGCGCAGCGCATAGGGCTCGCCTGCCGCTTCGCGTTCGGCGGCTTCCGCAGCCGATAGGCCCTCTTCGCGCGAATAGCGCGGGCCGCCTTCGGGATCGCGGCCGGTAATCAGCCGGGCGAGATCGGCGCGCGTTTCATAGGAAGCGTAAAGCAGATGCTCCGCTTCCAGGCGACTCAACTCGGCGGCATATTCCTCGAAATGATCGGACTGGCGTCTTACCGGAGACTCCCAGTTTATCCCGAGCCATTCGAGGTCTTCGTAGATCGACTCCTCGAATTCCGGCTTGCAGCGCGTGAGATCAATATCTTCGATCCGCAGCAGAAAACGCGCGCCAGTGCGCTCGGCCTCTTCGAAGTTGAGAATGGCGGACAGCGCGTGCCCGAGATGCAGATGTCCGGTCGGCGAGGGCGCGAAGCGGAAAACGGGGGCTGACATCGGGCTTCTGGTGGAATCGGGTTGCAATATCGTCCGTGTTGTAGATGGTTTCGCGCCGGAATGCCTGTCCGTATCGACACCGAAGCACACCTGAAAGAAGCGCTCGAGAAGCTCCTGCTGCTCGACCCGCGTTTCGCCGATGTCCTGACCATCGCCGGCCATCCGCCGATGCGAAGGCGCGAGGGCGGTTTCGCGGGCCTCGCCCGGATCATATGCGGGCAGCAGCTTTCGGTGGCGTCGGCCGCGGCGATCTGGGGACGGCTGGAAGCGAAATTCTCGCCGCTCGACCATCACGCGATCCTGAAAGCCCGCACGCCGCAATTGCAGCGGGTCGGCCTCTCGATGCCGAAGATCAGGACGTTCCGGCATATCGCGCGTGCGGTACGCGACGCGCATCTCAATATCGATGCGCTCGCGCATATGCCCGCCGAAGCCGCCCATGCCGAACTCGTGAAAGTGAAAGGCATCGGGCCCTGGACCGCGGACATCTATCTGATGTTCTGCGTCGGCCACGCGGATGCTTTCGCGTCGGGCGATCTCGCCTTGCAGGAAGCCGCGCGCATCATGCTGAACAAGCGCAAGCGGCCCGACGCCAAGCAGCTTGAAAAGATCGCGCGGGTCTGGAAACCCTACCGCTCGGTAGCAGCCCGCCTGCTCTGGGCTTACTATGCCGCGATGAAGAAGCGCGACGGCGTGCCTGTCGAGCAAGGAGATTAAGAACAATGATCGACGGACCCCGCATCGCGCCGCGTTCCGGCACTGCAAAGCAGCTTGTGGTTTTCCTGCACGGCTATGGCGCGGACGGAAACGATCTGATTTCGCTCGGCCGCGAGTGGCAGGCGCTCTTGCCCGACGCCGCTTTCGTTTCGCCGAACGCGCCGGAACCGGTGCCGGGCTATCCCGCGGGGCGGCAATGGTTCGGGCTCACGTTTCGCGATCCCGACGAGCGCTGGCGCGGGGTCACCAAGGCGCGACCCGTGCTCGACGAGTTTCTCGATGCGGAACTTGCGCGCAATAACCTGCCGCCGCCTGCGCTTGCGCTCGTGGGTTTCAGCCAGGGCACGATGATGGCGCTGCATACGGGTCTTCGGCGCCCGGCTTTGGCGGGCATCGTCGGTTTTTCGGGCGTCCTCGTGACGCCTACGAATCAGGAAGTTGCCGCTGCGGCGGCCTCGGAAATCACCGTGAAGCCGCCTGTTCTGCTCGTGCACGGCGATCAGGACGAGGTGATCCCGGCGCAGGCCCTGTTCCTGTCGGCGCAGGGGCTTGGCGGCATGGGGCTCGCGGTCGAGTGGCATCTTTCGCAGGGAATCGGCCACGGCATCGACGGCGACGGGCTCAGGCTCGGCGGTGCGTTCCTGCAAAAAGCCTTCGGGGGACGCTGACTTCGGCCCGCTTCACAAAGCCGACACGGTCCCGGTAATATATCCGTCGTTGGAAGCGGGGTGCGACCGCAGGGACTTCGAGAAGGAGTCGCGATTGCACACCGCTGTATCGCCCGGAGTTTCTTCCGGCGTTTTGTCTCCGGGAGCCTGGCCCGCGCTGGTGCTGAACGCGGACTTCCGGCCGCTCAGTTATTATCCGCTGTCGATCTGGTCGTGGCAGGACACGATCAAGGCTGTGTTTCTCGACCGCGTGAACACGGTCGCGCTCTACGACAAGGCGGTGCGAAGTCCGACCGCCGAGTTCCGGCTTCCCAGCGTCGTTTCCCTGAAGACCTTCGTCCGTCCGTCGCGCCACCCGGCCTTCACCCGCTTCAACGTATTCCTGCGCGACCGCTTCTCCTGCCAGTACTGCGGCACGCGGGAAGAGCTCACCTTCGATCACCTGATCCCCCGCGCGCACGGCGGGCAGACGACGTGGGAAAATGTCGTCACGGCGTGCTCGTGCTGCAATCTGCGCAAGGGCGGACAGATGCCGGCGGCCGCGAATATGTGGCCGCACCAGATGCCGTTCCAGCCGAGCGTGAACGACCTGCACAAGAACGGCAGGCTGTTCCCGCCGAACTACCTGCACCAGAGCTGGCTCGACTATCTCTATTGGGACGCAGAACTCGAGGCGTAAGCTTAAGCGCGCCGCGCGCCGCAGAATGCGATCAGCGCGGCGGCCGCCGAAATCAGCGCGTTGTAGCCCGCGAGCGAGATCCCGAAGAGCCGCCACGCCGCTTCGTCGCACGGCACCGCGCGCACCGGCTTCTTCAGGGCTTCGAGAATGTTCCCGACCGGCGCGGATGACGGAGCGCCCGCGGCGCAGCTTGTCGGGCCCTGCCAGAGCTTCCATTCGACGCCGGCGTGAAACACGCCGAGCCCCACGCTCACCACGAGAATCAGCGCGAGCAGGTAAAGCCCGTAACGGACGATTGTCCTGTTTCCGCCGCGTAACGCGAAGGCCGCGACCAGGAGCCCGAGCGGAATCGCGAAGTAATAGGGAATGCGCTGCTGGTAGCAGAGCGGGCAGGGCTCATAGTGCAGCACATACTGAAAGTACCACGCGCCGCAGAGCGCCGCGAACATCAGAAAAGCTGCGGCAAAGGCGGCGTTGGCGGGTTTGATCGGTTTCTCGGTCATCGGCGTTGGCGTAACGAAGCCCGTCTCCGGTGTCGATTCCAAGGCGGCTTGCGGTGGTTCACATCGCCGTTATAACTGCCGCCGTTCCGGGTGCCCCTGTGGCGGAACTGGTAGACGCGCCTGACTCAAAATCAGGTGGCCAAAAGCCGTGCTGGTTCGATTCCGGCCAGGGGCACCAATTCTTCAAGTTCGTTTTATGCGTGCCAGGCCGCCCACAAGAGCGCGGCACCTGAGCAGGCCAGCATCGTATCCAGCAGTTTCCCGAAGGTCTGGGCGCTCATGCGCATCACGAGGCTCTTGCCGGCAAAGGTGCCGAGCATCAGGGACGAGCCGACAATTGCGCCTTTGATGAGGTTCTCCTCCGAGAGTGCGCCGAAGGTGTGAAAGGTCGAAACCTTCGCGATGTAGATGAAGAGGGAAGCCGCGGCCTCGGTTGCAAGCAGGGCGCCCTTGAAAAGTCCCGCGGCGGCAAAGACCGGAACGCTCAAGGGGCCGGTCGAAAGCACGATGCCGGTGAGAAAGCCGATCAACGCGCCAGCGAGCGCAAGCTGCCACCAGTTCGCCCGCCAGCCGCGCCGGTCGAGAAATCTCCGGCCCGGAATCATGCCGAGGAAAAATGCGCCGAGCAGCGTGTCGATGAGCGCGGGAGGGAGCGAGATCAGCGTACGCGCGCCTAACGCGGCGGCGGGGATCGCAGGCAGCGCATAGGCGGCGAGCATCCTCCAGTCGATCTCGCGCCACCACGCAGCCGCGCGGGCGAAGTTCACCATCACGGAGGCGACCGCCATGATCGGCACCGCTTGCAGCGGGCCGAACGTGTAGACCAGCACGGGCAGGAGAATGATCGATGAACCGGTGCCGATGACACCGCTGACCGCTCCGGCGAATACGCCGACGATCAGGACGAAGAAATAGCCCGTCATGAACTACGCCACGTAGATGGCTGCGACGATGCCCAGTATGAACAGGATCAGGAACGCGGTGAAGACGAGTTCCAGCCGCTTCTCGATGAAGTCCTTGGCCGGCGGGCCCAGCCAATAGATCAGGCCGGCGACAAGATAGAAGCGTGCGCCGCGCGTGGTCCGCGAGAGCACCGTGAACCAGAACAGATTGTATTCGGCAAAGCCCGCGGTGATGGTCACGAGCTTGTAGGGGATCGGGGTGACGCCTTTGATCAGGATCACCCAGTGACCCCACTCGGCATAGGCCTGCCGGAAGGCTTCCGACTGCTTGCCGTAGCCGTAGAGCTGGATCAGCCAGCTGCCCACGGATTCGTAGAGCAGGTAGCCGATCGCGTAGCCCACGAGGCCGCCGAGCACCGAGGCAATCGTGCAAACCGTGGCGTAGAAAAACGCATTTTTCGGCCGGGCCAGGCACATCGGCACCAGCATCGCGTCCGGCGGGATCGGGAAGAAAGAACTCTCGGCAAACGAAACGCCCGCCAGCGCGTAGGGCGCGGACGGGCGCGCGGACAGCGCGAGAATCCAATCGTAAAGACGGCGCAACATGCGGCGGACTGTGTAGGCAGGGCGCGTGACGAAGTAAAGGCAAGAGCCTCCGCAAACCGTTCCGGCGGCTGAAACGCATTTCATGAACGCGCGTTCACTGCGGACAGTCCGGGTTTATGGAAGGAGAGACTTGCTCTTCGTGAGCGCTTGGGATTTGCTTCGTGCTGCGGCGAGAACAACGCGGGAAGCCCGATCACGTTCCGGGCCAACCCGCGCCACACATCCGCTGCGGCGCGCACCTAGAAGGTCGCGTCAAGGAGACAGGATGAAAAACCGGAGAGCAGTTGCGCGCCTGTCCTGCGCGGGAAGCGGGCTATTCGCCTTCCTCGCAGCCGCGCTTGTGCTGTTCGCCGTTCCTTCCCTGGCGCAAGAAGAAATGCGCGTGCGCTTCAGCCTCGATCGCGCGGTCGATGGCACCACGGCGCCGCTCTTTGTCGCGATCGACAAGGGATACTTCAAGGACGAGGGGCTCGAAGTGGTGGTCGAACCGGCCGCTTCGCCGATGGAAGCGATTACCCGGCTCGCGCTCGCAAACGGCGCGACCGAGACTACGCATGACATGAGCATCGGCGACCTCAACGCCTTGATCCGCTACCGCGACCAGAACATGCCGACCGGAATCGAGGCGGTGTTCATCGTTCACGATAAGCCGGCTTACGCGCTCATCGGCCGCAAGAGCCGCGGCATTCAATTCGTGAAGGACACCGAGAACCGGAAACTCGCGGCACCCGCCGCCGATCCGTCGTCGCAGCTATGGCCGCTGTTCGCCCAGCTCAACGCGATCGATACGCAGAAGGTGACGACCCTCAACGTCGGCTTGCAGGTCCGCGTGCCGATGCTGGTCTCGGGCGAGGTCGATGCGATGCTCGGGCAATCCTTCTCGGCGCTCGACCTCAGAGATCGCGGCGTGCAGGCCGACGATATCGTCGTGCTCCTGATGGCCGACTACGGCGTGCAGCTTTATGGAAGCGCGATCCTTACGAGCGCAAAATTTCAGGCCGAGCGGCCGGAAGTAATCCGGGCTTTCCTGCGGGCCTATGTCCGGGGTCTGCGCGATACGATCCAGAACCCGAACGCCGCCATCGAGGCAGTGCTGAAGCGGATGCAGGGCGCGCGCAAGGAAGTCGAACTCGAGCGGCTCAAAATCGTGATCGAACAGAACATCAAGAAGATCGACCCCAAGGCCGCAACCGTCGGCGGGGCCGATCCGGCGCGGCTGGCCGATTCCTTCGTGCAGATCGCGAAATTCTACACCTTCAAGAGCAAGCTGAAGCCCGAAGAGATTTTCGACGCGCAGTATCTTCCGGCGCCGCCCAAGCCCGAACTGCCGGCAAAAAAGCAGCCCCCGAAAAAGAAGTGAATATTCGGAGCTTCTCCCTCCGGCGATCCGGCGATATGTGACCATTGGTCAGAATCGCTTCCGCCCGCCATAATCAGACCGTCAAAGACCCGCAGAGAGCGCTCCGTTACGCGCCATGATGAGATTCATCCGCCTCTATACCCGCGTGCTCGGCTTGCTCGGCCCCGAGGCCAGGCTCGGCGTGGTGCTTGCCATCGCCAACATCCTGCTTGCGGTCGCGGCCTTCGCCGAACCGATCCTGTTCGGGCGGATCATCGACAGCCTGATTTCCAGCCAGTCGAAGAACGAGATGCCTTCGCTCGCCACCCTCGGGCCGCTGCTGGCGGCATGGGTCGGCTTCGGGCTGTTCACGATCGGCGCGGGCGTGCTGATCGCGCTGCACGCCGACCGGCTCGCGCATAAGCGCCGGCTCGGCATCGTCACCGGCTATTTCGAGCACGTGCTTCAGTTGCCGCTCGCCTATCACGGCGGCACGCATTCCGGCCGGCTGATGAAGGTCATGTTGCAGGGCGCGGACGCGCTCTGGGGTACGTGGCTCACGTTCTTCTGC
>CAZFPR010000092.1:0-1490 GCA_964521045.1 uncultured Hyphomicrobiales bacterium
ACCGACTCCACCGCCGTGTCGAGCTCCTCTCGTGCTTTCACCTCGACTAAGACGACGAGCTTGCCGCGCTTCACCACCAGATCGATTTCGCCGGCCCGGCTTCTCCAGCGCTTCGCAAGTGTGCGGTAGCCTTTCGCGGCGAGAAAAAGCGAAGCGCGGCCTTCCGCGGAAACGCCGCGCAGGAAGGCGTCCTTGCGTTTGGGGTCGGCGTTCCGCTTTGCGGTTTCTTTGGCGGTCACTTTTTCTTCTCCGCCAGTGCGAGCGCACGCGCGTAGATTTCCTTGCGCGGCAGGCCGGTCTCAGAAGCGATCGCGGCCGAGGCATCTTTCAGCGAAAGTTTTTTCAGCGCGGCTTTAATCTTGGCATCGATGTCCGCTTCGTCGAGCGGCGCTTCGTCGCCAGGAGGCGATACCACGACGACGATCTCGCCTTTCGGTGCGCCGGCTTCTTCGTAATGTGCGGCAAGTACGGCAAGCGAGCCGCGCCGCACTTCTTCGAAGGCTTTCGTGAGCTCCCGGCAGACGGCGGCGTTTCTTTCGCCGAGCGTTGCCGCCATGTCGGCAAGCGACTCGCTTAAGCGCGGCCCGCTTTCATAGAAGATCAAGGTCGCCGGGATCGCGCGCAGTTCCGAGAGCCGCGTCTTCCGTGCGGCACTTTTCGGCGGTAGGAATCCTTCGAAGAAAAAGCGATCCGACGGCAAGCCAGCAGAAACGAGCGCGGCAAGTGCTGCCGACGCGCCCGGAATCGGGAACACGCGATGCCCCGCTTCGATCGCAGCCTCCACGAGCTTGAAACCCGGATCGGAAACGAGCGGGGTACCTGCATCGGAGACCAGCGCGACCGCGGAACCTTTGTCGAGTTCCGCGAGCACGCGAGGCCGCACGCTCGCCGCGTTGTGGTCGTGGTAGGCGAGGAGCTTCGGCGCGAGATGGTGCCGGTCGAGAAGCTTCTTCGTGACGCGGGTGTCTTCGCACAGCACGAGCCCGGCGGAGCCGAGTACTTCGAGCGCGCGCAGCGTGATGTCGCGCAGATTTCCGATCGGCGTCGCGACGACATAGAGGCCCGGCGCGAGTCGCGCGGGTTCCGCCGCCGCGTCGCGTCTCACTTCCGCCGTTTTGGGACCGCGTCTGTCGTGCATCTCGCTATGGTGCATGATTTCTTAATGCGCTTCGCGGAGAATCTCCGGGCTTGCGGCCAGAAAAGGCGGAAAGCGTAGAATTATCAAGGCGAAGCCCGTTTTTGACAGCGGCGCTACGCGCCTCCAAAGTCATCGGGGGCGGGCGTAAAGGTAAGTAAGGCGTGCGGAAACGAACCTCTCGAGGCGGAAATCGCGGCGACGAGACGCGGTTGTGGACGCGCCGCGCTGCGCTGACGCTTCCGTTCGGCTTCGCGCTGTCGGCCTGTTCGTCTTCGCTGCCGAGCTTCATGAACGACCAGCCGCTCGGTCCGCAACAGGGCCCGGGCGCGAACAACCAGATCGAGACGCAGCC
>CAZFPR010000092.1:1500-4678 GCA_964521045.1 uncultured Hyphomicrobiales bacterium
ATCGGTTCGGGCAACGTGCGCGTCGGCTTGGTTCTCTCGCTGAGCGGTTCCGGCAATGCGGGCATCGCCGCGCAGTCGATGCGCAATGCCGCCGAACTGGCGCTTTCCGAATTCAACACCCCGAACATCCAGCTCATCGTAAAAGATGACGGCGGCACCGCGCAGGGCGCGCGGGCTGCTGTGGAACAGGCGATCGCCGAAGGCGCCGAAATCATTCTCGGCCCGCTCTTCAGTCACGCAGTCGCCGCCGCGGGCCAGGTGACGCGCACGCGCTCCGTCCCGATGATCGCCTTCTCGACCGACTCCAATGTCGCCGCGCGCGGAATCTATCTGCTCAGCTTCCAGCCGGAGAACGACATCGACCGTGTTATTACCTTCGCCGCTCAACGCGGAAAAAGATCGATCACGGGCTTCGTCCCGGACAACGCCTACGGCAATGTCGTCGAAGCCGCGGTCAAGCAATATGCGTCTTCGCGCGGAGCCAAGGTGAACGCGGTCGAGCGCTACGGGACCGGGCAAAGCGATCCGCTCTCCGCAGTGCGCCGCGCACAGGCTGCGTTCCGCGTGACCGATCTCATCATCATCGCCGACGGCGCAGACGCGACGCCGCGCGTGCTGCAAGCGCTGAACTCGGTCGGCGTGACGCCGAAGCGCATGCAATTCGCAGGCACGGGCTTATGGGAAGACCAGAACGTCTACGCGAACCGCGAGATGGATGGAGCCTGGTTCGCGGCTCCCGACAACGCCGGCTTTACGGGCTTTTCGCAGCGCTACGGCACCCGCTTCGGCGCGCAGCCCGCGCGTACCGCAAGCCTTGCCTATGACGCGGTGTCGCTGGTTGCGCAGCTTGTGAAGACGCAAGGCGCGCGCCGGTTCACGGAAGAGGTGCTGACGAACCGCTCGGGTTTTGCGGGCGTCGACGGCGTGTTCCGCTTCCGGAACGACGGCACCTGCGAGCGCACGCTTGCGATCCACGAAATCCGGAATGGCGCCGCGCGTGTGATTCAGCCGGCGCCGAACAATTTCAACGTCCCGCAGGCGGCAAACAACTAACCCTTACGCCGCGAGATCCGCGACGATCGCATCCAGCACCGGAAAGCCGGATGGCGTCACGCGCAGCCGCGAATTTCCCGCACGCTCCACGAGCCCCTCGCTCTCCAGAAACGAAACGCGTTCGGGGTCGAGCATTACGCCGGTGAGCCGCTCGAAGCGCGCGACATCGATGCCTTCCGCGAGCCGGAGGCCCATGACCAGCATCTCGTCGGCCTGCTCGAGTTGCGAAAGTTTTTCTTCCTCGACGAGGCCGTGGCCCCGCTCCTCGACGAGCGCGAGCCAGCGCTCCGGATTTTTCTCGGTCGAGGTCGCGATCCGTGCGCCATCCGCGCCGATCCTGCCATGCGCGCCGGGACCGGCGCCCGCATATTCCTGATAGCGCCAGTAAACGAGGTTGTGCCGCGATTCCGCGCCTGCCTTTGCATGGTTGGAAATTTCGTAAGCGGGCATATTGTGCGCTCCGCAAAGTTCCTGGGTCACATCCCACAACGCGCGCGAGGTATCCTCGTCCGGCGTGATCAATTTTCCCGCGCGGTGAAGCATTTCGAACGTCGTGCCGGGTTCGATCGTAAGCTGATAGAGCGAAAGATGCTCGGGCGCGAAAACGAGCGCCTTTGAGAGCTCATCGCGCCAGGCCTGCGGCGACTGATCGGGCCGCGCATAGATCAGATCGAAGGAAATGCGCGGAAAATTTTCGCGCGCGACTTCGACGGCTGCAAGCGCTTCTTCCGCCGTATGCATCCGCCCGAGATTTTTCAAGGAAACATCGTCGAGCGCCTGCACGCCGAGCGAGACACGGTTGACGCCCGCCGCGCGATAGCCGCGAAAGCGTTCCGCCTCCACGCTCGTCGGGTTGGCCTCAAGCGTGATCTCTGCGTCGTTCGAGACCGTCCAGTGCTTCGCGATCTCGTCGAGTACGCTTTGCACGGTCGAAGGCTGCATCAAGGACGGCGTGCCGCCGCCGAAGAAAATGCTCGTGACTTCGCGGGAGGCGGTGAGCGGTTTCAGATACGAAAGTTCCCGCGCAATCGCGCGCGCATAGCGCGCCTCGTCCGGCTTCCCGTGCCGGACATGCGAATTGAAATCGCAATAGGGACACTTCGCGAGACAGAACGGCCAGTGCACGTAAACGCCGAAAGCGTCAGCCAAGACACGCCTCCGCGAGTTTCAGGAACGCCCGCGCGCGGTGCGAAAGCCCTTCGCCATGCGGCGGCAGGCCGTGCTTTTCGTCCGCCGTCATCTCACCGAAGGTTTTGGTCTTTCCGTCAGGAAGAAACATCGGATCGTAACCGAAGCCGGCGGTACCGCGCGGCGGCCATACCAGCGTGCCGTCCACGCGGCCTTCGAAAGTGACGGTTTCGCCGTCCGGCCATGCGACACATAGCGCGGAAACGAAGGCGGCTTTGCGTTGCGCGGGCTCCTTCGCGTTCGCTTCGTGCAGCTTTTCTTCGACGATCCGCATGGCCTGCGCGAAGTTCTTCGACGCACCCGCCCAGCGCGCCGAATAGATGCCCGGCGCTCCGTTCAGCGCTTCGACGGACAAACCGGAATCGTCGGCGAATGCGGGAAGGTTCGAGGCTTTCGCGGCGGCCTCCGCCTTGATCTTCGCATTGGCCTCGAAGGTGGTTCCGTTCTCTTCCGGCTCGGGCAGGCCGAGTTCGCCTGCGGAAACGACTTCGACGCCATGCGGCGAGAGCAACTCGCGCATCTCCCTGAGCTTCCCGGAATTATGGGTCGCGAGAACGACTTTGCCGGAAAGTCTGCGCGCCATTATTTCAAGCGACCGTCATCTTCTGCATGTCGACGAGCTTCTTGATTCCGTCGCGCGCAAGCCCGATCAGCGCGTCCATTTCGTCACTGGTGAAGGGCTTCTTCTCGGCGGTGCCCTGAATTTCGATGATGCCGCCCGCACCGGTCATCACGAGGTTCATGTCGGTTTCGGCGGTGGAGTCTTCGTCGTAATTGAGATCGAGCACGGGCGTGCCTTCGACGATGCCGCAGGAAACCGCGGCGACCTGATCGGTGAGCACGGGCTTCGTCACCATGCCGCGTTTCTTCATCCATGCGATGCAGTCATGGAGCGCGACCCACGCGCCGGTGATCGCCGCCGTGCGCGTGCCGCCGT
>CAZFPR010000092.1:4688-11410 GCA_964521045.1 uncultured Hyphomicrobiales bacterium
TTGGAGACGTCGGTCATTTTCCGCGCCGCCATCCAGGACAGGCAGTCGTGTAGAGCTACGAAGCCGCCGGTGATCGCCGCGGTGCGCGTGCCGCCGTCGGCCTGGATCACGTCGCAGTCGAGCGTGATCTGACGTTCTCCAAGAGCAACCAGATCGGTGACGGTGCGCAAGCTACGCCCGATCAGGCGCTGAATCTCCAAAGTGCGGCCGGACTGTTTGCCGCCCGCAGCCTCGCGCCGCGTGCGGTCGTGCGTCGCGCGCGGCAGCATGCCGTATTCGGCCGTCACCCAGCCGCGGCCTTGCCCCTTCAGCCAGGGCGGCAGACGTTCTTCGAGCGAGGCAGTGACGAGCACATGCGTGTCGCCGAAACGCACGAGGCAGGAACCTTCGGCATGACGCGAATAGCCGCGCTCGAAGGAAACCGCCCGCATCTGGTCGTTCGCTCGTCCGCCCGGCCTCGCCATCATCGCTCCTTGATCTGTTCGCGGCTCTTGTACGGGGAGCGGGCCTCGCGCGGCAACCCGGTCTTGCCCGGAGCCCGGGAAAGAATGAGATATAGTGGCGTATTCCGAGTTTCGGCGACGGCAGGAGCAGCAGTTTGTCCGCAGAGATTCCGCTAAAGCCCCCGGGTCAGGCCTTGCGCGAGCTCGACGAGCGTTCGCGCGAAATCTTCCGCCAGATCGTGGAGTCGTATCTCGCGACCGGAGAGCCGGTGGGCTCGCGCAATCTTTCGCGCATCATCCCGATGCAGCTATCGCCGGCCTCCGTCCGCAACGTGATGGCCGATCTCGAGGCGGCAGGACTCATCTTCTCGCCGCACACGAGTGCCGGGCGCCTGCCGACGCAGCAGGGGCTTCGCTTTTTCGTCGATGCGCTGCTCGAAATCGGCGACCTCGCGGAGAGCGAACGCCGCAACATCGAAGCGCAGGTGAGCGCGATCCGCGGCGGCAGCATCGATTCCGTGCTCGGCGAAGCGTCGGCGCTGCTTTCAGGTCTGTCTCGCGGCGCAGGCGTCGTGACCGCGACGAAAACGAATCCCCGGCTGAAGCAGATCGAATTCGTGCGGCTCGATCCCGCCCGGGCGCTCGCGGTGATGGTTTCCGAAGACGGGCAGGTCGAGAACCGCCTCCTCAACATTCCGAAGGACGTGCCGAACTCCTCGCTGGTGGAGGCGACCAATTTTCTGAACGCACGCATTCGCGGCCGTACCCTCGGAGAAGCGCGAAGCGAGCTTGAGAAGTCGCTCGACGCCGCCCGTGCGGAACTCGACGAACTCACGCAGCGCATTGTGGCGGACGGTCTCGCGAGCTGGTCCGGCGGCGACGTCACCTCGCGCCGCCTCATCGTGCGCGGTCATGCGAAGCTCTTGGAAGACGTGAACGCCGCCGAAGACCTCGAGCGCGTGCGGCTTCTGTTCGACGATCTGGAACAGAAGGGCGATGTGGCGGAACTGCTCGGCAAGGCCGAGGAAGCGGAGGGTCTCCGCATTTTCATCGGCTCGGAGAACAAGCTGTTCTCGCTCTCCGGTTCCTCCACCATCGTAGCGCCGTTTCGGGGACTGGACGGCCGCGTGGTCGGGGTCGTGGGCGTGATCGGCCCGACGCGCCTCAATTACGCCCGTGTGATCCCGATGGTGGACTACACCGCGCTCGTCGTGAGCAAGATCCTCGGCGGGAAATAAAGCCAAGACCAGCGGTCCGATCCCGGCTTGATTTTTCTGCCTTTCGCCCTGATATGCGGTGCGAACGGAAGCTCCATGATGAACGCCGACGAAAACGCCAAGAATCCTGCCCCGCTCGACCCTTCGCAGGCCGCGAACGAGAACGATGCCCGCGAAGGCAAGGAAAGCGCCGCCTATGTGGACGAGCGCATCGTCCTCGAGGCGCAGGTCGCGGAGCTGAAGGACAAATATCTGCGCGCGCATGCGGAGATGGAAAACACCCGCCGCCGCGCCGAGAAGGACGTGGCCGACGCGCGCAGCTACTCGATCGCGGGTTTCGCCCGGGACGTGCTCGCGGTCGCCGACAACCTCGGCCGGGCGCTCGCGGCGGTCGATCCCGCACTTCGCGAAGCCGCCGACAACACGCTGAAAACGCTCCTCGAAGGCGTGGAGCTCACCAACCGCGAGCTTGCCAAGACGCTCGAAAAGCACGGCGTCCGGCTCCTGAATCCGATGGACCAGAAGTTCGATCCGAACTTCCATCAGGCCATGTTCGAGATTCCGGACGAAACGGTGCCGCCGGGAACCGTGAAGCAGGTGGTGCAGCCGGGCTATGCGATCGGCGACCGCGTGCTCAGGCCCGCCATGGTCGGCATTGCGAAAGCCGCGCCGAAAGCCGCCGGAAACGGCGGCGAGGTCGATAAGACCGCTTAAACCATTTTCCGAAAGGCGATCTTAAGGGCGTTTTTCTAGGGTTCCGCGGGCTTCTCGCCCGGGAACCAGAGACATGATTTCGCGCGCCCCGGAAGGCATCCGCTACAGCTTCGTCCTTCCCGTCTTCAACGAAGAGGCCGTGCTGCCGCTGCTCTTGCACCGGCTCGACCGGCTCGTGGCCTCGCTCGACGCGCCCGCGGAAGTCATCTTCGTCGATGACGGCTCGCGCGACACCTCCGCGATCATGCTAGAGGCGCTCGCGAAGCAGAAGCCGCATATCCGTTTCATCAAGCTCTCGCGCAATTTCGGCCAGCAATACGCCGCGACCGCCGGCATGGACGCCGCCTCCGGCAGCGCCGTGATCCTGATGGATGCCGATCTTCAGGACCCGCCCGAGATCGTGCACGAGATGATCGCGCGCTGGAAGGAAGGCTACGAGATCGTCTACGCCCGCCGCCGCTCGCGCGACGGCGAGAGCGCCTTCAAGAAATTCACCTCGAAACTTTTCTACCGGCTGCTCGGCCAGATCTCGGACGTGGATATTCCGCGCGACGTCAGCGACTTCCGGCTGATGGACCGCAACGTCGTCGAAGCATTCCGCGAAATGCCGGAACGCGACCGCTATGTGCGCGGGATGATTCATTGGCTCGGCTTCCGCCAGACCAGCGTCGAATTCGACCGTCCGGCACGCGCGGCCGGCGAGACGAAGTACAATTTCTGGAAGCTCCTGCGGCTTGCGATGAGCGCGGTGGTGAGCTTCTCTGACGCGCCGCTGAAACTCGCGGTCTGGGTCGGGGCCGGCGTTTCCGCCTTCGCCGCGGGCTACGGCCTCTATGCGATCTATCGCGGGCTGTTCGCGGATGACGCGGCCAGCGGCTGGGCCTCCACGGTCGTCATCATTTCGCTTTTGTGCGGGATCAATATGCTCTTGACCGGCATGGTCGGGATCTATGTCGGCCGCATCCATGCCGAGGTGAAGCGCCGTCCGCTCTACGTGGTTTCCAAGCGCGTGGGCTTCGAAGCGGCGCGCGAAGAATCGCAGGGCGAAAAGGAACGGCGCGCCGGATGAGCACGGACGTTCTTCGTCCCGTGACGCGGGAGGCGGAAGGTACGGCGCAGTATTCTGCCTGGCTGCCGCTCATTGCGATCTTCGTGTTCGGCATTCTGTTGCGCAATCTGGTGGTTGCGAACACCGACGTAAGCTGGCTGATCACGCTCTGCGAGAAGGTGCTCGCGGGCGAGCGGCCCTACGCAGACATCATCGAAACCAATCCTCCGGCAGCATTCCTGCTCTACATGCTGCCTGTGATGCTCGCGCGCGCGCTTGCGCTGCGGCCGGAGCCGGTCGTCGATGCGTTCGTATTTACGGGTGCGGCCGCTTCGTTGTGGCTTTCGGCAGCGATCCTTTGGCGGGCGCAACTCTTCTCATGCCGCACGCTATTCCGGCTCGCCGCATTGTTCGCGGCCGTTCTCATTATTCTACCGGCGCAGACCTTCGGTGAGCGCGAGCACATCGCACTGATCGCGTTCCTGCCGCTGCTTGCGCTGAGTGCCGCGCGTGCGTCGGGAAGATTGTTGCCGCTCTGGCTCGTATGTGCGGCAGGCATTGGTGCTGGCACAATTGCGATCATCAAGCCGCATTTTGTGCCGGCAATCGTGCTGGTCGCGCTCGTCGCCGCGCATAGCGCAAAGAACTGGCGCGTTGTCTTCGCGCTGGAAAACTGGATCGCAGGCGCGATGCCCGCGGCCTATGCGGCACTGACTTTCGTGCTGTATCCGGAGTTCGTCCAAAACATTCTGCCGCTGGTCGCCGAAGTCTATGTGCCGATCCGCTCGTCGATCTGGAAATTCATGGTCCACTTTGGCACGCCAATTTATCTCGCGGCGTTCGTTGCGATTTTCACGCTGAAAAGGCGCGATGCGCTGAAGGCGCCGTTCTCGCTGCTGCTTGCGGCCTCGCTCGGCTTCTCGTTCTCTTATTACAGCCAGATGAAGGGCTGGGCCTATCACGCCTATCCGATGCTGGCGCTTGTGCTCGCGGCACTTGCAATCGCATTTGCGCAGCGCTGGCCGCTCGTATTGGCTGACGAAAGTCCGCGCGCGCGCGCGGGACGGCTGCTCGCAGCGCTCACTTTTTCGGTTCTTGCAGGCGCGACCTTCGTCTGGATGAACTTCGCGATCGACATGCGACCGCTCTACGCCACGATCTCGCGCTCAGTCAGCAATCCGAAGGTGCTGGCGATTACTTCCGACATTGCAATCGGCCACCCGCTGACGCGTGCGCTCGGCGGCACCTGGGTCAGCCGCGTTTCGGGGCAATGGATTGTCACCGGCGCGAAGATTCTGAAGCTCGAGGAAACCGGTCCCGCACTTCGCGCCCGCTATGATGCGCTTGAGGCGCAAGACCGGACCATGCTGATCGAGGACATCCGGCGCGCGAAGCCGGACATCATTCTGATCGACCGCATCCGCTTCGACTGGCACGAATGGGCGAAAAGCGATGCCGCGCTCTCGCGCGAACTGGAAAATTATCATCCGCTCGACGAGATCAACGGCGTTCTGATCCTGCGCCGCAAATAGCGCGGTTGACTTCGGCTGCGCGCCGCCGCCTAAGTCTGCGCCATGAATCAGGTCTCGATCCTTCTCCAGACGCTCGACTATGTCGGCATCGCGGTCTTCGCGGCGACCGGCGCGCTTGCCGCGTCGCGTAAGCAACTCGACATCGTCGCCTTCGTGTTTTTTGCGGGCGTCACAGCCGTGGGCGGGGGTACGCTTCGCGACCTCCTGCTCGACGTGCCGGTATTCTGGGTGCGAAGCCCCGCCTATCTCGCGATCCCGCTCGTCGTGGCGGCGCTCGTCTATTTCACGGCGCACCTTCTGGAATCGCGCTATCGCGTTCTGCTCTGGGCGGACGCGGTCGGCCTCGGCGCCTATGCGGTGGTGGGTGCTGCGAAGACGCTTGCGGTCGGGGCCTCCGCTGCCGATGCGCTGGCGCTCGGGATTCTCACCGCGACCTTCGGGGGCGTGATTCGCGACGTGCTTGCCGGCGAGCCGTCGGTGATCCTTCGCCGCGAGCTTTACATCACCTGCGCGTTTGCCGGTGCGCTCACCTTTGTCGTTCTGGCCGGGGTGGGAGCGCCGTTCTGGACCGGGGCGACGGCCGGTTTTCTGGTCGCCTTCGGCGTGCGGGCCGGTGCGCTGGTCTGGGGCTGGGCGCTTCCCGTTTACCGTGCGCGTCCGGGACGCGATTCGACCAAGCTTTAAGGGCTTGCAAAGCCTTGCGGCATATAGCCCCCCTGCCTATATCCCTCGCGAACAGCCGCGGGGTTTTACTGCGGCAAATCCCCAACGCGGGGGTCGAGGGGGACGGCAAGAATAGAACCGTTCCCACAGGGTGCCTGATCAGGACCCAGCCGGCCTGCCGGAAATGAGAGGTAAGCCATGTCCAAGGTCATCGGAATCGACCTCGGTACCACCAACTCCTGCGTCGCCGTCATGGACGGCACGGCGCCGAAAGTTCTCGAGAACGCCGAAGGCGCGCGCACCACGCCCTCGATCGTCGCCTTCACCGGCGAAGGCGAGCGGCTCGTCGGTCAGCCCGCGAAGCGCCAGGCGGTAACCAATCCCGAGAAAACCTTCTTCGCGGTGAAGCGCCTGATCGGCCGCCGCTACGACGACCCCATGGTCGCGAAAGACAAGAAGCTCGTTCCCTATGAGATCGTGAAGGGCGACAACGGAGACGCCTGGCTCTCCGACGGTGACAAGAAATATTCGCCCTCGCAGGTCTCCGCTTTCATCCTCCAGAAGATGAAGGAGACGGCGGAATCCTATCTCGGCACCAAGGTCGAGAAGGCCGTCATCACCGTTCCCGCTTACTTCAACGACGCGCAGCGTCAGGCGACCAAGGACGCCGGCAGGATCGCTGGCCTCGAAGTGCTTCGTATCATCAACGAGCCGACCGCGGCTGCGCTTGCTTACGGCCTCGACAAGCAGAAGCAGGGCATGATCGCGGTCTATGACTTGGGCGGCGGCACCTTCGATATTTCCGTGCTGGAGATCGGCGACGGCGTATTCGAAGTGAAGTCGACGAACGGCGACACTTTCCTCGGCGGCGAAGACTTCGACATGCGTCTCGTCAGCTATCTCGCCGACGAATTCAAGAAAGAGCAGGGCATCGATCTGCGCAAGGACAAGCTCGCGCTCCAGCGTCTGAAGGAAGCCGCCGAGAAAGCGAAGATCGAACTCTCTTCCGCGACCCAGACCGAAATCAATCTGCCCTTCATCACCGCAGACGCTTCGGGTCCGAAGCATCTGACGATGAAACTCACCCGCGCGAAATTCGAAGCGC
>CAZFPR010000093.1:0-2357 GCA_964521045.1 uncultured Hyphomicrobiales bacterium
CAGCTGGAGGTAGTCGTCTAACATGCACAGGAACATCGCGAAGCCGGCCGCCACCTGCCCGGCCTCGGCCGCCTCGATGCCGAGCGCGCGAAGAAGCCGACCGCGAAGGTCGCGAACGAGGCCATGGTGCTGACGAAGCGGTCGCCGGACGGGAAGTAATCGTGACGCGCGGTGGGATCGAGATACTGCTCGAACATCACGGACTCACCCTTGAAGCCCGTGGTGTTCAGGTTCGCGATGTTGTTTGCGATCACGTCGAGCTCGCGCTGGAGCGCGACCTGTCGTGAAAGTCCAACCAGAAGGGCATTATCCATGGCCCGTGCTCCCCAAGTCCGGACCACTCCATCGCTCCCCAGCGGGGTGGCCCGCCCTGTACTCAGCAGGAGCCGTGCCAGAACGCTTTTTCTATTTATTTCAATGGTTTGACTAAGTTCAGGCCTGCTGCCGCCGTGCCGCCCGGCAGCTTCAGCCCGGCAGAAATTGCCGCCTTTTAGATTTCGTTAACCATGCCGGCCCTAGCGTTAACGAAATGGCCGGACCTCGGGAGCGGTTCGGCATGGGGAGCTGGAACATGGCCGAAGCCGCACTGGCGGACGACCTTGCCGACGAAGGCGAAGGCAAGGGAGCAGCGCCGGCAAAATCGAGAAAGAAGCTGTTCCTTTATGCCGGCGGAGGGCTAGGCGTCCTCCTGCTCGTGCTTGGCAGCTACTTCATGTTCTTCAGCGGCTCCTCGGAAACCAAACAGGCGCCGATAAAGGCGGTTTATTTCGATCTCCCAGAAATGACGGTCAACCTGTCCGCGAGCGCCGACCGGCCGCAATATCTTCGCGTGAAGGTCACGCTCGAAATGGCGGACGACAAGGTGCAGGACGCGGTGAAGAAGGCGATGCCCCGCGTGGTTGACGCCTTTCAGGTGCACCTGCGCGAGTTGCGCGCGATCGATCTCGAAGGCTCGGCCGGTCTCTACCGGCTTCGCGAAGAACTGATGCGGCGCATTAACGTTGCGATCGCTCCCGCGAAGATAAGGGCGGTTCTGTTCAAGGAAGTCGTCGTTCAGTGACGGTTTGAAATCATGGCCGGAAGCGAAACGCGCACAAGCGACACCAAGCCGAACGACGACGATGTCGCCGCCGACTGGGAGAAGATGGTTGAGGACTCTGCCGAAGAGGAAGAGGCCAAATCCGCTGCCGAACGCGCGCTAAATCAGGAAGAAATCGACAGTATTCTCGGTTTCAGTCTCGACGATCTCAACTTGGTCGACCAGAACGGCCTGCGCGCGATCATCGATTCCGCGATGGTCACCTACGAGCGTCTGCCGATGCTCGAAATCGTCTTCGACCGCCTCGTGCGGCTTATGACGACCAGCCTGCGCAATTTCACCTCCGACAACGTCGAAGTTTCGCTCGACCGCATCACCTCCGTCCGCTTCGGCGAATATCTGAACTCGATTCCGCTGCCGACTATTCTCGGCGTCGTGAAGGCGAAAGAGTGGGACAACTTCGGCCTGTTCTCCGTCGACTCTTCGCTGATCTATACGATGATCGACGTCCTGCTCGGCGGACGCCGCGGAACGCAAACGGTGCGCGTCGACGGCAGGCCCTATACGACGATCGAGACCGGCCTCGTGAAGCGCATGATGGAAATCGTGCTGAGCGATGCGGAGCAGGCATTCCGCCCGGTTTCTCCGGTCAAGTTCGATATCGACCGTATCGAGACCAACCCGAAGTTCGCGGCGATCTCGCGCCCGACCAACGCGGCGATCCTGGTGCGGCTGCGCATCGATATGGAAGACCGCGGCGGATGCATCGAAATCCTGCTGCCTTACGCGACGATCGAGCCGATCCGCGAACTGTTGCTCCAGAACTTCATGGGCGACAAATTCGGCCGCGATCCGATCTGGGAAGGGCATCTCGCCACCGAGATATGGAACGCAAAGATCGAGGTCGATGCCGTGCTCTACGAAGACCAGATGCCGCTCCGTAAGATCATGAGCCTCGAGGTCGGCGACACGCTGATGCTGGATGTGA
This sequence comes from uncultured Hyphomicrobiales bacterium, assembly GCA_964521045.1. Lineage (GTDB taxonomy): Bacteria > Pseudomonadota > Alphaproteobacteria > Rhizobiales > Xanthobacteraceae. Next base: position 2,028 of record CAZFPR010000093.1, read on the forward strand.
AGCCCGAAACGCTTGTGAAAGTCCGCTGCGGCGAGGCCATGCTTGCCGAGGGCATCATGGGCCGCATCGGCGACAGGATTGCCGTCAAGGTTGCCAAGCCTTTGCGGCGTTCCCGCACAACCTTGGCGATGTTCGAACAGGCCGGCGCGATGTCGGGCCGGATGGAGGGAGCATGACCGGAACTTTCTATGGGCTCGTGATCGAGAGTCTCGTTGCGGTACTCCTCGGTCTTACGATCGGCTATTGCGCGCTCCTGAACAAGCGGCTTCAGCGTTTGCGCGCGGACGAATCCGCGATGCGCGGCACGATCGCCGAACTCATCACCGCAAC
>CAZFPR010000093.1:2384-11256 GCA_964521045.1 uncultured Hyphomicrobiales bacterium
AGCAGACGAACGCGACGCTCGGTGAGGGGCTGCGCGCTTCGATCGACGTGACCCGCGATCTCGACGATCAGATCTCACGCGGCGAGGAAGTGCTGGACCGGATTGCGCAGATTGCACAGGCGGCCGAAGGCGCCCGTCACATGCAGCACGAAATCGCAGCTGCAAACGTGGAGCCGCTCCGCCGCGACGAGCCGCAACCGCGCTCGCCGAACCGGACGGCGCAGGCCGCGCAGGCGCTCGCTCTTCGCCTGCGTGCGGCCGCCGCCGGGCAGGCGGCGTAACGAAAGAATTTCATGAACCGTTTGCGGCTCATTCCCGTTGTAATTTTCGCGGCCGCGGCGCTGCTCGCGATCAAGGGGCTCGGGATTCTCTCGAATTCCAATGTCACGCAGCGGGTGACGACGGTCGCGGCAGCGCCCGCGCCGGTCGCGCAGAGCGTTCCCGAAACGGATCTCGAATTCACCAGTGCCGCACCGAAGAAGGCGGAGACTCCCGAGAAGAAGACTGAAGAGCTTCCGCCCGCGCCGCAGCGGTCGCCGGAAACGCCTTCGGGAGTGAATGTCGGCGTGCCGGGCGACAACTCGCCGGCGCAGAAGGCGCTCTTGGAGCGGCTTCAGAAGCAACGCCAGGAGCTCGACACGAAATCGCGCGATCTCGAACTGCGCGAGAATCTCCTGAAGGAAGCGGAGCAGCGGCTCGAACAGCGGCTTGGCGAGTTGAAGGCGATCGAGAATCCGGTGAGCGGCGAGACCCCGGCCGACAGCCCGAAGCTGAAGAACCTCGTCACCATGTACGAGGCCATGAAGCCCAAGGAAGCGGCCCGCATCTTCGAGAAGCTCGATTCCTCGGTGCTGGTCGGTATCGCGAAGGCGATGAAGCCTGTGAAGCTCGCAGAAGTTCTCGCGGTGATGAATCCGGAAGCCGCACAGCGCCTCACGGTCGAGCTTGCGCGCGGAGTTTCTACCGACCGGGCCACGCCGCCGACCGATCTGCCGCGGGTGAATATGCCGGCGCCGCAGGCAAAGCAGGGCGCGCAGCCGCAGCAGCAGTCGCAGGCGCAGCCAAAACAGAATCCGTTCGCGCCCAAGCGCTAGGCCGGTAAGGATTCGTTAACCTCCGCTCGCTGCTAAGGCCCCATTAACGCTGTTTGCCTAGGGTCCGAACAGGAAATATTCGTCGCGGACTCACTTATTATGTTTGCGTTCTTGCGGAGAAACGGGCGCGCACTGCTGGTAACGCTCGGCGCACTGGCTTGGGCAGTCATGCCCTTCGCCGCCTTTTCGCAGCCGTCACCGCATTCTCCCGAAACCCGGCTGGTCGCATCGGTAGAGAACGGCTTCGCGCGGCTCGTATTTACGTTCCCCGAAGAAACCAAGGCGGAAGTTCAATTCGCGAACAACGTGCTCGTGATCTCGTTCGCGAAGCCGATACGGGTTTCCATCGACGGCGTGCAAGCGCAGTTCAAGGATTTCATGCAGGCCGCGCGTGCCGATCCTGACGGCACTGCCGTGCGCATCGCGTTTGCGCAGAAGATCAATGTCAATGTGATGGAGGCCGGAGAAAAGCTCTTCGTCGACCTCCTTCCCGAAAGCTGGGTCGGGCTGCCGCCCGGTTTGCCGCAGGAAGTCGTCGACGAACTTGCGCGCCGCGCCCGCGATGCCGAGCGCAAGGCGCGCATCGAGCAGGAGCAGCCGCGCGTCTGGCAGCCGGTAAAGCTCCGGTTCGGAGATGCGCCCGGCTTTTCCCGCTTCGCCTTCACTGTAAGCGAGCCGTTCTCCATCTCGGCAAGCCAGGACGGGCAGGAACTCAAGATTACCTTCGACGCACCGGTGAAAGTCGATTTCGCCGGTGTGCAGGCCACACTCCCGAGAAGCGTCGTCTCGCTCGATGCCGATTACTCGAACGGTACAGCGATCGTCCGCCTCGTGCTCGCTCCGGGGGCGACGCTCCGGCATTTCCGCGAGTCCAGCGCCTTCATCGTGGACGTACTTCCTGCGTCGGCGGAAACGCAGCCGAGCATCAGCGAAGAGCCACTGGCGACCGAAAAGGAAGAGCAGGCGCAGACGGCTGAACAGCCTGAACAGAAACCCGAGACCGCCGTCCAGCAGTCCGCGCCCCAGCGGGTTCCGGCAGCGGCCGTCAAGATCGAACCCGAGAAGTCCGAGACGCGTGCGCCGCTCACAGGCGAGGTTCGCGCGAGCGTTTCGCCGGCGCGAAACGGCGTGCGCGTGCTGTTTCCTTTCGAGGAACCGGTGGCCTCGGCGATTTTCCGGCGCGGCGACCGCATCTGGATGGTGTTCGACACCAAGCGCTCGATTAACGTCAGCGAGTTGATCGCGGATACGACGCGCAGCTTTTCCGACGTATCGGTCGCCGATACGGAAAACGGCAAGGTCGTGCGGCTGAAGCTCAAAGGCGGATGGCTCACGAGCGCAGAATCGAACGGACTGAACTGGACCGTGCATTTCGGCGATGCCGTCATCGGAACCAGCAGGCCGCTGATCGTTCGGCGCAAAATCGAAGAAGCCGGCCCCGATCTTACGATTCCGCTCGACGGTGCTGGTCGCGGAAAAGTTCACAAGATCGACGATCCCGAGGTCGGCGACGATATCCGGGCGATCACTGCACTTGCTCCGGTACGCAGCGTTCTGCGTGCGCAGGAGTTTCTGGAATTCAAATGGCTTCCGTCCGCGCACGGCGTTGCCTTGCTGCCGCTCGCTGACGATCTCGTCGTAGGGCTCAAGGCGGACCAGGTTGAGATCGGCCGTCCCGCGGGTCTTTCGCTCTCCAAGACCGAACGCCCGGCGAACGGTCCCAGCCAGAGTCCGCCGGTGGCTTCGCCGCTCGACGCGACGTACTGGGAAGCCGAACGCAACCGGAATTACCAGGAGCGCGAAACCGAACTGCTGGCGCTCGCTGCCGACGCGCCTTTCGGGGAGAGATCCGAGCGGCGCCTGATGGTTGCCACCTTCTATCTTTCGCGCGGCCTTGCGGCGGAAGCCAAGGGCGCTCTCGAATCGATCCTGCGTGAAGATGCAAAAGCGCCGGTCGGTTCGCGCTTTCACCTTCTGCTGGGACTTAGCGAGTTGATGATCGGCCGCCCCGCAAAGGCGATCGAGAATCTCGATCATAGCGAGCTTGCGAATTCGCAGGACGCCGCACTCCTGAAGGCGGTCGCCTATTCCGAACTGTCCGACTGGGCGACCGCACGCGAAAATTTCCGCACCGGCAGCCCCGGGCTGAAGCTGTTGCCGGTCAATCTACAGCGGCTGATCCTGTTTGCGGCATTGCGCGCAGCGGTCGAGGTTCGCGACTTTGTCGAGGCGGGCCGCTTGATGGGCGAGATCGATGCCGTCGAAGTGCCGGACGAGATGAGAGCGGAATATGCCGTTCTCGCAGCCCGGATGTCGCAGGGCCTGGGCCGGCTCGATCGCGCTGAGGCTTTATTCGAGACCGCCCTGAAATCCGACAACGGACCTTTCGCAGCGGAAGCGCGCTACAAGCTGGTCGAACTGAAGCTCGCGCGCGGCGAGTTCGATCGCCCCAAGGCGGCCTTGCAACTCGAAGGGCTCGCGTTCGGCTGGCGCGGAGACCGGATCGAACTCGAGTCGAACCGGTTGCTTGCCCGTCTTTATATTGAGGAGGCACGCTACCGCGAAGCCTTCCGTCTGCTCGATGCTGCGTTGCTTGCGCAGCCGAACATGCCGGTCACGCGAACGTTCCACACTGAAATCGCGTCCGTGTTCGAGGATCTGTTTCTGTCCGGCAAAGCCGACGCGCTGCCGCCGATCGAGGCGCTTGCGCTCTATTACGACTTCTCCAAGCTCACCCCGATCGGCCGCCGTGGAGACGAACTGATCCGGCGCCTGTCGGAGCGGCTCGTGTCGATGGGTCTTCTCGATCAGGCTGCCGAGCTACTCGAACATCAGGTTCGCTTCAGGCTGACGGGTGCTGCGAAATCGCAGGTCGCGATCAGGCTTGCGATCGTGCATCTCCTGAACCGCAATCCGCAGAAAGCGGTCGCCGTTCTGCTGGCGACCCGGCTTGCGGACCTGCCTCAGGATATTCGCGAACAGCGTTTGCTTCTGGAATCCCGGGCCTTGATGGGCACGAACCGCTTCGATAACGCGCTCAACGTGATCGCGAGTTTCAAGGGTCCGGAAGCGGAGCGGATGCGTTCGGACATTTTCTGGGCCGCGAAGCGGTGGCGTCAGGCCGGAGAAGCGATCGAGCTCATGCTCGGCGAGCGGTGGAAGCAGGACGAGGCGCTCGACGAAATCGAGCGCGGCGACGTGCTGCGCGCAGGGCTTGCCTACGCTCTCGCCGGCGAGAGTCTGGCGCTAGCAAGGCTCAAGGAAAAGTTCGGAGCGAAGCTGGAAGGGCCGGAAAAGGCTGCGTTCGACCAGATCTCGATGAACCCAAGTCCGCGGGTGATCGGTGCCGCAACCAAGCTGCTTGCGAATACGGACTCGCTAGCCGTGTTCCTGAAGATGTATCAGGCGAGATTCCCGCAGACGCAGCCGGCAAGCTGAGCCGCCGCTACGTTCCGAAGCTCTGCACCAGCGAGCCGGCGACCAGGCTCCAGCCGTCCACCAGCACGAAGAAGATCAGCTTGAACGGCAGTGATACGATCACCGGCGGCAGCATCATCATGCCCATCGACATCAAGACCGACGCGATCACGAGGTCGATGACGAGGAACGGCACGAACAGCAGGAAGCCGATTTCGAATGCGCGGCGGAGTTCCGAGATCATGAAGGCCGGAACCAGGATGCGCAGCGGCGTCGCTTCAGCGGATTCGGGCTTCGCTTCACGCGACAGATCGATGAAGAGCGCGAGATCCTTTTCGCGCACGTTCTTCAGCATGAACGCCCGGAACGGCTGCGCGCCTTTTTCGAAGGCCTCTTGCGGCTGCATTTCTCCGGCGATCACGGGTTTCACCGCGGTGTCGTAGGCGGTCTGGAACGCCGGTCCCATCACGAAGGCGGTAAGAAAGAGCGCGAGACTCACGACCACCGCATTCGGCGGCGCGGTCTGCAAGCCGATCGCGGTGCGAAGCAGCGACAGCACCACGACGATCCGCGTGAAGCTCGTCACCATCACGAGGATCGCGGGCGCAAGCGACAGAATGGTGATGAGTGCGACGAGCTGGACGACCCGCTCGGTAACGCCGGTGCCGGTGCCGAAGTTTACGCTGATGTCCTGTGCGCTCGCCGTGCCCGCCGAAGCGAGCGAGAGCGCGAGGATCAGGATTGCAACGGCATGGCTGCGTTTCATCTGTCTCAGCTTTTCTTGTCTTGTCCGAGCAGGCTCGCCATTTCGGCTTCGAGACTGTCGAAGGGGTTGGATGCGTCCTGCCTGGACTGCGCAGGGACGGGTGGCGGGGGCGATTTCGGTGCGGCAACGGCGGGCGCCGGCCGGGTCTGCGGCATCGGCGGAGCGGCAGGCCGCGGCGGCGGAGCAGCATGCTGCGTACGCGGAGGGGGTGCCGACGCCGGATTGCGGAGCGCGGCTTCCATCTTCTGCTGCATCTCCGAATAGTTCGGTTCGTTGCGCGGCTGCGCCGGAGCGGCCGCCGAAGGATGCGCAGTTGGCCGCGGAAGCGGCGGCGGCGGAGAGAAAGCGGCGGGCTCGGGGTGCGGTTCGGGGCGCACCGGCGCCAGCGGAAGATCGTCGAAGTGATCCGGTTCGGGTTGCGGTCTCAGTTGCGGACGCGGCGCCACTTCGCGCTGGCGGGGAGACGGTGCAGGCGTGCGAGGGGCCGGGTGCGGAGCCGGCATATCCATCTCGGGCTCGGGCTGCGCCGCGTATTCGAACTGGTCGAGATCCTGCGGAGGAATTCCGCGGCTGCGCCGTTCCGCGCTGGATGTGACCGGGCCGGCGCGATTGATGTTCGCTTCGACCACGACATCGGACGGCCCGCCGATCAGCAACAGGTGCTCCGAGTTGTCGCGGCGGATCAGCACGAGACGGCGCTTGGAGTCCACGACCGCGGAGTCGAGCACCGCAAGCCGCGGCTGGCGGTTACGGCCGCCTCCCGAGGTCGGCATGCCGCCGCTCCCGAAGCGTCTCAGGATCAGGGCAGTGATGCCGATGAGGCCCAGTACCAGGACAAAGGCGACGGCGAACTTCGCCATCGTGCCGAGCTGAGCGCCGAAAAGTTGATCCAACATATCGCAGGCCCCTTCCTTAACGGGCCGGGCAAAAAATGCCGCCCCTATGCCTAATAAATCGTTAACGCGGGGATAGGAGAAGCAGGAAAATCAAGGCTTTCGCGGGGCCGCCCCGGCCCTGCCGCCGGGCTCCGGCAACCTCTTAACCCCGCGTTAACCATACCCCCGGCAAGACTTGCCTATCGGCCCTGACTGGGCCCCGCGGATTCTAGCCATGGCAGTCACCGAACTCCCGCTTTTCTCGATGCTGAAGACCCGGATGCGGTGGCTGGAAACCCGCCAGCGGCTGCTCGCCGAGAATGTCGCGAACGCAGAAACTCCGGGCTACCGCGGCCGCGACCTGAAGGCGCCCGACTTCACGCGGCAGCTCCAGGCGCAGACCGCGGTGCAGATGATCTCGACCAATCCGGGCCATGTCGCCGGCGTCAAGCAGAGCGAGACGACTTTTCAGGCCGACCGCAACCAGTCGTTCGAAGTCTCGCCGCGCGGCAATTCGGTCTCGCTCGAAGAAGAGATGATGCGGATCGCGCAGAACCAGATCGATCACCAGACCGCGGCGTCGCTCTATTCGCGCTCGCTCGGGCTGATCAAGACCGCAATCGGAAAACGGTGAGGGTCCGCCATGGATTTCATGCGCTCCATCTTTATCGCGGCGACCGGCCTTCGCGCCCAATCGAGCCGCATGCGGGTGATTTCGGAAAACATCGCCAATGCGAATTCGACCGCGCAGACGGCGAACGGCGATCCGTACCGGCGGCGCGTGCCGACCTTCAATACGAGCTTCGACCGCGAATTGCAGGCAACGGTCGTCAGCATGGGCAATGTGCAGACCGATCAGTCCGCGTTCTCGGTCAGGAGCGAGCCGGGACATCCGGCAGCCGACGCCGCAGGCAACGTCAAATACCCGAACGTGAATCCGCTGATCGAAACCGTCGATATGCGCGAGGCGCAGCGGTCCTACGAGGCGAACCTGAACGTGATCTCGGCCACGCGCCGCATGATCGCCCGCACCATCGAAATTCTGAAAGCATGAAGCAGAGGGCCATTTAGAACATGAGCACGCCTTCGATTGCCGCAAACGCCTATGCCGCCCTTCAGCGCGCGGCGCAGGCGCCCGCAAAAAGCAGCACGCAGGAAACCGGCTTCGGCCAGATGCTGCAAAACGTTCTCGGCGACATCACGAACAAGGGATCGCAGATGGACGCCAAAGCGCTCGCCGCTGCGAACGGCAAAGGCGATCTCGTCGATGTCGTGACCGCGGTCGCGGAAACCGAAGTTGCGGTCGAAACGCTGGTCTCGGTGCGCGACCGGATGATTCAGGCCTACGAAGAAATCATGAGGATGCCGATCTGATGAGTGGCGCGGAAATATTGGACGTCGCTCGCGACGGTATCTGGACGCTTCTTTGGGTCGCAGGCCCCCTGATGATCGTGGCGCTCGTCGTCGGTGTCGTGATCTCGCTGTTTCAAGCGCTGACGCAGATTCAGGAAATGACGCTCGTGTTCGTGCCGAAGATCATCGCGATCTTCATCGCGCTGATCGTCGCGCTGCCGTTCATGGGCGACGTCATGCACGGCTACATGGGCCGTATCGCGAGCCGCATCATCACCGGCTAGAACCGGACAGGGCGCTGTGACCGTCAACATCTCCTTTCTACCGGCGCTCGCGGTCACATTCATTCTGATGTTTGCGCGGCTCGGCACCATGGCCATGCTGATGCCGGGCATCGGCGAGCGCGGCATCCCGGTGCGCATCCGTCTCGTGATCGCGCTGATGCTGACGCTCGTGATGCTGCCGATCTACCGCAGCAACTATCCGACCGTGCCGATGGCGAATTTCGGGCCCATCGTGGCGCTTCTGTTTCAGGAGGCGATCATCGGGGCGGTGCTCGGCCTGACCGCGCGGCTCACGCTTACCGCGCTCGAAGTGGCGGGTGCCACGATCGCGAACCAGATGGGTCTGGGCTTTGCCACCGCTGTCGACCCGAACCAGGGCCAGCAGGGCATGATGATCGGCAATCTTCTGGCCGTGATCGGTGTTGCGCTGATCTTCGCGACCGATATGCACCACCTTGCGATAGGCGCGCTCGACCACAGCTACACGCTGTTCAAGCCCGGCGAGATCATGCCGGCCAGCGACGTGACGCAGCTCATGCTCTCGATCGTCTCAGGCGCGTTCAAGATCGGCGTGCAGCTCGCAGCACCTTTCCTCGTCTTCGGCCTTTTGTTCAATCTGGGTCTCGGCATTCTTGCGCGGCTGATGCCGCAGTTGCAGGTTTTCTTTCTCGGTCTGCCGCTTTCGATCACGATCGGCTTCGTAATGCTTGCGGCTTTCATCGGCGCGGTGATGCTCGGATTTCTCGGTCATCTCGAGACCGTGCTCGTCGGCGTGGCGCGATAGGGGAGCGCGATGGCCGAGAGCGAAGGGCAAGATACCGAAAGGTCAGAAGACCCAACCGCAAAACGGCTGGAAGACGCCATCAAGCGCGGCGATGTCGCAAAAAGCCAGGAGGTCAACACCTGGTTCCTGCTGCTCGGCGCGACCGTGGCCATGTTCATGTTCGGGAGTCCGTCCGCGAACAAACTCGCCATCGCCTTCCGGGATGTGCTCGGCAATCTGCATCTCGCGACCGATTCCTCGCTCGTGATGCGCGCAATCCTGCGCCTGTTCCTGCAAGTGCTGACCGCGATCGGACCGGT
>CAZFPR010000094.1:0-2111 GCA_964521045.1 uncultured Hyphomicrobiales bacterium
AGTTGCGGAAGCCGAAAGCCGAGCGGTTGTCGCCGGCGCCAATATCAACCGCGAGAACCTGCGCGGTCGCGCGTTCCATGAACAGGATGTTGTTCGAGCCGACCTGCTCGTCGAGCGTGTAGGGCACGTCCATGTAGCCGGCTTCGATCCAGGTGTTGCCGAAGCCGCGATACTGGATCAGCGCGTTGTTCAGCACGCCCGCGCCGTCCTGCGAACCGCCGAAGTCGCCGACGATGGTCCAATGCCAGTCGCGCATGAAGTTACCGGCGAGGCCGATGCGGGCGCGGCGGGCATTGATGCCGTTGTGGGGATTCTGCGGAGCCGTCAGCGCCGAAGCGGGCTGGTAGCTGTAGGCGGCCGCGTCGAAATGCAGGCGGCCGGTGATGAAGACGCAGTTGTATTTGTCATAGGTGCAGATGCCGGGGCGGTTGCCGGAGGTCATCTGCAAGATGGGTCCCGGAGGGGCCTTTTTGGCCTTGGCCTTTACGTCGGCAGCCGACACATCGACTGCGCGCTTCTCCTGATCGGTGACGCGGCCCTGGATCGCGTCGACCTTCTTCTGCAACTGGATCAGCTGCGACTTCATCGCGTCGAGTTGTTCGCGGCTCGGCGCGGGCTCCTGCGCCATCGCGTTGCCTGCCAGCAGCACGGCGGTAAACGCCGCCGCCGGTACACCCCATAAGTTCGGTTTCATTCTCTTATCCCTCGTTGGCGCGGAACAACCGGCGCAAGTCCGCGCGTTCGCTCCGGACGCGCTTGTCCGCAGCGTTTTGCCTCTCCGTTTTTCAGGCGCTGGCCCGACCCCTTGGGAGAAGGGCGATGCCCCTGAAGCTCCCGATCGCCTCACCGAACGCTTGCAAAACCGGCCGGTTTCCGGCTTTTGCAGGGGCGAGCCTAGAAACCGCATGTAACGGTTTTGCCCAGGTTCCGTGACAAGACGTACCCGCGCCGCGCATGTGGTATATAGGCAACGTAATTTTCGGCGTTTCGCGCGGGGTGCGCGCATGCGCCGCGCGCAAAGGTAAGATGATGACGATGATCCGGTTTTTCTCTCTCGTTCTTTTTTCTCTCGTGCTGACAAACACGCAGGCGGCGTTCGCGCAGCGCGTGCCGGTGAGCCGCGGCGAGATCGCGCTGAGTTTCTCTGCAACTGTGAAGAAAGCCGCGCCCGCGGTCGTCAACGTCTATGCGCTGAAGCGCGCGGAGCAGCGTCCGAACAATCCGTTCATGGACGACGAGTTCTTCAAGAAGTTCTTCGGCGGGTCGCCGTCGCAAGGCATGCCGATGGAGCGCGTGCAGCGCTCGCTCGGTTCGGGCGTGATCGTTCACGAATCCGGCCTCGTCATCACCAACCATCACGTTATTCAGGGAGCGAACGAAATCCGGATCGCGCTCGGCGACCGGCGCGAATTCGCTGCCGAAGTGATTTTAAGCGATCCGCGCTCGGACCTCGCGGTGCTGCGCATTCAGGGAACGAAAGAACGCTTCGCGCCGATCGACATTGCCGACTCCGACGAGGTTGAGGTCGGCGATCTGGTGCTTGCCATGGGCGATCCGTTCGGCGTCGGCCAGACCGTGACGCAGGGCATCGTTTCGGCGACCGCACGCACGCGGGTCGGCATCACGGACTTCCAGTTCTTCATCCAGACCGACGCCGCGATCAATCCGGGCAACTCGGGCGGCGCGCTCGTCGATATCAACGGGCGGCTCATCGGCATCAACACGGCGATCTTCTCGCGCTCGGGCGGCTCGCACGGCATCGGTTTCGCGATCCCGACCAACATGGTGAAGGTTGTGGTCGCGTCGGCGCTCGCCGGAAACAAGTTCGTCATGCGCCCTTATTTCGGTGCACGGTTGCAGCCGGTGACCTCGGAAATCGCGAAAGACTACGGCTTGCAGCGTGTTGCAGGGGCGTCCGTTGCAAGCATCACGCCGGGCAGCCCCGCGGCGAAGGCGGGCCTGCGTGCGGGCGACATCATCCTTGCGGTCGATAACGCTGCGGTCGATGACCCCGCAGCACTCAACTATCGATATGCGCTGAAAGCGATCGGCAGCAGCGCGGTGCTCTCGGTCGTCCGCGACGGCAAACAGATAACGCTCACCATCCGCCT
>CAZFPR010000094.1:2121-7378 GCA_964521045.1 uncultured Hyphomicrobiales bacterium
GCAGGCCGACGAAACACAGATTACGGCGCGTTCGCCCTTCGAAGGTGCGCGCGTCTCGAACTTCACGGCGGAAATTGCGAACCGGCTTCGCGCCGACCCGGCAACGGCGGAAGGCGTGGTCGTCGTGAATATCTCCGAGGGCTCGACCGCGCAGCGCGTGGGCCTGCGTCTCGGGGACGTAATCCTTGAAGTGAACGGCATCCGGATCGAGAGCACCGCCGATCTCGAGCGCGCGGCGGCACAGACCAACCGCGAGTGGCGGATCACTTATTCCCGGGGCGGACAGAAGCGCAACGCCGTCATCCGCGGATGAACGCGCGGCGCGGATCGCAGACGTCTGCGAACCTGTTCGAGGCGGCGGGATTTGCCGACGACGCGCCGCGCCCGCTCGCGGACAAGCTGCGTCCGCGCAATCTCGCGGAAGTCGTCGGGCAGAAAGGGCTGATCGGACCTGACGGCGCGCTTTCGCGCATGCTGGAATCGCGCTCGCTCGGTTCCTTGATCTTCTGGGGTCCGCCGGGAACGGGCAAGACCACGGTCGCGCGGCTGCTCGCGAAAGAAACCGATCTGCATTTCGAGCAGGTCTCCGCGATCTTCTCGGGTGTCGCCGAACTCAAGAAAGTTTTCGAAGCGGCCCGCGCCCGCCGCGAAACGGGGAAGGGCACGCTTCTGTTCGTGGACGAAATCCACCGCTTCAACCGTGCGCAGCAGGATTCCTTCCTGCCCGTGATGGAAGACGGGACGATCACGCTGGTCGGCGCGACCACGGAAAACCCGTCGTTCGAGCTGAACGCCGCGTTGCTGTCGCGGGCGCGGGTGCTCGTGTTCAAGTCGCTCGACGAAGAAGCGATTGCGGAGCTTCTGTCGCGTGCGGAAGAGATCGAAGGCAACAAGCTTCCGCTCGACGAGGAAGCGCGGCTCACGCTGGTCCGCATGGCCGACGGCGACGGCCGCGCGGCGCTTACGCTTGTCGAAGAAGTCTGGCGTGCCGCGCGCAAGGACGAGATATTCGATTCAAGGCGTTTGCAGGAGATCGTGCAGCGCCGCGCGCCGATTTACGACAAATCGCAGGACGGGCACTATAATCTCATCTCGGCGCTGCATAAGAGCGTGCGCGGCTCCGATGCCGACGCGGCACTCTACTATCTCGCGCGCATGTTGGACGCGGGCGAGAACCCGCTTTATATCGCGCGCCGGGTCGTTCGCATGGCGGTCGAAGACATCGGTCTTGCCGATCCACAGGCGCTCGCCATCGCGAATGCCGCGAAGGATGCCTACGATTTTCTCGGCAGTCCCGAGGGCGAACTCGCGATCGCGCAGGCCGTGATCTATCTCGCCACCGCGCCGAAATCGAACGCGGCCTATGCCGCCTACAAGGGCGCGATGCGGACGGCGAAGGAGGCGGGATCGCTGGTGCCGCCGAAGCACATCCTGAACGCGCCGACCAAACTGATGAAGGAAGAAGGCTATTCGGAAGGCTACGAATACGACCACGATTCCGAGGAAGCCTTCTCGGGACAGGACTACTTCCCGGAGAAGCTCGGGCGGCAGGAATTCTATCACCCGGTCGAGCGCGGCTTCGAACGCGAAATCAAAAAGCGGATGGAGTACTGGGCGAAGCTGCGCGGCGAGAAGAAGTAATCGTCACTTCTGCTGCGAAGGCATGTCCTGACGCTTCTGCTCGTAAGGGTTCTTCGACGTATTCAGGTTGGGGATGGGCGCCGGCTGCGTCTGGATCTGCATCGGCGGGGTCTGCGGCGGCGGCGTCACCTGAATGGTGCCCGGGTCCATCTGCTTCAATTGTTGCGCCATGGATGCGCTCATCCCGAAGGAGAACACGGTGACAATAAGTAAAGTTGTAAGAAGGTGCCGCATGGCCTGTGACCTGTGCGCGGGTGCGCCGTCTTCGATAGCTAGCGCGAAACGCTTAACGCCGGGTTCCATGGAGGCATGATTTTCCCTCAAGCAGGCAAAATCGCGACGATCCGGTAGCTTAAGGGATCGATCACCACGATCTTCCGGGACGCGACCACGTAGAAGTAGTTGCCGTATTCCGGAGCGATTTCCGCCACTTCCTTGGGGAAGGGGTAGAAGTGGAGATTGCGCGGGACTTCGGCGCCGACCCGCAGCGTGATTTCCATCTTGGCCGCGTGATCGACATTTGCGCCCTTCACGGACTCCGCGATCTTGGCTTCCTGCTCGGAGGAAATCGCAGGCGCGGGAGCGGCTGCCGCCGGTGGCGCGGAGGCGCCCGCAGACTGCGCGGCTACGCTGCCGGTTCCGGCTGCGAGTAACGATATTGCGGTCAGGACGAGAAGATGTGCACGCATGTTGCGCCGGTTTCGCTGCAAAGTGTAAAGGTTCCCTGCATTGCTAACCCCGCTCGCGGGGAATAGGTTCCGGCCAAACCGAAAGGGCGGGCGACTCATTATGTACGCGCTATTCCTCGTGATCGCAGGCGGCGGCATCGGCGCCGGCCTTCGTCACGGCGTAAATCTCGGCGCCGCGCGCTGGTTCGGCATGGAGTTTCCCTGGGGCACGCTTACGGTGAATGTCGTCGGCTCGTTCCTGATCGGCGTGCTCGCGGCATGGTTCGCCTTCCGCGGCGACAGTTATGCGACGCAATCGCTCCGGCTGTTCCTGACGACGGGCATTCTCGGCGGCTTCACGACCTTCTCGGCGTTCTCGCTCGACTTCGCGCTCCTGTTCGAGCGCGGCGATGCGATGCTGGCTGCGGTCTACGTGGTCGCTTCCGTTGCGTTGTCGCTCGCGGCGATCTTCGCCGGCCTCTGGCTCGTACGCTCGTTCGCGTGAAGTGATGGCCGTTCAAACCCGCAAGGTGAAATCCGGCGAAGAGGGGATGCGCCTCGACCGCTGGTTCAAGGCGAATTTCCCCGATCTTTCGTTCGGTCACCTGCAAAAGCTTCTGCGCACCGGGCAGGTTCGCGTCGATGGCGCGCGCGCGAAGACGAGCATGCGGCTCGAGCCGGGCATGGCGGTGCGCGTGCCGCCGCTCGAAAAAACTGGCAAGCAGGGGGAGAGCGAAGGAGAGACCTCGCCGGGGCGCGCCGCACGTCCGCTGAAACCGCCTTCCCAGATGGGCGATGCGAAGTCGGACGCCGCTTTCCTGAAATCGATCACTTTATATGAGGACCGCGAGGTGCTCGTGCTGAACAAGCCGTTCGGTCTTGCGGTGCAGGGCGGCTCGGGCACGACGCGGCACATCGACGGCATGCTGGAGGCGTTGCGCGGCAAGGACGGACAGAAGCCCCGGCTCGTGCACCGCATCGACAAGGATACCTGCGGCGTTCTCCTGATCGCGAAAACGCGGCTTGCCGCCGCGACACTCGCAAAGACGTTCCGCTCCCGTTCGGCGCGCAAGATTTACTGGGCGCTGGTCGCAGGCGTGCCGAAGCCGCGGCAGGGGCGCATCTCGACTTATCTTGCGAAGGGTGCTGGCGAAGGCGGCGAACTCATGCGGGTCGCGAAGCACGGCGAAGACGAGGCGAGCCATGCCGTCACTTACTATGCGGTGGTCGATCAGGCGGCGCAGAAACTCTCCTGGCTTTCGCTGAAGCCCGTCACCGGCCGCACGCATCAGCTTCGCGCGCACACTGCGCATATCGGTCATCCGATCGTGGGCGACCCGAAATATTTCTCGATCGAAAATTGGGAGCTTCCGGGCGGCATGCAGAACCGCCTGCATTTGCTCGCGCGCAGGCTCGTCATTCCGCATCCGAAGGGCGAAGGCGTGATCGACGTTTCCGCACCGCTGCCCGCGCATATGCAGCAGTCATGGAATCTGCTCGGGCTCGATGCAAAAGCCTACGATCCGATCCTGGATGCGCCGGAAGAATGAGCGACGACGAAAATCCGATTCGCCGGGCAGTCCTTAGGTGCTTAGCCTGCGATTAGTTGGAAATGAATTTCAGTTCTTGGTTTTGTCTTGTTGGTACGCCAGTTGTCGAGGTGTTACCCGCACCTCCACAGTTTGCTTACCAGCTTGCCCGGAAACGGAAGTGACGATGTAGGTGGAAGACGCCATTTCGCCGGTAGAAGGCTTTTTCTTCGCGATGCTCAAATTGAACGATTCTGCCTTTTTTACAACATTCGTCATTTGCGGCCTCGTTTGGTTTTTGCATCCTTCGCTGCATCTATACTAACTGCGCTTTTCCTTTCTAGTTCCTTATCGATAGTTGTCCTTGGACTTGAGAGCGCCTGAGGCGTTAGATCAACTCCCGCTTTTATTGCTGCGTCCTGAGCATTGAACACCCGTTCCAACACATGAAACAGGGGGTCGGCAAACGAGAACATCAAATCGACATCCCACTGTTCTACGAAAACATTCCGCGATTCGCTATCAATGGTAAGGAAGCCGTTAACTTTCTGTTGAAAATTAGGACATAGTTGAAAGGCGCCCTGTCGAATCGCGCATGTTATTGCGCTTCGGTAAGGCACCTTCCAGTCGTCCTTAAAAAGCCTATCAAAGAGCCCTCTTGAAACGACAGTTACGCCGTAGTCGCGCTGATAAGCAGTTCGACTTGTAAAACTGAAATTTTTTTCATTAGGGATGTTGTTGGACATGAAGTGCCATTGATGATTGTTCGGATCGAAGATCCGTTCAAACTTCGTGTTGTTCCTTAGTGGGTCGTGATTTCGCGAGACACGCCAATTGTCCAACTCCATGCACGCTTCCATCGATCTGGAGTCGCGGCACAGTGTATGTAGGTAGAACTCGTTATTGAACTCGTAAAACGCCTTTATCGCAGCTCGACAGGAAGTCGATGTAAGGGACCGAAAAATAATCGCGATGTGATCGAGAATTTCGATTAGCTGCTTTCGACAGTTTGCAATGAATGTGTCGTGTGCTGTTCTGCTGTCCCCTGGCGCGGGTTGGTTTCGCACATAGAAAGTGTGAAAATTTCGAATGAGGTGATGTACGTGATGTACCTCTTTCGCAATATTTGCGTACTTCTCTTTTCGAGACGTCTGAAAGTGACGGACGATGAACGCGCTTAGTATGACGACAGACAACAGCAAAATGTAGGCTATCGCGATAATTCCGATGATCTCGGTATTACTTACTAACCTGTTGAAGATGTCGAAGCTGGAAAAAAATGCCGTCACGACTCCGATAACGCCAATAAGCAATGCGATCGCGTTCTTGAGACGCTGGCCAAAAACGTGGCTATGTAACATTGAGATTGTCTCCCCGGACAACTATCATCCGCACATTTGCTGTTTGCAAGTCGCTTTG
>CAZFPR010000094.1:7409-11232 GCA_964521045.1 uncultured Hyphomicrobiales bacterium
CCTGTAGAGCGAAAATGTATGCGATGAACCCGCAATGAGTGCCAATGAAGGTAATCCGATGCGCCGCGCGCAGGCGGCGATGCGCGCAGCCTTGCCGAAGCGCTTCTATAAAGAAGTGCGTGTAGGAAATGCCGGAGCCTCGTTCGCGATCCTGCTCGACGGTAAGCCTGCGAAGACGCCCGCGAGAAATCCGCTGGCTTTGCCGAATGAAAAACTCGCGGCCGCCATCGCGGCGGAATGGAGCGCCATCGAAGGCACGATCGATCCCGCGGCTCTTCCGCTGACACGGCTCGCCAATCTTGCGATCGATGCGGTCGCGTCCGCGCCGCAGCCGGTGATCGACGAGATCGTGCAATATGCGGGCAGCGATCTCGTGCTGTATCGCGCCGAAGGCCCTGAAGGGCTCGTCGCGCTCCAGAACGAGCGCTGGAATCCGGTGCTCGCATGGGCGGCGGCAAGTCTCGGTGCGCGCTTTTCGCTCGCCGAAGGCATCGTGCATGTGAAGCAATCGAACGAGGCGCTTGCTTCCGTCCGCGATGCCGCCGGCAGGCTTGCCCAGCCTTTCGCGCTGACGGCGGTCGCAAGCGCCACCAATATCGGCGGCTCGGCGCTGATCGCGCTTGCGCTCGGCTATGGCGCGCTTTCCGGCGACGATGCCTGGACCGCGGCGCATGTCGACGAGCAGTGGAATGTCAGCCAGTGGGGCGAGGATGCGGAAATGCAGCGGCGGCTCGCCTCGCGCCACGCGGAGTTTTCGGCGGCGGCGAAGATGCTGAATTTGCTGAAACAATAACTCCCTCTCCCCGATGGGGAGAGGTAAGATAAGCCGCTAACTCTCCTTCCCGATCCGCCCGAGATGCGTATCGGAAAATGCGCTTTCGTATTTCAGCCCGTAGCCGAGCATGCGGTCCATGCCGATATGCGCGAGCCAGATCAGCGCAATCGAAACCGCAAGCGGCTCCGGCCAGAGATAGCCCCACACGCCGATCCCGATGGGCAGCGCCGTGATATGGAAGGCGTTATAGAGCCGTGCGCCCAGCTTCGCGTTCCGCAGATAGCCGATCATGCCGAGATCGGGCGCGAGAATGAGCGCGGCGAACAGCCACCAGGAATGGCCCAGCTTCGCATAGGCGAAGAGACAGGCCGCGAACAGCGCGAAGCCTTCGAGCAGCAGGATGGTCCGGGGCGGGCCGCTGACGGCGGGGGAGTGGGCGCTCATATAATTTCCCTCTCAGGCTGGAGGCTTCCCCCGGACGATACCCCGGGGCTGGTCCGCATGCTATGAAGCCCGCGGGGTATCGTGGGGGAATTCAATGAAAGTCGTTCTCGATCTTTCGCAGCTGCTCGAAGACGGGGAAATCACGCAGGCCGAAGCCGACAA
This sequence comes from uncultured Hyphomicrobiales bacterium, assembly GCA_964521045.1. GTDB lineage: Bacteria > Pseudomonadota > Alphaproteobacteria > Rhizobiales > Xanthobacteraceae. The sequence goes on from CAZFPR010000094.1 coordinate 8,791, forward strand.
GCTGAAGCGGCTTTCGGTAAGATCGACCGGCTCGCTTGCCTTCAACATTCTGATCGGCTTCGGCGTCATCGCAGTCGCGCTCGGCGCGATCATGATCGTCCCCGACGCGATCACGGGCATCGTGCTCGGCGCCATCATCCTCGCGTTCGGTCTGGTGCTTCTGCACTATTCGCCGGTCGAGTGGGGCGTGCTCGGCAATATCTGCATCATCCTCGGTGCGCTCGGACTCGGCGGCGGCGTCGTTTACATGACACAGGGCTCGATCTGGGCATTTCTCGGCTGCGCCGTCGGCTTTGCCGTTGCCGCGGTGGTCGCGCGCAGCGGGCTTCTGATGGCACTCAGCATTCTCGCGCTTTCCTCCGTGCTCGGTGCGCGCACCGGCTATTTCCACGCGAGCTATTTCCTCGGCATCAAGGAGCCCACGCTCACGATCATCGCATTCAGCCTGATCACGCTGATCGCCTATCAGGTCTCGCTCCATGTCGGCGCGGCCTACGAGCGGCTCGCGCTGATGGCGGCGCGCGTTTCGATTCTGCTCGTCAACTTCGGGTTCTGGATCGCTTCGCTGTGGGGCGACCGGCTGGAGCAGGTCTCGAGCCTGCTCGGGCGCACCAAGGAGAACATCATCTTCATTCCGCGGCTTTATTTCGTGATCGGCTGGGCGCTGGCGCTGATTGCGTTCGCGGTCTGGGCGATGCGCAACGACCGCCGCTGGGTCGTTAACGTCTGCACCGTGTTCGGCGCTATCCATTTCTACACGCAGTTCTTCGAACGTCTCGGCCCGAACCCGCTTGCGATCCTGCTCGGCGGTGTCACCGCGCTCGGAATCGCGATCGGCATCTGGCAGTTCAATAAAAAAGCCGTGGCGAATCCGTCGTGATCTCTGTGCGTGAAATCAAGAAGCTCGGCCTCGCCGCCGTGCTGGCGGTGACCTACTTCGCCACCCCTGCTTCCGGCGAAGGAGCGCTTGCGGTCGCAATCCCGGAGGGAGGGCTGCGCGATAACTTCGCCTTTGGCCGTGCCATCGGCGGAAACAATTCGTCCGAGCGCGCGATGCGTATCTGCATCGAGCAGGCGATGAAGAGGGGCATGCCCGCCTCCCAGTGCAAGATCGTGGAAAGCTTCCGCGATGCCTGCATTTCGATCGCACTCGACCCGTCCGATCGCTGGGCGGGATGGGCGGTCGCGGACAACACGGACAAGGCCGCAGCCGAAGCGCTCATGAAATGCGCGGAAGGCGGCAGAAACTGCAAGACCCACAGCACCGAATGCGACCGCTGACAGGAGTGAGCCTAAAGGCAGCAATGAAGAAGACGATTTTCTCCGTGCTGTTGCTGATCGCCGCCGCAGCGTCTCCCGCGCGTGCGGACGGTGCGCTTGCCGTCGGCATTCCCGACGAGGGCATTCAGAAGGGCTTCGCCTACGCCTTCAAGCTCAATCTCGCAGCCGACGACGCGCGCAAGGAAGCGCTCGCCGCCTGCCGGGAGGCAGCCACCAAGAACAAGGTACCGCCCGGAAAATGCCGGATCGTGGAATCCTTCAAGAAGGGTTGTCTTTCCGTGGCGCTCGACAAGAAAGGCCAGTGGGCGGGCTGGGCCGTCGCGAAAGACGAGAAGACGTCGCAGACGCGCGCCGTGGGGCGCTGCAAGACAGGCGGGATATCCTGTGCCGTCGCCGAGACCGAATGCGAGAAGTAGGGTAGAGAGTATCCTCTTCTTTGGGCTTGGCATTTCCGGCAATGAAATTATTCGCAATCGCGCTCGCCATTCTTCTCGCTTCTCCCGCCTTCGCCCAGATACCCGAGCGGCAGGTGACGGCGCGCGACGATCTCCGCAAAGCGTTCACTGACGCCGGCACCGAAGGCACCTTCGTGATGCTGGAGAAAAGCAGGAACCGCATCACGGTCGTGAACGGGGAGCGGCACGCGAAAGGCTATCTCCCGGCATCCAGCTTCAAGATTCCGAATGCGCTGGTCGCGCTGGAGACCGGCGTCGTGAAGGACGCCGATCATCCCGTCTTCAAGTGGGACGGCGTGAAGCGGGAGATCGAGGCGTGGAACAAGGATCACACGCTGCGCACGGGCTTCCGCGCGTCGGCAGTCTGGATGTTTCAGGAGATCGCGCGGCAGATCACGCGGACGCGCATGCGTGTCTATGTTTCGCAGTTCGGTTATGGCAACGCGAACCTAGGCGGCAACGAGGATTCGTTCTGGCTCGACGGCAGCCTGCGGATCTCCGCGCTTCAGCAGGTCGAGTTTCTCGCGCGCTTCGAGAGCGGCAGGCTGCCGGTCAATCCGAAAAGCACCGAGATCGTGAAAGACATCATGTTCCTCGAGAAGATCGGGAACGCCACATTGCGCGGCAAGACCGGCTGGATTCCCTCGGGCGAGAGCAAGATCGGCTGGTTCGTCGGCTGGGTGGAGCGCGGCGAGGAAATCTATTT
>CAZFPR010000095.1:0-1328 GCA_964521045.1 uncultured Hyphomicrobiales bacterium
TTCAATCGTGGTATCAATATATTTTATTTCCTGGTCATTATCAACAGCCGCGAATTCAACGCCTTCGTTGCCGACGGCCGCCGCATCTTCGTGAATTACGGCGCGCTGTACGAGTCGACGACTCCGAACCAGATCATCGGCGTGCTTGCGCACGAAACCGGCCACATCGCGGGCGGGCATCTCGCACGCATCCGCGATCAGCTTGCCTCCGCGCAAACCGCTGCAATCATCGCGATGGTGCTCGGTGCTGCCGCACTCGGTGCGGGTGCCGCAACCGGCGCGCGCGGCGTCGGCGAGGCTGCGCCCGGCGTCATCATGGGTCCGCAGGAAGTGATCCGCCGCACGCTCCTCTCCTATCAGCGCGGTCAGGAAGAAGCCGCCGACCGCGCCGCGATCACCTACCTCAACGCGACCGGCCAGTCCTCGCGCGGCATGATCGAAACCTTCGCGCGCTTCCAGCAACAGCAGCTTTTCATCACCCAGCAGGTGGACCCCTATCTGCTCTCGCATCCGACGGCGACGAACCGCATCGCGCAGCTGGAGACGCTCGCCCGCGCGAGCCCGCACTACAACATGAAGGACTCGTCCGAATTGCAGCATCGCCACGACATGATGCGCGCAAAGATCGCGGGCTACTTCGAAAAGCCGGAGGCGCTGGCGCGCCGTTACCCGCCGTCCAACAATTCGATGCCCGCGCAATATGCCCGCGCGATGTCGTATTACCGCTGGGGCAATGTCGGCGCCGCACTCCGTCAGACCGAAGCCTTGATCGCGGCACAGCCGAACAATCCGTATTTTCACGAGTTGAAGGGTCAGGTGCTCTTGGAGTCCGGCCGCGCACGCGATGCCATTGCGCCTTTGCGCAGGGCCGTGGAACTCTCGAAGGGCACGGCCCTGATCCGCATGATGCTCGGGCAGGCGCTCGTGCAGGGCGGAAACCGCGACGACGCACAGGAAGCGATCCGCGAACTTCGCTTCGCCCTGCAAAGCGAGCCGAACGTCGCCTTCGCGCACCGCTCGCTCGCTCGCGCGTACGAAATCAGCGGCGACCGTGCCAACGCCGATCTTTCCGCCGCCTATGCCGCTTTCAACGACGGCGACTTCAGGGCGGCGAAGACGCTCGCCACTCGCGCGCAACGTTCCTTCAAGGTCGGCACACCCGGCTGGCTGCGCGCGGACGACATTCTAAAATTCGAAATTCCGAAAATCAGCCAGCGCTGACACCGCGCAATCCCAGGAGCCAATTCTTATGACGACCGTTTCCCTGACCAGCCGCATTTCTGCGCTTGCCGCCGCAGCCGTCATGATCGTTGCCGGCGCGGGAACGT
>CAZFPR010000095.1:1338-11056 GCA_964521045.1 uncultured Hyphomicrobiales bacterium
CGCTCCGGGCGGGCCCAGAACTACCTCCGGCCCGAGGACATCGAGAAGATCGTCCGCGAATATCTCCTGAAGAATCCCGAGATCATTCAGGAAGCCATCATGGAGCTTCGCAAGAAGCAGGAGATGGCCGAGACCTCGGCTCGCACGAAAGCGCTGGAGAGCCGCAAGAAGGATATTTACGAGTCGAAGTACGATATCGTGCTCGGCAATCCGAAGGGCAACGTCACGCTGGTCGAGTTCTTCGACTACAATTGCGGTTACTGCAAACGCGCCGTCAACGACATCTCCCAGCTCCTGAAGTCCGATCCGAACCTCCGCGTCGTGCTGAAGGAACTCCCGATTTTGAGCGAAGGCTCGGTGGAAGCGGCGCGCGTATCGATCGCCGTGCGCATGCAGGACCCCTCGAAATACTGGAACTTCCACCGCGCGCTCATGAGCGGCAAGGGCGAAGCGAACGGCGCGCAGGCGCTCGCCGCCGCAAAGACGGCGGGTCTCGATATCGAGCGCATCAAGAAGGACATTTCCAATCCGGAAGTCGATGCGACGCTGCACGAGGTGCAGGAACTCGCCAAGTCGCTCGCGATCTCGGGCACGCCGAGTTACGTCCTCGGCGACCAGTTGATTCCGGGTGCGCTGCCGCATGACCGGCTGGCCGTGGGGATCGCCCAGGTCCGCAAGTGCGGCAAGCTCGATTGCTGAAATTAATCAAAGACTTGGTCTAGACTTTCCCTCGCCGCCTGCCCTCTCTATAACGAAACCGCGCTGCGCCGGCTTACGTCGCGCCGGCCTGAACTTCCTTTATCTTGCGGCAAGAGAGACCGATGGCGACCGTCTACGTCCTGAACGGGCCGAACCTGAACCTGCTCGGCAGCCGCGAGACGGCCGTCTACGGTTCGACGACGCTCGCGGACATCGAAAAGCTTTGTCTCGACGCCGCGAAGCGTAACGGCCACGGCATCGTATTCCGTCAGAGCAATCACGAAGGCGAACTCGTGGACTGGCTGCACGAAGCCAAGGACAAGGCCGCTGGCGTCGTCATCAATCCTGGCGCCTATACCCACACCTCGGTAGCGCTGCATGACGCGGTGCGAGCGATCGGCATCCCGGTCGTCGAGGTACACCTCTCGAATATCTTCGCGCGTGAGGAATTCCGGCATCATTCCTACGTATCGCCGGTCGCGCGCGGCGTCATCTGCGGGTTCGGGCCGAAAGGCTACGAACTTGCCATCGACGGATTAGCGAACGCGCTAAAAGCCTAAAACAACGGATAAGAAAATGTTTGGCAAAAAAATTCAGGTCGATCCCTCGCTGGTCCGCAATCTCGCGGAACTCTTGAACGAAACCGGCCTGACCGAAATCGAGGTGCAGAACGGCGCACAGCGCGTTCGCGTCTCGCGCGGTGCGACCGCCATCGCCGCGCCGATGGCCGCCAGCGCGCCTGTCGCCGCGCCGCGTGCCGCTGCTGCCGCGGTCGAGGCGAGCGAGGTCAACTTCAACAATCATCCCGGCGCGGTCACGTCGCCGATGGTCGGCACCGCCTACCGTTCACCGGAGCCGGGTGCGCGCGTCTTCGTGGATGTCGGCGACACCGTGAAGGTCGGGCAGACGCTCCTCACCGTCGAGGCGATGAAGACCATGAACGCGATCCCCGCAACGAAGGCGGGCAAAGTCACGCATGTACTGATCGAAGACGGCATGCCGGTCGAATTCGGCCAGCCGCTGGTCATCGTCGAGTGAGCGTGGCACGCGATGTTCGATAAAGTCCTGATTGCAAACCGCGGCGAGATTGCGCTGCGCGTGCTGCGCGCGTGCAAGGAGCTCGGTATCGCCACCGTCGCGGTCCACTCCACCGCCGACTCCGAAGCGATGCACGTGAAGCTCGCGGATGAGAGCGTCTGCATCGGCCCGCCACCCGCGCGCGAGAGCTATCTCAACATTCCCTCGCTCTTGGCAGCCTGCGAAATCACCGGCGCGGACGCGGTGCATCCCGGCTACGGATTTCTTTCAGAGAATGCGCGCTTCGCGGAAATTCTCGCCGAGCACGGCATCGGCTTCATCGGCCCCAAGGCCGAGCACATCCGCATCATGGGCGACAAGATCGAGGCCAAGCGTACAGCGAAGCGCCTCGGCATTCCGGTCGTGCCCGGCTCCGAAGGCGGCGTGTCTTCCTATGAAGAAGCCATGCGCGTCGGCAAGGAAATCGGATTCCCGCTGCTCGTGAAGGCGGCAGCCGGCGGCGGCGGACGCGGCATGAAGGTCGCGCGCGACGAGGCCTCGCTTTCCGAAGCGCTTTCTTCCGCACGCGCGGAAGCGAAAGCCGCGTTCGGCGACGACGCGGTCTATCTCGAGCGTTACCTCGAAAAGCCCCGTCACATCGAAATCCAGATTTTCGGCGACGGCAAGGGCAACGCGATCCATCTCGGCGAACGCGACTGCTCCCTGCAACGCCGCCACCAGAAGGTGTTCGAGGAGAGCCCCTCGCCCGCACTTAATTTCGAGATGCGCGCGCAGATTGGTGAAGTCTGCGCCAAGGCGATGCGCGAGCTGAAATATTCCGGCGCCGGCACCATCGAGTTCCTCTACGAGAACGGCGAGTTCTTCTTCATCGAAATGAACACGCGCATCCAGGTCGAGCATCCGGTGACCGAGATGATTACCGGCCTCGATCTCGTCTCCGAGCAAATCCGGATCGCTTCCGGCGCATCGCTCTCGATCACGCAGGAAGAAGTGCAGTTCAACGGCCACGCCATCGAGTGCCGCGTGAACGCCGAGGACCCGCTGACGTTCGCGCCCTCGCCCGGCAACATCAAGTATTACTTCGCGCCGGGCGGTCTCGGCGTGCGCGTCGATTCAGCCGTCTATGGCGGCTACCGGATTCCGCCGCACTACGACTCGCTCATCGGCAAGCTGATCGTGCACGGCAAGACCCGTAACGAGTGCATGATGCGGCTCAAGCGCGCGATCGACGAATTCGTGGTCGACGGGGTGAAGACGACGCTGCCTTTGTTCCGGACGCTCGTGCGCAACGCCGACATCCAGAACGGCGACTACGACATCCACTGGCTCGAGCGGTATCTGGCGGAGAAGACGTAATTGCCATGCTCGTCATGCCCGGCCTTGTGCCGGGCATCCACGCCTTACTGAACCTCCTCATAGAGATCGCGCCAATCTCGATTGCTCTCATTGATTAGCCTTGCCTTCCAAGCTCGAGGCCAGCGCTTCATGTTTTTCTCACGTTGAATTGCCAATGGCATGGTCTCGTGTTTTTCGAAGTATACGAGACTCTTCAACCCGTAGCGTTTGGTAAAACCGTCAGCCGATCCTTGGCGATGCTCGTAAATGCGACGCACAATATCGTTGGCAACACCGACATAAAGCGTGCCGTTCGGCCTGTTAGTCAAAATGTAAACCCAAGCCATATTGATAATCTGCAAGGCGTGGATGGCCGGGACAAGCCCGGCCATGACGAACGTGAAATGAATGAACGATCATCTCACATATCCCGCCACGGCGAAAATCGCATCGAGATCACAGCCGAAGTGCCGACGAACGATTATCCAGCCGGACTCTTTGAAATCAACGAGAAGACCTAGCGCTTCGGAATTTTGAGCGAAGCGAAGAAGCGATCGATGTCGGCGGCGTTTTCAGGCTTGCTCGGACCGGCCGTCAACGCGAAGAGAACATTGCCATCCATCAGGTAAAGTTGGCGGAAGGTGCCATGAGTCGTTTCAGTCAAGACCTCCATTGCCGGCAGTTCGTCTCCTTCGCTGCGCTTCCAGTTAAAATTCTTCTGTGAGATGATCTTGCCGTTGAGACGCTTGGAAAACGTTTCCGCGTTATCCTGTAACTCCTTACCTACATCGATTTTTGCCATGTGATGAAATCTAGTGCGGATAGCAATAAAGAGATGGCCGCCCTTTTGCACCGTCGTGTTGTAAGTCAGAATTTCAGTGTGCAGACCATAAACATTGCGTTCCTTGCGATCCGGGGAGACCTTCTCAGGCACTTCAAAAACGAACGAGTTGTCGTAAGGCGTTATCTCGATCCATTTCGGTTGCGCGGCGCTTGAAAGCGCGGAAAGCGCATACATTAGCGCGGCAACCGCGGCGCCTTGTGCAATCTTTTTCACGGCCCCACCCTAATCGAAACAAAGCCTTGGGAGAACGATTCCCCTGCACGTTAAACGCGCTATTATAAGCTGCCGTTTGAGGACTGTAACCGTGGCCCGCCACGACGAACCCCGAGTCGAAATCACGCCCGAAGTGCTGATCAAGGCCTATTCGGTCGGCATCTTCCCGATGGCGGAAAGCGCCGACGACCCGTCGCTGTTCTGGGTCGAGCCGGAGGCGCGCGGCGTGATCCCGCTAGACGGCGGCTTCCATATCTCGCGCAGGCTCGCGCGCACGATCCGCTCGAACAGATACGAGGTTCACGTCGACCGCGATTTCGATGCCGTGATCGACGCCTGCGCCGCACCCGCCGCCGGACGCGACTCCACATGGATCAACAAACGCATCCGCAGGCTCTACCGCGCGCTGTTCGACCGCCGCCAGTGCCACACGGTCGAAGCGTGGCGGGACGGCAGGCTGGTCGGCGGGCTCTATGGCGTGAAGATCGGCGCCGCCTTCTTCGGCGAGAGCATGTTCCATTTCGAACGCGATGCCTCGAAGGTCGCGCTCGCGCATCTCGTGGCGCGGCTGAAGATGGGCGGGTTCAAGCTGCTCGACGCGCAGTTCATCACCCAGCATCTGAAAAGCATGGGCGCCGCCGAAATCTCGCGCGTCGAATACCAGAACCTGCTTGCGAAAGCCGTCGCCGGACACGCGCAGTATTACTGCTGGCCCTCGGACGGCGTGGTCGACGGCGGCGTGGTTTTGCAATCGATCAGCCAGACGTCATAGATCGGATGTTCGACGGCGTTCAGGCCGGGCGAGTTCGCGAACATCCAGCCCGAAAAGATGCGGCGGATTTCCGCTTTCAGCGTGATCTCGTCCACTTCGACGAACGCGGTCGTGTTCTGCGTTTCGGTCGGCGGGCGCGTGTAGCAGGCTCGCGGCGTCACCTGTAGCGCGCCGAACTGCACCGTTTCGTTCAGCGCCACGTCGAAGCGGATGATGCGCCCGGAGATCTTGTCGAGCCCGGAGAAAACGGCGGTCGGATTCGTGATGCGCTCGCCTTCCGGCGTCTGCGTCAGGGTTTCCGGCGTCGTGCTCGGCGGCGGCAGTTCCTTGCCGTCCTTCTGCTTCGCCTTCGTTTTCGTCTTGGTCGCCGCTTTCTTGTCCTGCTTCTCTTGTTTTTCCTGTTTCTCCTGCTTCTCGGCAGGACGCGTCAGTTCGGGCGGAAGCTGCGGACCCTTCTGCTGCGGTTGCGGCGGCTGCTGCTTTTGCTGTTCCTGCTGCGTGGGCGCAGGAAGCGGAGCCTGCTGCACGTCCGCCGGCGGACGTGGCGGCTGGAACTGACCGAGCGCGGAACCCGCTGCTAAAGTCGCGGAGATGACGCCCGCTGCGATCAAACGGTGTGTATTTCGGATCATTCAGAGAAGCGCCGCCGCTTGCGCAAAGACCAGTTGCCGACATTCAAATCAGATGAGGACGGTCGTTAACACGGGGATTGAGGCGGCGGAAGGGCCGTGTCAGGCTTAGTAGACTGGCAATAAGCTAGTCGAAGAATAAAGACGTCAGGGACAGAAAAAATGAAGTACTTGATTGCAGGAGTGGGTATCGCCGTCGCCATCGGCTTTCTTACATCCTTCGCTCCTGTCGAAGCGCAGGGCTCTGTAGCCGATCGTTGCCGGGCTATTCACAGTCTAGACCCGAAGGTGCCGGCTTCCGAAGCACAACGCAAAGCAGCGCAGGGCAGAATTGCCGCCTGCATCAAGTCCGGCGGCAAGAGCTAAGTTTTTCTACACGCGAACCGCGGCGATGCGCAGCCGGACGTAATCCGCAGTCCAGTTGCCGGCGGCATCGCGCAGTGCAGGCGCCAGCAGATTCTCGATCTCGGCGACGATGCTTCCGCGTTCGCTTTCCGGCCACTGGTCGAAGTAGCTCTCGCGAAACGTCGAGAGCCAGCCGCTGAGGCCGGTCGGCAGCGGCGTCGGGCGCGGAAACAGGCCAATCCGTTCCACGGCAAATCCATTGGCTTCCAGAAGCGCGCGATATTCCGCGGGCGTCGGATAAAACCATCCCGCCGCCCGCGCGGGATCCTTGCCGTGCGCAAGCGCGACCGCGCGAAGCGCCGTCACGATCGCCGCGATGTTGCCGTGTCCGCCGAACTCGGCGACGAAACGGCCGCCCGGCTTCAGCGCACGGGCCACACCCTTCACGACATCTTCCGCGCGGGTCATCCAGTGCAACGCCGCGTTCGAAAACACGGCGTCGAATTCGGGCCCGTAGTCGAGCGCCTGGCCGTCCTTGAACTGCACGTCGAGCCCGCGCTTGCGCGCGGCGGCGAGCAGCGCTTCGCTGTTGTCCGCGCCGGTGACGATCGCGCCGGCCTGCACGAGTTTCTCGGTAAGCACCCCGTCGCCGCAGCCGAGATCGAGAATCCGCTCCCCGCCCATTGGGGCGAGCCAGCCAACGACCTCGCTCGTCATGTCGGAGACGAAGCGGGCGTTCTTCTCGTAGTTCTCCGCACCCCAGACCTGTTTCAGCGCGGCATCCGAGGCAGTGGCAGCTTTTGCGGTCATTCCTTCACAATCCGGTGTGCGGGCAGCTTATAGACTGCCATTTTATCGCCTCGCGAGCCTCGCAGAACTGGAAAAACGGAGCCAAATACCGCAAACAGGGCGTAACGGAACCCGGGTTCGGGCCCCGCGGTTTACGGCAGGCTGGATCAGGACCACCACAGGCATGAAGAACACGATTTCGCGCAGGCACTTTCTCGCGAGCGCCGCGGCACTCGCCGCAGGCACGGTGCCTTCGCTTGCGCAGAACTTCCCTTCGCTTCCGCCGCCGTTCCGTCAGGAACGCTATCCGACCGACCGTCCGCCCGCGAACGTGAACCAGCAGCCCGCCCAGCAGCAACAACAGCAGCGCGCACCCGGCGAGGGACCGCCGATCCCGGAAGGTCCGCACGACAAGGCCGCGATCGAACAATGGTATCTGCCGGACGCCATTCCCGATCCGCAATTCCCGATCCGCAAGGTGCGTCAGGAATTCCTGAATCCGGAATTCCGCAGGCAGCTCGTGCCGTTCCGCCACTCGGAGCAGCCGGGCACGCTGGTCGTCGATGCGAAGAATTATTTTCTCTACCTGCTTCGCGAAGGCGGGCAGGCGATCCGCTATGGCGTCGGTGTCGGACGTGAAGGCTTCGGCTGGGCCGGCAACGCAATCGTCGGCCGTGTCGCCGAATGGCCGGCCTGGGTGCCGCCGAAGGAAATGCGGCTGCGCCAGCCCGAACTGCCGGAGCGCATGGAAGGCGGCTACGACAATCCGCTCGGCGCACGCGCGCTCTATCTCTACGAAGGCAACAAGGATACGCTCTACCGCATTCACGGCACCGCGGAGCCGTGGACGATCGGCACCAACGTTTCCTCCGGCTGCATCCGTCTGCTGAACGAAGAAATCGCGGATCTCTATCTGCGCACGCCCGTCGGCACCAAGGTCGTCGTCATCAGCGCGCAGCAGAACCTCCCGGCACAGAACCAGCAGGCGCCGCAGCAGATTCAGCCGCAGCAACAGTACCAGCAGCGCCCGCAACAGTATCAGCAGCAGCCGCAACAACAGCAGCAGTCCGCACCGCCGCTCCCGCCGCCGACACAGTTGCGGTAATGCGATCCGCTTCCGTCAAATGAATTGACCCCGGCATCTCCCGTGCGTGAAACTCGCAGCGGGAGATCAGGATGAAAATCTCAAGACGCGATTTCGTGGCCGGCGCTGCCGCAGCCACCGCTTCCTTGCCGCTCGCTGCGGAAGCTCAGCCACATCCGAAATCGGATTGGATCGATGTTCACACCCACATCATCGGCGGGCCAAAGCGCGCTTTTGGAGAAGCCACGAGCATCGCGCTGAAGGAGATGGATAAATACGGGTTGAAGAAAGCGGTAATCTTCCCGCCGCCCTTCGGCGAGAAAGTGCCGATGCTCTACGACATACCCGACTATCGTCCGTTCGCGCTACAGCACAGGGATCGTTTCGGTTTTCTCGGCGGCGGCGGTTATCTCAATCCCATCCTTCAGCATACCAAAGCCAACGCCGTGACACCCGCGGTTCGCAAACAGTTTGTCGATGCGGCGGAACGCATGGTCGAGGCCGGAGCGGCAGGTTTTGGCGAGATCGCGCTCCTTCATTTCTCGCTGGTACCGAACCAGCAGTTCGAAGAACAATCTCCCGAACATCCGCTAATGCTCGCGCTCATGGAAGTCGCCGGCAAGCACGGTCTTGTCATCGACCTGCACATGGATGCGATCCCCGGAAGCGATACAGTGCCGAAACCGAGCTGGCTCAAGAGCACGAAAAATCCGAACACGCTGAAAGGAAACATTCCTTCCTTCGAACGAATGCTCGCGCACAATCGCAACTGCAAAATCGTCTGGGCGCATGGCGGTTCGGATTTCTCGGGTCATATGACCGCCGAACTGATCAGCCGGCTGATGGACGCCCATTCCAATTTGTACATGAGCCTGCGCCCGCTGCCGCCCGGCGCGAACAAACTGCCGTTCGGCCTCGAACTCCGCAACGCGATCATGACAGCACCGCAGACGTTCGAGCCGCAGTGGCGCACGCTATTGGACCGCCACTCCGACCGCTTCGTCATGGGCGCAGATGCGTTCTTTCTGGCATCCTATATCCCGGAGGGAGTGCCGCTGCGGACCCTTTCGCAGGGAAACAAGCCGCGTATCGGCAGCGCCGCGCACCTGCTGAATAATCTTCCGCCACCGCTCGCAAGGAAGATCGGCACCGACAACGCCGTGCGTCTCTACAAGCTCTAGCGAAGCGCCGCCCCGGGCAGCCGCCCTCTTGTCGTTCGCGATGCAGTTGCGCTAACAATCTCACCGCTTCGACGCGGGGGATTCATTATGATTATGGGAATTTTACAGAACACGCCCTACTGGGTGTGGGGCATCTTCGTCCTGTTGCTCGTCCTCGGTCTATCGCAGACCCGCACACGCATGGTTTCGCGCGTGCTGGTTTTCGTGCTTCCCGCGATCATGATCCCGCTGTCGCTTTCGGCGATTTTGGGAATGTTCGGCGCCAATCCACTTCCGCTGACGGCGTGGGCGCTCGGCGTCCTCGCGGCTTTCGTTCTGAACCAGTTCGTATTTCGCGCGCCTTCGGCCGTGCGCTATGACCGCGGGCAGCAGAAATTCGAAGTGGGCGGAAGCTTCGTTCCGCTCGTGCTCATGATGACGATTTTTCTTGCGCGTTTCGTCGTCGGCGTTACCCGCGCGGTGAACCCTTCCCTCACCGGCACGCCGGCTTTCATCGGCATCGTCAGCGCGGTGCTCGGGCTGTGCAGCGGCCTGTTCGCGGCACGCGCAATGAAAACGCTCTCGGCACGGCGCGCGGCCTAGCGCAGCGCCGCCCCCGCCGACACAGTTCCGATGATCTTAATGTATCCCTCCCCGCAAGGGGGAGGGATATTCTCAGCGCAGCGCCGCCGCGATCGTCTTCGCGTTGTGCCGCATCATCTCGAGATAAGTCGGCGCGGGGCCGCCCGCATCCGATAGCGCATCCGAATAGAGCGTGCCGCCGATCTTCGCGCCGGTTTCCTTCGCGAT
>CAZFPR010000096.1:0-11003 GCA_964521045.1 uncultured Hyphomicrobiales bacterium
CATCATGCTTTTCGTATTGAGGTGCTCGAGCGGCTTCTTCTTCTTTTTCTTGTCAGCCATTCGTTCCTTGATCCATTCGTCGAGTTCGCGAATGGAATCCACGCCCACGCAGAGCTTGATGAGATGCAACGCCATGAATCACTTCTTAGACAAATTCGAAAATTGTTGCACCTGCTCGTAGCTGAAAATCACAATCCTTGACCTCGGCTGCCATCGCGTATCTCATTGCCGAATACAAAAATGGAGGAAGTCATGGCCGTCGCAAAAGTCATCGAGATCACTTCCGCTTCCAAGAAAAGCTTCGAAGACGCGATCCAGACCGGAATTTCTCGTGCCGCGGAAACGGTGCGGGGGATCGAAAGTGTCTGGATTCAGGAACAGAAAGCTACGGTCAAGGACAACAAGATCGACGAGTACCGGGTGAACATGAAGGTCACCTTCATCCTCGGCTGACGCAAACTTCAGGCGCCCGCTTTTGCCGCCGGCTTTTTCTCCGGCTCGATCAGCACGAGTTGCGCGCCTTCCGCGACCTGATCGCCTGCCGCGACGGACAGATCCACGACGATCCCGTCTGTCGCGGCGTCGAGCGCGTGTTCCATCTTCATCGCTTCCAGCACCATGAGACGCTGGCCTTTGGCGACCTTATCGCCTTTGGCGACCGACACGCTCAGAACCTTGCCGTGCATGGGCGCGCTCAAGGCGCCATTCCCGGACGCGCGGCCGAGATCGGCGCTCGACAGCTCCGCGAACTTCACTGCGGTCTGCTTGCCTTCGCGAATTGCGATCAGCATGTCGCCCGCCTCGACGAATTCGCTAGGAGTCGCGGCGGCGCCGTTCACGGTCGCCCGAAGCGCGCTTCCCTTCTGTTCTACGCGCGCAACAAAACGGGTGCCGTTCACGAGCACCGCGACCGGAATATCCCGCGTTCCGCCGAAATCATAGGCGTCGAGCGCGTTCCACGGCGACCGGCGGGTCGAAGCAGTCAAGCGGCCAGCCGCCTCCCGTTGTTTCGCCTGCTCACGCCGCATCAGTTCCTCGACCGCAAACGCCGCAGCCGCAAAGTCGGTCTCTGCCGGTTTCGTGAGGGTTTCGAGATTGCGTTCGATATATCCGGTATCGACCGTGCCTGCGCGCATCTCGGCGCTGTCCGATAGCGCCTTGAGAAATTCGACGTTGCTGCGCGGGCCGGTCACAACCGTGCCGCCGAGCGCCTCCGACATTCGGCCGAACGCCTGCTCGCGTGTTGCGCCATAGGTAATCAGTTTCGCGATCATTGGATCGTAGAACGGCGTAACTTCGCCGCCCGCCTCTACACCGCTGTCGACACGGATGCCGTTGCCCGCAGGAAAGCGAAGTGCCGACAGTCTGCCGGTCGAAGGCAAAAAGCCGCGCGCGGCATCTTCCGCGTAGATGCGCGCCTCGACGGCATGGCCGTGAATTTTGATCTTCTCCTGCGGCAGCGGCAGCGGCTCGCCGGCCGCGACCAGGAACTGCCAGTGCACGAGATCGGTCCCGGTGATCAACTCGGTGACCGGATGCTCGACCTGAAGGCGGGTGTTCATTTCGAGAAACCAGATCGCGTCCGCACGCAGGCCTTTCGAACCGTCGGCGAGAAACTCAACGGTGCCTGCGCCGACATAATTCACCGCGCGGGCGGCCTCGATTGCCGCTTTCGTCACGTGCGCACGCACGTCTTCCGGCATGCCGGGCGCAGGCGCTTCCTCGATGACTTTCTGGTGACGGCGCTGTGCGGAGCAATCGCGTTCGAACAGATGCACGATGTTGCCGCGCGTATCGGCGAAGACCTGCACCTCGATATGGCGTGGGCTCGCGACATACTTCTCGATCAGGACATCTGGGTTGCCGAACGACGCCTCGGCTTCGCGCTTCGCGGCTTCGAGCGCGTTGTCGAAATCGATCTGCTTGTCGACGCGGCGCATGCCTTTGCCGCCACCACCGGCCGCTGCCTTGATCAGCACCGGATAGCCGGTCTCATAAGCTTTCTGTTTAAGAAATTTCGGGTCCTGCTTGTCGCCGTGGTAGCCGGGCAGCACAGGCACATTGGCTTTCGCCATGAGTGCCTTCGCCTCGCCTTTTAGTCCCATCGCGCGAATGGCAGCGGGCGGCGGTCCTACGAAAACTATACCGGCGGCGGCACAGGCCTCGGCAAATTCCGCGCGCTCCGACAAAAATCCGTAACCCGGATGAATGCAGTCTGCCTTCGCGCGCTTCGCCGTCTCAATGATCCTGTCAATCACGAGATAGCTCTCGCGCGCAGGCGCCGGACCGATCGCATAGGCTTCGTCCGCCAGCTTCACATGGAGCGCGTTGCGGTCGGCGTCCGAATAGACCGCGATCGTGCGCATCCCCATTGCTTTGGCGGTGCGGATCACGCGGCACGCGATCTCGCCCCGGTTGGCGATCAGGACGGAGCGGAGAGGAAAATCGGTTTTGGCGTTCATTTTGCCCGCATACTAGCGCGGACGGTCACGACCGCCAGCCCGCGCCTGACATTTCCGCGGATCAGCGGCCGAAGATGCCGAACGGTGAACGTTTCTGCTGTTCCTGCGGAGGCGGTGACGGCGCAGGCGTGTCGTCCTCGTCGTCAGGCTCGCTCAGGCCATGTCGAGACGTCACGCGCGGGAGCCCTCCGACCGGCTCCGGCGGGCCGCCCTTTTTACGCGCCTGCGCGGCGGCAGGCGGCGTCTGTTTCTTCTGCTCGCCTGCAACCGGCTGCTGCTTCTGTTTTGCCGGCGCGGCTTTCTGCTGCTTTGCGTTCTTTCCGGCTTCGCCGGGCCGTGCCTGCGGCGCAGGCTGTGTACCGGTCGTAGCCTGCGGCACGAACGGCTCGGGCGGAGTCTGCGAAGCCTCCTGCTCGCCCCAGTTCAGCGCTTCGCTGTTATCCGGCCGCATGCCAAGCGTCAGGATGTCCGACACTTCGCCGAACTGATCGCTCGCCGGGTTCTTCGCCCAGCTTTCCCTATGCTTCAGGAGAAGCCGGTCGAATGCACGGTTTGAAAGATTGGCCTTGATCTTTTCGGCGTCCTTGAAAATGCGCAGACGCGGACATGAATCCGGCAGACATTTAAACTGGGCCGAAAGCACATGCGAGACGATCCCGTAAGGATCGCTTTCGAGCGAGCGGCGCAGCGGCTCGAAGCGTTGCGCGAATGCAGGCTCACGCGCGGCAAACGCATCGATATCTTCCATGAGCGTCAGGCGGTCAGCGATTACGGAAATCGCCGAGGTGATGCGTTGCGGCTCCGCGAACACGGCCTTCTCGCAGGCGTCGTCCAAGGCAGGCGCGAGCGACACGTTGAGGCAGCCCAGCACGGAGTCCGGCTGGCCCGACTGCGCGAGCAGCACCGAGGCGCGCTCCTCGAGTGCGATCCGCTCCGAGAGCCGCGAATTGTCTTCGTAAAGCTTGAGACCGAAATAGGCCGCACCCGCGATCACGGCAACGAGAGACAGTTGCGCGAGCGTCGCGAGACCGCCGCGGTCAGCGCGCGAACGCAGGATCAGAATGAGGAGCAGAAACACGACGACGCCGGCGGAAGCGAGAGCCCACCCCGGCAATGTCAGAGTTACCCCAGCGAAGAGGTTATTCAGGTCCATGGAACAATCTTACCGCATCTGCCGCGCCGCCTGAAGGAATCCGGCTAGTCGAAAATAGTGACAAATTTTCCGACGCCAAGGACTTTTTCGTTAACGCAGCCCCGGCACGGAACCACCCGCTCTTGCAGATGTCAGATTGCGACCTGCGTGCCTACTTCCACGACCCGTTCGGACGGAATCTGGAAGTAATTGGTCGCATCGTCCGACGTGCGGGCAAGCGATATGAAGAGCTTGTCCTGCCAATATGGCATCAACGAGTTCTTGGCAGGCCGGAGCGTGCGGCGGGACAGGAAAAACGACGTCGACATGATGTCGAAGGTCCAGCCGGCCTTCCGGGCGATCGCGAGCGCCTTCGGGATATTCGGGCTTTCCATGAAGCCGTAGCGTATTTTTACCCGCGAGAACGTCTTGCTGACCGCCTCGAGTTCCACCCTCTCTTCCAGCGCGACGCGCGGAGTGTCCGCGGTCACCACCGTCAGGATCACGTTGTGGTCGTGCAGCACCTTGTAGTGCTTCAGGCTGTGCAGGAGCGCGGTCGGCGCGTTCTCCGGATCGCTCGTAAGAAATACCGCGGTACCGGTAACGCGATGAATTTCCTTCTTGTCGAGGTTCTTGACCAGCGATTCGAGCGGCACTTCCTGACGCCGGGTCTTCTCGAACAACTGCCGCGAGCCGCGCCGCCAGGTGAGCGTGACAAGAACGATGAAGGCAGCGATCGAGATCGGCGCCCAGCCGCCATCGTGGAACTTGAGAAGGTTCGAGCCGAAGAAGGCGATATCGATGATGAGCAGCGGCACCAGCAAGGACAGCGATGCCGGCAAACTCCACTTCCAGATCCGCCGGACGACGACGAATGCCATCAGCGTCGTCATCAGCATCGTGCCGGTCACCGCGATGCCATAGGCGGTCGCGAGCGCGCTCGATGTGTGGAAGATGCCGACCAGCAGGACGACGCCGATCAGCAGGAACCAGTTGACGCGAGAGAGGTAGACCTGCCCGTAGTGCGATGCCGAGGTATGTTTGATTTCGAAGCGCGGCAGCAAGCCGAGCTGGATCGCCTGCTGCGCGAGCGAATAGGCGCCGGTAATCACCGCCTGACTCGCGATCACGGTCGCGCAGGTGGCGAGGAACACCATCGGCAGCAGCGCCCAATTCGGATAGAGCAGATAGAATGGATTGCTGATCGTCTTCGGATCATGCAGCACGAGCGCGCCCTGCCCGAGATAGTTCAAGAGCAGCGCAGGCAGCACGAGCCAGAGCCATGCATCCTGGATCGGACGGCGACCGAAGTGACCGAGGTCCGCGTACAGCGCTTCCGCGCCGGTCACCACCAGCACGACCGCGCCCAGCGTGAACAGCGCAACCCATCCGTTATTGAGCATGAACGCGATCGCGTAGTGCGGGCTAAACGACGCCAGCACGATCGGGCTGTCCGCAATGTGGATGAGCCCGCCAACAGCGAGCGCCAAGAACCAGATTACCGTGACGGGTCCGAACAGCTTCGAAACGCTCGCGGTACCGCGCGACTGCACGGCGAACAGCGCAATCAGGATCACGAGAGCGATGGGAACGACGAACGGCTCGAGCCGCGGTGTCGCGATCTTCAGGCCTTCGACCGCGGAGAGCACGGAGAGCGCCGGCGTAATCATGGCGTCGCCGTAAAACAGCGCCGCGCCGATCAGCCCGAACATCAGAATGAGCGGGCTGGATCTCCCGAGCCCGCGCTGCGCGAGCGCCATCAGCGCGAGCGTGCCGCCCTCGCCGCTGTTGTCGGCCCGCAGAAGAAAAATCACGTATTTGACGGTGACGACGAACAAGAGCGCCCAGATGATGAGCGACAGAAGGCCAAGCACCGTGGCTTCGCTTACCGTGCTGATGACGCCCTCATGCGAGCCGGTGGCCGCCGCAATGGCCTCGCGAAACGCGTAAAGCGGACTGGTGCCGATGTCGCCGTAGACGACGCCGACCGCACCCACCACAAGGGCGAGATGACTGGGCTTGGCGGTAGATCCGTGGGGATCGGCCGGTACTGACGCGGTATCGGCGTCAGAAGGGGTCATGGCCATGATTTCTTCGCTTCTCGCACTGCAAAAAAGCCGAAACGGCGCGGCTTCTAGCACCCAGCCAGCGTAACCGCCCCATGCATTTTTGGCATGAGACCGCCCCCCTTTTGCATGAGCCTGCCGCCGCGGCAACCTGACGTTACGGAAGCCCGGGAACCTCTGCCCCTCCAAGGCGTTATCTGCCCGACAAACGGGAGATATTCTTCAATGCGCTTCCTTCTCGGCATCTTCGTCGGCGTCGCGCTGACCGTGCTGACGGCCTACGCCGCCGACAATCGTGCAGCCATCGTGGGTGTTGAAAACACGACCTCCACTCGCCACATGGTGAACTGGGACATCGTTTCGCAGAACTGGCAGCAGTTCTCGGATCGCGTGCGCGGCGAATGGCGCCGCCTCACGACCAGTTGAACGGTGGCAGCCCACGTAATTCGCTAACTTTCTCTCTTCCCCCGACCGGAATGGCGTTCCCCCCTCGCACATTCCGGAAAATGCAGAAGCCCGGCTCTCCCCCAGCCGGGCTTCTTTTTTTGTCAGGCGCGCGAACCTAGACCCACTGCTGGAACGCTTCCGCGCTCGTCTTCGTCAGGTGAACCTTCTCGTCCACATGCTCGACCCAGTCGACCGGGATGAAGTGGTGCGTGCCTTTGGACGCCGGATCGTTCTTGGTGAGCTTGATCTGGTTGACGCCTTCGAGGTGATCGACCGTGCCGACGTGCTTGCCGTCGGAACCGACGACTTCCATGTGCCCGGCGATCTTGTCTTTGACTGCCATGCCGTACTCCTCTTCGTGAACTCCGCCCTCCTCAAGTGATAACGCACGGGGCGCGAGCGAGTTCGGCAGCCCGCTCTGTTCTCCTCGAACTTGCGAGTACGGCCTCCGCCGGGACGCGATACTGAATTTTGTTTTTGGCAGTCGTTCGAGAAAACACATATCGTAGTCTCTTGCAGGCAAGGAGACCGTCATCTTGCGTGACGCCTATATCGATGTGAACGCGCGGCTGGTCTGGAGCCGCACGAAACTCCACCGCAAGCGGATGATCGTGTTCGCCATCGGCACGGCTGCGGCTGCCGTCGTCGTGTGGCTCGCCGACAGCGAACTCGAGCGCTGGGGCTTCGCCATCGCCGGCATCGTGTTCCTGGGGTTTTGCTTCTACGATATCTATAGAATGGTAGAACCGAACTCGGCCCTGATCGAACTGCTGCCGGAAGGCATCATATACCGCGTCACGACCGAGGATTTCATCGTGCCGTGGAAAGAGGTGCGCGGGGTCGATACCATCGACATTCATTTCAAGATGCGGGGCCGCATGGAGACTTACACCGGCGTGACGGTGATACTCGTCTCGAAATTCTTCTACGACCGCGTCGTCCACGTCAGCAACATCATCATGCGCGGCCCCGGCTGGGGTGCATGGTTTTTGCCTAGAGACGAGAACACGATGCAACTCGCATTGCATCACGACGTCATCCCCGCGAGCGCGGACGAGATCAGGAGACAGGTGGAGGAAAGGTGGAAGGTGTTTGGGGAACCTCCCCTGCCCCCACAGACTGGCGGTTAGTTCAGGCTAATTTCTTTGCCGATGCGGCAAGGAATATAAATTGAATACCATGCGCGCTTCGGCCCGTTACCGCCAACCTGCGTGATATAGTCCCTGCTATGTGGCGGGGCCAGTGTGGCGCAAAAAATTACGAAGCCATCGACCTCAGCGTACCATACATAATGCGGTAACTTGCTGTTCTTTTGAACATACTCGGTCGATCGCGGAAGCGCAAAATAGAGACAGAGAAAAACGTCTTTGGCGTGTGGAATAAGCGGTTCGCGTGTTGGATGCATTACTACAGTGATTGTATGATCCCGATCCGCTTCGAGGTTTTCTTTTTTGGCATTCTCAAGAAGAGTATTGATACACTTTCTAAGTTCGGTAAGCGGCCTCGATGCGCGAACCGAGTCCGGAATTTTAATCTGCGCGGAAACGTCGGCGGTCGAAAAACAGCATAGCGCGAGTATCGAATAAATAAGTTTCTTCATGAATGATTCTCGACGTCCCTGAAGATTCGCTACCAGCCGCTATTCGGTCGCGTTGCCGCCGATCGCTCGTCCGCAACGCAGCTTAAATGATAACCGAAGCTACGGCGTAAGCACCCTTCCAACCTGGCAGCGGGCATAGATGCCCTGCCACGCGCGCTGCGGACCACTACCGCCGAGCGGGCTAACGCCATCCTTGGTGTTGGGGCCCTCGGGCGTCGCACAATAAATATAGATGCCCTCGATATTCACCCACCAGACGCGATGCGGAAGGTTGGTCCCCTTCTGATTGCGCACATCGCTATTCGGGAAAGCGTCCTTCATGCATTTCGCCAGATCGGCGGCGATGGGCAGCAACGGCTCGCGCGCCGGATTCAGGACAAACGTCTCCGAGAGCTTTCCGTCCGCTTCGAGGTTCGCTTTCTTTCCGTCATCGAGAAGATTTTTCATACAGATGCGCGCGGCTGCCATCTCTTTCGATTTCAACACAGCCTCTGGAAGCTGGGCGAATGCCGAAGACCCGGAAAAGACGAAAGCAAAAACAAGAAATAATACCCTTGTCATATCGAAAACCCCCTAGATGCCGATGAGGATGTCAGATTGCGGGTTCTATTCGACCGCACCCTGATAGCCATACTTCCTTGCATACAAACAGATATTGCGGCCCGTCAGGTCGGGCATCTCTTCGGTCACGCGTTTTCCGGTTGCTCTCTGCGCATGCCGAGAAATTCGAAGCAGGCCTTGCGCGCCGGGGTGGCGCGGTCGTGATCGAGAATTTGATCGCTCGGCAAGGGTGCAGGCGCCTGCGCGACAACACTTGAGGCGGCCACAAGCCAGACGGCACAGGTCACTGCCGCCAAATGCGGCAGCATGCGCAATTCGGATTTCATGCGGTGTTCCCCAACCCCGTAGAGTTACAAGCCTGTCACGGGAGAAGAATTTTTAACAGCGAAATCGGGGGAAGTTGTCGATCGGCGAATACCATAAGCGTGCGATGCAACAACGATCAAATTCCCTGCGCAGACTTCATTGCTTTCCGGAAACCATCAATCGCAGTGTTGTTGGCTAGAAGTTTAGCGCCGACAGGCGTTCGCCCGAGATAGATCAACTGACCCAGAAGCGCAAAGTCGCAGAGATAGGGCTTATCGCCCATCAGATAAGGCCCGCCGCTCAGAAGTCCTTCGATCGCCGAAAGATGACGCTGCAAATCGGAAAGCACATGCTCCGGCGATTTCCGAAGCGTGCCCTGCCCTTTCAACTACCGGAGGATCAGCGAGCTGTACCGCGCCTGAAACAGTCTGCCGAGAATGCTCGTTCCGAAGGCTTTGCTGAGATTCTTGCGCCCTTCGGGTTCATGCCACTGGTAATAGAGATTGATGAAGTATAGCGACTCGTCGCACCAGTCCTCCAGCGCATGGCAAAGCGCACGTTGCCTCGGTTCGGACGGAATAATCGCAGGGTGCGGAAACAATTTCTCCAGTTCGTAGGCGATGTCCGTGGAATCGACGATCAATCTTCCATCGATGTCGAGCGCAGGCACTTTGCCGATCTTGCCGCGCCGCCTGATCTCGATGGTCGCACGGCCCAGCGGGTTCACGCGCGTATAGGCGATCTTCTTGTAGTCCAGAATCGCGCGAACCTTCATGCAGAACGGCGAAGGCGCCCAGTCGTAGAACGTAATTTGCGGTGCCATGCCCGAATCCCCCTTCCGAACACTGCGCGTTTTAGAAGAACTAGATCACATCCGCTTCGCGACTTCCTCCAACATCACTTCAGTCGCGCCGCCGCCGATCGCCTGTACGCGCGCGTCGCGGCTCATGCGCTCGATCGCGCTTTCGCGCATGAAGCCGAGCCCGCCGTGGAATTGCACGCAGTCGTACATGACTTCGTTCACGAGTTCGCCGCAGTAGGCCTTCACCATCGAGACTTCCTTCGTGGCGTCATGCCCCTGCGCGTCCAGCCACGCCGCGTGATAAACAAGCTGCCTGCCCGCCTCGACGCGGCCGGCCAGTTCCGACAAGCGCTGGCGGATCGCCTGCTTCGACCACAGCGGCGCGCCGAACGCTTCCCGGTTCTTTACCCAGTCGAGCGTCAACTCCAGCGCAGCCGAACACTCGCCGATGCACATGGCACCGATGGTCGTGCGCTCGTTCTGGAAATTCTTCATGATCGAATAGAAACCGCGGCCTTCCTGCCCCAGAATGTTTTCGGCGGGCACGCGGCAGTTATCGAAGGAAAGCTCGGCAGTATCCGACGAGCGCCAGCCGTGCTTGTCGAGCGGACGCGCCACCGAAAAACCGGGCGTGCCCTTCTCCACCAGGATCATCGACACGCTCTGCGATGGCGGCGCCTTGGGGTCCGACTTCGCCGCGACACAATAGAGATCGGCATACACGCCGTTCGTGATGAAGGTCTTCGAGCCGTTGATGACGTACTCATTCCCCTCGCGCCGCACGGTGGTGCGGATGCCTTTTACATCCGAGCCCGCAAAGGGCTCGGTCACGCAGACCGCAACGATCTTTTTTCCGGCGACGACATCAGGCAGAAACTTCGCTTTCATCGCAGGCGTTCCCGCGTGCAGGATATGCACGCCCGCCATATCGGTATGCACTAGCACGGTGATCGCGAAGCCGCCGAAAGTAGAGCGCCCGAGTTCCTCCGCGAGCACGACCGTGCCGAGCGTATCCATCTCCGAACCGCCGTATTCGGACGGATAGCGGATGCCGAGAAAGCCGAGCGCGCCCATCTTCTGCAAGACCTCGCGCGGGACATAGCCCTGCTCTTCCCACTTGAGACCGTGCGGCTTCACTTCCTGCTCGACGAAGCGGCGCAGCTGCGCGCGCAGCTGTTCGTGTTCCTCGGAGAAATAGATCGAGCGCGCGGGCGCGGAGGATTTATCCAACATCGTCACATCCTGAAAACGCCGAATTTCGTTTCCGGCACCGGCGCGTTGAGGGAAGCCGCGAGCGCAAGCGACAGCACACGCCGCGTTTCCGAAGGCTGGATGATGCCGTCGTCCCAGAGCCGCGCGGTCGCGAAATAGGGATCGCCCTGTTCTTCGTACTGCTGGATGACCGGCGCCTTGAACGCGGCTTCCTCTTCCGCGCTCCATTTCTTGCCTTCGGCCTCGATGTTGTCGCGCCGCACGGTCGCGAGCACCGACGCCGCCTGCTCCGCGCCCATGATCGAGACACGGGCATTCGGCCAGGTGAAAAGAAAGCGCGGAGAAAACGCGCGGCCGCACATGCCGTAGTTGCCGGCCCCATACGATCCGCCGATCACGAGCGTCAGTTTCGGCA
>CAZFPR010000097.1:0-10655 GCA_964521045.1 uncultured Hyphomicrobiales bacterium
TCGATCACCCGCACGGCGGCGGCGAAGGCCGCACCTCGGGTGGCCGTCATCCGGTCACGCCGTGGGGCTTCCCGACCAAAGGCAAGAAGACGCGCAAGAACAAGCGCACCAACAAATTCATCATTGCGAACCGCCACGCGCGGAAGAAGAAGGCGTAACCGATGACCCGTTCGGTATGGAAAGGCCCGTTCGTCGACGGCTATCTGCTCAAGAAGGCAGATGCAGCCCGCGCGTCCGGCCGCTCGGATGTGATCAAGATCTGGAGCCGCCGCTCCACGATCCTGCCGCAGTTCGTCGGCCTGACCTTCGGCGTCTACAACGGCCAGAAGCACGTTCCGGTTTTCGTGTCTGAAGAAATGGTGGGCCACAAGTTCGGCGAGTTCTCGCCGACCCGCACCTTCACCGGCCACACCGCCGCCGACAAGAAGGCCAAGAAGGTTTAATCGAGCACAGTCATGGGCAAGCCATCCAGAAAACGAGTTCTG
This sequence comes from uncultured Hyphomicrobiales bacterium, assembly GCA_964521045.1. GTDB lineage: Bacteria > Pseudomonadota > Alphaproteobacteria > Rhizobiales > Xanthobacteraceae. Next base: position 486 of record CAZFPR010000097.1, read on the forward strand.
AAGGACAACGAGGCGAAGGCGATCGCGCGCAACCTGCGCGTATCTCCTCGCAAGCTCGACCTCGTCGCGGGTCTCATCCGCGGCAAGAAGGTCGCGGCTGCGCTTGCCGATCTGACCTTCTCGAAGAAGCGCATCGCGAAGGACGTCAAGAAGTGCCTCGATAGCGCGATCGCGAACGCCGAAAATAACCACCAGCTCGATGTCGACAGCCTCGTCGTGTCGGAGGCCTATATCGGCAAGGCGATGACCATGCACCGCTTCACGGCGCGCGGCCGTGGCCGTTCTTCGCCGATCGAAAAGCCGTTCTCCTCGATCACGATCGTCGTGCGCGAGAAGGAAGAAGAGGCTCCGAAGAAGAAATCGAAACCCAAAGCAGAAGCGAAAGCGAGCGCCTGATGGGACAGAAAGTTAATCCGACCGGACTCCGGCTCGGCATCAACCGCACCTGGGACTCGCGCTGGTTCGCCCGCAAAGGCGAATACGGCAAGCTCCTGCACGAAGACATCAAGATCCGCGAATTCCTGATGAAGCACCTGAAGCAGGCTGCGGTCGCACGCATCGTGATCGAGCGCCCGCACAAGAAGTGCCGCGTGACCATTCACTCGGGCCGTCCGGGCGTGGTCATCGGCAAGAAGGGCGCTGACATCGACAAGCTGCGGAAGCAGATTTCGAAGATGACGGACTCCGAGGTCATCATCAACATCCTCGAAATCCGTAAGCCCGAACTCGATGCGCATCTGGTCGCCGACTCGATCGCGCAGCAGCTCGAGCGCCGCGTTGCCTATCGCCGCGCGATGAAGCGCGCGGTGCAGTCCGCGATCCGTCTCGGCGCCGAAGGCATCCGCATCAACTGCTCGGGCCGTCTCGGCGGCAACGAAATCGCACGCATGGAGTGGTACCGCGAAGGCCGCGTGCCGCTGCATACGCTCCGCGCCGACGTCGATTACGGCACCGGCACCGCGTTCACCACCTACGGCACCTGCGGCGTGAAGGTCTGGATCTTCAAGGGCGAGATCCTCGATCACGATCCGATGGCGCAGGACAAGAAGCTTGCTGAAGGCGAGGGCGGACGCCCGCGCCGCGAGCAGGCGGCTTGAGCGACAGGAATTAAAGAGTAACGACAATGCTGCAACCCAAGCGCACCAAATTCCGCAAGCAGTTCAAGGGCCGCATCCGTGGTACCGCGAAAGGCGGCACCATGCTCGCGTTCGGCGAGTACGGCCTGAAGGCGCTCGAGCCGGAACGCGTCACCGCGCGCCAGATCGAGGCCGCCCGCCGCGCCATGACCCGTCACATGAAGCGTGCGGGCCGCGTGTGGATCAACATCTTCCCGGATGTGCCGATCTCGAAGAAGCCGACCGAAGTCCGCATGGGCAAGGGCAAGGGTCAGCCGGAATTCTGGGCGGCGCGTATCAAGCCGGGCCGCATCATGTTCGAGCTCGACGGTGTCGACGAAGCGACCGCGCGCGAAGCGCTGCGCCTCGCCGCCGCCAAGCTTCCGATCAAAACCCGTTTCGTCACGCGTATTCAGTAAGGGAGAAGCAAGATGAAAGTCGAAGACGTTCGTCAGATGACTCCCGACCAGCTCACCGAGAAGATCGCGGAGCTGAAGAAGGAACAGTTCAACCTTCGCTTCCAGAAAGCGACGGGTCAGTTGGAGAACACCTCGCGGGTGCGTCAGGTGCGTCGCGACATCGCACGCCTCTCGACGGTCGCCTCCGAGAAGCGCGCCGTCGGCGCCAAGAAGGGCAAGTAAGATGCCGAAGCGCGTATTGCAGGGCACCGTCGTCAGCGACAAGCAGGACAAAACCGTCGTCGTGCTGGTCGAGCGCCGCTACACCCATCCGCTCCTGAAGAAGACCGTGCGCCGGTCGAAGAAGTTCCACGCGCACGACGAGAGCAACAAATACAAGGTCGGCGACCAGGTCTCGATTTCCGAGCACAAGCCGATTTCGAAGCTGAAGCGCTGGATCGTCGTCGAAAACGAGAAAGCCTGAACGAGAGACATCCGCTTTTAGCGGCTTAAGAGAAGAATAAAGGTGCCTTTATGATTCAGATGCAAACAAACCTCGACGTCGCTGACAATTCCGGCGCGCGCCGTGTCATGTGCATCAAGGTGCTGGGCGGCTCGAAGCGCAAATACGCGACCGTCGGCGACGTCATCGTGGTCTCGATCAAGGAAGCGATTCCGCGCGGCAAGGTGAAGAAGGGCGAAGTGATGAAGGCCGTGGTCGTGCGCATCCGCAAGGATCTGCGCCGTGCCGACGGCTCCGTCATCCGCTTCGACCGCAACGCGGCCGTCCTCATCAACAACCAGATGGAGCCGGTCGGAACGCGTATCTTCGGGCCGGTGCCGCGCGAACTCCGCGCCAAGAACCACATGAAGATCATTTCGCTCGCCCCGGAGGTGCTGTGATGTCCGCCAAGATTCGCAAGGGCGACAAAGTCATCGTTCTCACCGGCCGGGACAAGGGCAAGTCCGGCGAAGTGATCGAGGTGCGGCCGGCGGAAGCGCGTGCGCTCGTGCGCGGCGTGAACATCGTCCGCCGCCACCAGCGCCAGACGCCGCAGAACCAGGGCGGCATCATTTCGAAGGAAGCGCCGATTCACATTTCGAATCTCGCGCTGGCCGATCCGAAGGACCCGAAGAAGGCGACCCGCGTCGGCTTCAAGGAAGTAAAGGGCGAGAAAGTGCGCGTAGCGCGCCGCTCGGGAGAGACGATCGATGGCTGAGAAGAGCTACATCCCGCGTCTGAAGACGCAGTTCGAAAACACCATCCGCCCGAAGCTCGTCGAGCAGTTCGGCTACTCGAACACGTTCGCAGTGCCGCGGCTCGACAAGGTCGTGCTGAACATGGGTGTGGGCGAGGGTGCCTCGGACCAGAAGAAGGTCACGGCCGCCGCGAACGACCTGACGGCGATCTCGGGCCAGAAGGCGATCGTCACCAAGGCCCGCAAGGCGATCGCAAACTTCAAGCTGCGCGAGTACATCGGCATCGGCGCGAAGGTCACGCTGCGCGGCGACCGCATGTACGAATTCGTCGACCGTCTGGTGACGGTTGCGCTGCCGCGCGTCCGCGACTTCCGCGGCCTGAACGGCAAGAGCTTCGACGGCCGCGGCAACTACACACTCGGCATCAAGGAACACATCATTTTCCCCGAGATCGACTACGACAAGGTCGAGGCGGTCTGGGGCATGGACATCACCGTCTGCACGACGGCGAAAACCGACGACGAGGCGCGCGCTTTGCTCGCGGCTCTGAACTTTCCCTTCCGGCAGTGAAGCAGCGCTTCAAACGCGGATACCAGGAGCAGACATGGCCAAGAAGAGTTCAATCGAGAAGAACAATCGCCGCCGCAAGATGGCGAAGAACGCCGCGCCCAAGCGCGCGAAGCTGAAGGCGATCGTGATGGACAAGAAGGTATCCATCGAGGAGCGCTTCGAAGCGGTTCTGAAACTCTCGAAGATGCCGAAGAATTCCGCGAAAGAGCGCATTCGCAACCGTTGCGAAGTGACGGGCCGCCCGCGCGCGACCTATCGCAAGCTGAAGATGTCGCGCCTTGCGCTGCGCGAGTTCGGGGCGAAGGGGATGATCCCCGGCCTCGTGAAGTCGAGCTGGTAAGGGGAGGCGCGAACCATGGCTTTGCATGATCCTCTCGGCGATATGCTGACCCGCATCCGCAACGCGCAGATGCGCAAGCGCGATCGCGTTTCCACGCCCGGTTCCTCGTTCCGCGCGCGCGTTCTCGACGTGCTCAAGGACGAAGGTTACATCCGCGGCTATTCCACCACCGAGTTCGGCAACGGCCGCACCGAGTTCGACATCGAGCTGAAATATGCCGAGGGCGAGCCCGCGATCCGCGAAGTTGCGCGCGTGTCGAAGCCCGGCCGCCGCGTCTACGCATCGGTCGATGCGCTGCCGCGCATCAACAACGGCCTCGGTATCGCGATCGTCTCCACGCCGAAGGGCGTGATGGCCGACCACTCCGCCCGCGAGCAGAATCTCGGCGGCGAAGTGCTCTGCACGGTGTTCTGAGGAAGGAACGGGATCAGATGTCCAAAATCGGCAAACGCCCCGTCGCCATTCCCTCCGGCGTCACGGCAACCGTCACGGGCCAGACCGTCAAGGTCAAAGGCCCGAAGGGCGAGCTGTCGGTAGTGATGAACGACAACGTAACGCCCAAGCTAGACAAGAACCAGATCACCTTCGAGAAGAAGGGCAACGAGAAGCAGGACGGCGCGTCCTGGGGTCTCTACCGCGCGCTCGTGAACAATCTCGTCACCGGCGTCACCAAGGGCTTCGAGAAGAAGCTCGAGATCACCGGCGTCGGCTATCGCGCGGCAATGCAGGGCAAGAACCTGAACCTGTCGCTCGGCTACAGCCACGACGTGGTCTACGAGGTGCCGGCCGGTGTCACGGTCGCGACACCGAAGCCGACTGAAATCGTGGTCTCGGGCGTCGACCGGCAGAAGGTCGGCCAGGTCGCATCCGAGATCCGCGCCTACCGCAAGCCGGAGCCCTACAAGGGCAAGGGCGTGAAGTACGAAGGCGAATTCATCTTCCGCAAGGAAGGCAAGAAGAAGTAACGGGGAACGACGATGGCAACAGTTGCAGCACGATCCAAGCGCCGGAAGGCGAGCGTGCGCCGGTCGCTCAAGGCTTCGGCCTACGGCCGTCCGCGCCTGTCGGTTCACCGCTCAGGCATGAACATCTATGCGCAGATCATCGACGACGCGAAGGGTGCGACGCTCGCCGCCGCCTCGACGCTCGAGAAGGATATGCGCGGAAAATTGAAATCGGGCGCGAATGTCGAGGCCGCGAAAGTGGTCGGCACCCTGATCGCCGAACGCGCGAAAGCGAAAGGCGTGAAGGAAGTCATCTTCGACCGCGGCGCATACCGCTTCCACGGCCGCGTCAAGGCACTCGCCGACGCTGCGCGTGAAGGCGGACTGAGTTTCTAAGGACAGCATCATGGCACGCGAAAGAGACGAAAAACGAGGCCGGGGCAAAGATCGCGATCGCGAGCAGGAGCGCGATGGCTTGGTCGATAAGCTCGTCCACATCAACCGCGTGGCGAAGGTCGTGAAGGGCGGTAAGCGCTTCGGCTTCGCCGCACTCGTGGTTGTCGGCGACCAGAAGGGCCGCGTCGGCTTCGGTCACGGCAAGGCGCGCGAAGTTCCGGAAGCGATCCGCAAGGCGACCGATGCCGCCAAGCGCGCGCTGATCCGCGTGAACCTGCGCGACGGCCGTACGCTGCATCATGACGTCAACGGCCATCACGGCGCGGGCAAGGTCGTGCTCCGTGCGGCGCCTGCCGGTACCGGCATCATCGCCGGCGGCCCGATGCGCGCGGTGTTCGAAACCGTCGGCGTGCAGGACGTCGTCGCGAAGTCGTTCGGTTCGTCGAACCCCTACAACATGGTTCGCGCGACGTTCGATGCGCTGAAGAGCCAGGACAATCCGCGTGCGGTTGCCGCGCGCCGCGGCATCAAGGTTTCGACCTTGCAGGCCCGCCGCCGCAACACCGACGTCGATGCGTCGGCGGAAGGCTAAGGGAGATCCGCGATGGCCGGTAAGAAAATCACCGTCGAGCAGTTCGGCAGCCCGATCCGCCGCGACGGCAAGCAGGAAAAGACCCTGATCGGTCTTGGCCTCAACAAACGCGGCAAGAAGCGCGAGCTGGTCGATACGCCGGCCACGCGCGGCATGGTCGCGAAGGTCGCGCACATGGTGCGGATCGTCGAAGGCAAGTGAGGGTTAGACCATGAAACTCAACCAGATCGCGGACAACGAAGGCGCGCGCAAAGAGCGCATGCGCATCGGCCGTGGCATCGGCTCGGGCAAAGGCAAGACCGGCGGCCGCGGCGTGAAGGGTCAGAAGGCGCGTACCGGCGTTCGCATCAAGGGCCGCGAAGGCGGTCAGATGCCGCTGCATCGCCGTCTGCCGAAGCGCGGCTTCAACAACATCTTCGCCGTCGAATACAACGAAGTGAATCTCGGCGGCATTCAGAAGGCGATCGACGCGGGCAAGATCAAGGCCGGCGATACGGTGACCGCCGACTCGCTCGCGAAAGCGGGCGTGCTGCGCCGCGCCGGCAACGGCGTGCGTCTCCTCGGCACCGGCGAACTGAAGGCAAAGCTTTCGTTCGAAGTCGCCGGCGCATCGAAGGCGGCGATTGCCGCGGTCGAAAAGCTGGGCGGCACCGTAAAGACTCTCGTCGTCAAGAAGGCCGACCAAGAGCGGCCGAAGAAAATGACCAAGAAGCCGAAGAAGGAACCGGCCAAGTAATCAGGCCGGTTTACTTCACTCGGGGGAATTAGCAGGGGCGGATCGGAGCGAACATGGCGTCGGCAGCCGAACAACTTGCGGCAAACCTGAATTTCAGCGCGCTCGCGAAAGCGGAAGACCTGAAGAAGCGCATCTGGTTCACGCTGGGTGCGCTCCTGGTCTATCGCCTTGGCACCTTCATTCCGATGCCCGGCATCGATCCGATCGCCTTTTCCAACGCCTTCAACCAGGCGCGGGGAGGCATCCTCGGCCTCTTCAATATGTTTTCCGGCGGCGCGGTCGAGCGTATGGCGATCTTCGCGCTCAACATCATGCCGTACATCTCGGCGTCGATCATTCTCCAGTTGCTCACCACCGTCTCGCCGACGCTGGAAGCGCTGAAGAAGGAAGGCGAGCAGGGCCGCAAGGTCATCAACCAGTACACGCGCTATCTCACGGTCGTGCTTGCGATGTTGCAGGCTTACGGCATCGCGGTCGGCCTCGAAGGCGGCGGCGGCATCGTGCAGGAACCGGGAATGTTCTTCCGCATCACGACCGTGATCACGCTCACGGGCGGAACCGTGTTCCTGATGTGGCTCGGCGAGCAGATCACCGCGCGCGGCATCGGCAACGGTATCTCGCTGATCATCTTCGCGGGCATCGTCGCGGAATTGCCGGCGGCGCTAGCTGGCCTGCTCGATCTCGGCCGCACCGGCGCGATTTCGACCGCCGTCATTCTCCTGATCTTCGTGGTCGCGGTCGCCGCGATCACCTTCATCGTGTTCATGGAGCGCGCGCAGCGCCGGCTCCTGATCCAGTATCCGAAGCGTCAGGTCGGCAACAAACTCTTCGAAGGGCAGACCTCGCATCTTCCGCTGAAGCTGAATTCGTCGGGCGTGATCCCGCCGATCTTCGCGTCGTCGCTACTGCTCGTGCCGACCACGATCGCGCAATTCTCCGCGGGTTCGGGGCCGGAGTGGCTGCAATATCTGACCACGGTGCTCGGCCACGGCCGCCCGGGTTACATGGCGCTTTATGCGCTGCTGATCGTATTCTTCGCGTTCTTCTATACCGCGATCGTGTTCAATCCGGCCGAGACCGCGGACAACCTGAAGAAGCATGGCGGCTTTATTCCGGGCATCCGTCCGGGTGAAAACACCGCGAAGCACATCGATTATGTGCTGACGCGCATCACGGTCGTGGGCGCCGCTTATCTCGTGATCGTCTGTCTGCTGCCCGAGTTTCTCGTGGCTTACGCGGCTGTGCCGTTTTATTTCGGCGGCACGTCGTTGCTCATCGTCGTCTCCGTGACGATGGATACGGTCGCGCAGGTGCAGGGCTATCTGTTGGCGCACCAGTACGAAGGTCTCATCAAGAAAGCGAAGCTGCGCGGAGCGCGGCGATGAGGCTCGTCCTTCTCGGACCTCCGGGAGCAGGCAAGGGCACGCAAGGCGACCGCCTGATCGAACGCCACGGAATCGTTCGCCTCTCGACGGGCGATATGCTGCGCGCGGCTGTAAAGGCGGGAACGCCGGTCGGTCTCAAGGCCAAGGACATCATGGCGCGCGGCGATCTCGTCTCCGACGACATCGTGATCGCGATCATCGGCGACCGGCTGAAGGAATCGGACGTCCAGAAGGGCTTCATCCTCGACGGCTTCCCGCGCACGGTCGCGCAGGCAGAAGCGCTGGATAAGCTCCTGGCCGCCCAGGGCATCCGCCTCGACGCGGTGGTGGAGCTTAAGGTGGATGAGGGCGCGTTACTCAAACGCATCGAGACCCGGATCGCCGAAATGACCGCCCGGGGCGAGACCGTCAGGGCCGACGACAACCCGGAAGCGCTGAAAAAGCGCCTCGACGCGTATCGCAGCCAGACCGCTCCGCTTTCGGCCTATTACAAGGCCAAGGGCAGCCTTCTGGAGATCGACGGGATGGCGCCGATTCCCGAGGTCGAAAAGGCCATCGACAGCGGCCTGAAGGCCCGAAAAGCAGCGGTTTAACGGCGTTTTCGCGGTTGACTTGCACCCCCCGGTGCACTATTTGCACCGCATTCCAATCGGATAGAGGCTGGCCGCTCTTTTGGGGCGAAGCCAGTTTTTTGATTGAAATACCCGCAAGGGCCGGCCTCCACCGGACGCGGGTCAACCCACGCGCCGCCAGACCCGTTCGTCGGGCGGCCCATATGGAGACGAGACGATGGCCCGTATCGCAGGCGTCAACATCCCGACCGGCAAGCGCGTAGTCATCGCGCTTCAATACATTCACGGCATCGGCCAGTTGCGCGCGAAGAAGATCGTCGACGAACTGAAGATTCCGGCCGAGCGCCGCGTGAACCAGCTCACCGACCAGGAAGTCCTCCAGATCCGCGAACTGATCGACCGCGACTACATCGTCGAGGGCGATCTGCGCCGCGAAGTGACGCTGAACATCAAGCGCCTGCAAGACCTCGGCTGCTATCGCGGCCTGCGTCACCGCAAGGGTCTGCCGGTGCACGGTCAGCGTACGCATACGAACGCGCGCACGCGCAAAGGCCCGGCCAAGGCAATCGCCGGCAAGAAGATGGCAACGCGCTAAGCGCCAACAGAACAGAGAAACAGGTCCGTCATGGCGAAAGAAGCAAAAGTCGTCCGCAAGCGCGAGCGCAAGAATATCGCGGCCGGCGTCGCGCATGTCGCGGCTTCGTTCAACAACACGATGATCACGATCACCGACGTGCAGGGCAACACGATTGCCTGGTCGTCGTCGGGCACGATGGGTTTCAAGGGCTCGCGCAAGTCGACGCCGTACGCCGCGCAGATGGCCGCCGAAGACGCGGCCCGCAAGGCATCCGAGCACGGCATGCGTACCCTCGAAGTGGAAGTTTCCGGCCCCGGTTCGGGCCGCGAGTCGGCGCTTCGCGCTTTGCAGGCCGCGGGCTTCACCGTGACCTCGATCCGCGACGTGACCCCGATTCCGCACAACGGTTGCCGTCCGCGCAAGCGCCGGCGCGTATAAGAGTTTCGTTTCGCCCGGCTCCGGCCGGTTTTGGATGATCGCCGCGCTTTCGCGCGGTCGCGGGGCAACGGCTCCGCACGAAGGGACCAGAATGACGACTGTGATCCAGAAAAACTGGCAGGAGTTGATCAAGCCCGAGAAGCTCAACGTGCAGGGCGGGTCGGATCCGAAGCGTCTGGCGACCGTTGTCGCCGAGCCTTTGGAGCGCGGCTTCGGTCTCACGCTCGGCAACGCGCTGCGCCGCATTCTCCTGTCGTCGCTGCAAGGCGCGGCGGTGACCTCGGTTCAGATCGACGGCGTGCTGCACGAGTTCTCGTCGATCCCGGGCGTCCGCGAAGACGTCACCGACATCGTGCTGAACATCAAGGACATCGCGATCAAGATGCAGGGCGAAGGCCCGAAGCGCATGGTCGTGAAGAAGACCGGCCCCGGCGCGGTCACCGCCGGCGACATCCAGACGGTCGGCGACGTGCAGGTGCTCAATCCGGATCTCGTGCTCTGCACCCTCGACGACGGCGCTGAAATCCGCATGGAATTCACCGTCAACACCGGCAAGGGCTACATCGCTTCCGACCGCAACCGCGCGGAAGACTCACCGATCGGCCTGATCCCGGTCGATAGTCTCTATTCGCCGGTGCGCAAGGTTTCGTACCGCGTCGAGAACACCCGCGAAGGCCAGATTCTCGACTACGACAAGCTGACCATGACGATCGAAACCGACGGTTCGATCTCGCCGGAAGATGCGCTCGCCTATTCGGCGCGCATTCTCCAGGACCAGCTGAACATCTTCGTGAACTTCGAAGAGCCCCGCCGCGAGGTGGAAGCCGCGCCGATGCAGGAACTGCCGTTCCCGCCGGCCATGCTCAAGAAGGTGGACGAGCTCGAGCTTTCGGTTCGCTCGGCGAAC
>CAZFPR010000098.1:0-10490 GCA_964521045.1 uncultured Hyphomicrobiales bacterium
CGCCCGCATCTTGGAGACAAGATGATAGGGCGCGGTGGTGTCGACGATATTCTTCGCGGAAAGCTCGAAGGTCTGCCCGGCGTGCTCGTCGTCGCCGGCGCGCTTGCCGGAAACCATGATGTCCACGCCGTGATTGCCGAGGATGTATTGCAGGAGGCCGACGTCCGCGAGGCGCGGCACGTTGTCGAGGATCAGCTTCTCCTCGCTGAGCAGGCTCGCGATCATGAGCGGCAGGGCGGCATTCTTCGCCCCCGAAATGGGGATCGTGCCGTTCAGGGCGCGGCCGCCGTGGATCCGGATGCGGTCCAACTCTTTCTCCTTCGGCAGCGCCGATTTCTCTTGATTTCGTAGTTCCTAGCCGAGGGGGTCCGGCGAAACAATGGCGGCCGCCGCAGGGCGGTTAATCGCGGCGGGGGCCGGGTTCCGGCTCCGGCGCGGGCTTATCCTGCCGAACCGGCTTTTCGGCCCGCGCGCGGGTCTGCGCCTTGCGGCGCTTGAGGTTTTCGCGGAGTGCCGCGGCCAGCCGGGCCTCTTTTGCGGCATCCGAGGGATTGGCCTTTTTGTTCATAAAACCCCGGTATCCCGCTCGACCGGGGGTTTCAAGCTTTGCTTGCGGGGGCTGACCCCCTATGGCAAACCCTGCCCGCTCGCGGTCGGCTTATGGTCCCGCGATTTGCCGGAACGCTGTGGTAGCTCAGTGGTAGAGCACTCCCTTGGTAAGGGAGAGGTCGAGAGTTCAATCCTCTCTCACAGCACCATCTCCGGTCACTTGTTCTAGTTACTTGCGGACCTCGGTCGCGAATACTTTCTGGGCGGCCTGCCATCTTCCATCGATTTTCAGCAGGCAAAGATAGTCCGTGAAGTAGCGCGGCGGCAGCTGGCATTTGAGTTTGACGAAGGCAGTCGCCGGCGACGACTGATCGATCTCGAGGATCTCGTCACGGCGCTCCAGACCTTGCGCCTTTGCGGAACCGCGGCCGCGTACGATGGCAAGCCATTCGTCGCGCGGAAGCGTCGTCAGGACCCCGTTCTGCTCGGAAGTCAGAGCGCTCGTCGGATGGAAGACCGACGCAAGCTTATCGGCATCGCCCTCATAGAGACCGTCGAGATAAGTCTGTATCGCCGCTTTTATCGCAGTGCGCTCGTCCGCCATTTTGCTCCCCTTTCTATCGTTGCTTCTTCTTACGCTTCCTGTTCATACGCTTTTTGGCCGGCTTTCGCTTTTTAGGTAGCGGCTTTGCGCCGCCATAAGCCGCCTGCCCGAACATTCCGCGCGCGACGAACGGCAGCGCGAGCGCGATCAAGACGAAGCGGGCGAGATGATGCGCGCCGACGAAGGCCGGATCGAGCCCGATCATGAAGGCGAGAATCGTCATCGCCTCGAGCCCGCCGGGCGCGAAGGCGACGATGGTCTTCGCCGGATTTTCTCCCGCGAGCCATGCCGCGATGAGCGCGAAGATTACACAGACGGCGAGCGCGACCACGAATGCGCCGATCGAATCCACGAGCAGACGCTTGATCATCGCAACGGTCGTGCCGGCGAAACGCGTGCCCGTGAACGCGCCGAGCACCACGAAGGATGCGAACAGCAAAAAGTTCGGGATGTTGCCCTGCACGTAACCGGCGCCGTGCAGAATCCCGTTCACGATCATCGGGCCGATCAGAAGCCCGCCAGGAATACGCAGACGCTCGGCGAGCAACGCGGACGCAATCCCGGTCCCCGCCATGACGAGCGTGCCTTCAAGTGTTGCCGCGTGAACGCCCGGGAATGCCGGGACGCCGCCGGTCGAAGCCGAAAGTCCGGCTGCGAGCAGCATGCCCGGCAAAGCCGCGATCAAGAGAAAGACGCGCACGGTCTGCACGAAGGCGACCATGCGGACATCGACCTTCGCTTCGGACGCCATCGCAAGCACCGCCGAGAGCGCCCCGGGCGCGCTCGCATACAGCGTCTCGCGGTAGTTCCACTTCGAGACGTAGTGCAGGTAGAGCATGACCGCGCCCATCGTAACGGGGAGCGAGAGCACGAGCAGCGCGAGCGTAATCGGCCAGGTGCGGATGCCCGCGACCGTTTCCGGCGTGACCGCGGCACCGAGCGAGATGCCGAGCACGACGAAGATGATCTTGCGCAACAGGTCCGGGACGTAAACCTGCACGCCGAATAGTGCGAGCGCGGATACGGCGACAAGCGAGCCCGCGAGCCACGCCGCAGGCAGACCGAAAAACGCAAACGCCGCCCCGCCGAGTGCTGCGGCAACAAGCGTCAGGATCGCGACGACGAAGGGCGGGAGACGGCGCTGCGCGCGTGGGAAATTCATTGGCGACAGAAGTTAGCAAATTCAGCGCTACAATGCGCGTTTCAGGACGCAAGTAAAGCCTGCTCCCGCGCTATGCTTCACTTCTGCAAAGATGGAAGACGGGTCACGTCAGGACTGTTTTCTTCGTCCACCGCGCTATCACTGCAAAAACACTCTTGTTCAAATACGGGTTCGAATGACGCCAGAACAGGCCCCTTGGTTTTTCTCCTTCCCAGGTGGCATGGACAACGCTCCACTCTCCCGGCGGAGTTGTCTCGACGGCGACTTGCGTCACGCCCCCAATCAAGAACGGCAGCCGCCCGAACGGCAGGGTTAGCAGCCAATTGAATACGAGCAGGACAACCGTCAGAATCAGGAACGCTATCACTGTTGCTACCGCGAGCATCAGCAGCACACCGGCACCCAGCATAAAAGCAAACGAGTACTTGAGCAGTATCGCCTCGTTCCAGGCTCGCGAGAACAGATCATCCGCATTTGCGACGATACGCTCCACGAACACGAAGTACGATGGATCCGGGACGACATAGGATGTGACGCCAGCCACCGCAACTCCGTTCGCGACTGCAACCGCCGCGCTTCCAAGCAGCATAGCCGGCCAGTTTCTGATTCTTCTGAATTCGAGAACGTATGATACGCGCGAGAAAATACTCGCGAGTACGGAATTCAAGATCAGCACCAGCCACTGGACGCCTTGCGTAACCGCAAGCGCTGCCGCCGCTTCATCGCCCGAACTGCGAATAAAAATTGCGTTTGTTCCGGGCCGAAGAGTGCAAGTGAGCGACCGCGAAACAAAGGCGGCCTTCTGGTGGAATTTCCTCATCCACCGGCGCTTCCAGCGATTGATCCGCGACAGCACCAGAATACTGATAACTATCTGAACGAAGGTGGCGAGCGAAACGGCGACTGCCATGGCGGTATTAGCCGAGCCAAAACGTTCGACGACAGCGAACGCTGCGAAGTACAGCGGAACGGAAACTCCGTAGATCAGGATATATAGCGCAAGCAAGGAGATCGGAGACAGCGCGACATTCAGGATGAAACGCCAGCTGGGAAGAATCCGGTACAAGCAGAACGGCGTCGAAAGGAACACAAACCCATGCACCTTGGCATGGAGTGCGTCGTGGTCGCGCAAGGCATAACTGAGTACGCTGCCCCCGTGACTATGCGCGCACACGATACGCTTCTCTGAAGAAGCGTCGTAGGCCTGCAACTCCCGGGCAATCTTGTCTTTCGCCTGGAGGCGGGCGGCGAACGAATTTCTGCCGCTCCAGCGAAGAGGACTGAATTTGCAAGTGCCGTCTATTCTCGACTTGAGTTCTTGGGTAAAAGGAGAAGATTCTTCAATCCATTTTGCTTTCGAAGCGAACGTTCCGTGCAATAGATGAAATATTACATCTGCTTTCTTATCGGCCTGCACTTATACCTGCCTAAAATGATTGGACTGTAAGTTGATCCTCATCGGCACACTTCGCGGAGTTTTTTTCGCACTGTTGTTGATCGTATCCGCATTGATTGCGGGATACGCCACATTGCACTTCAGAAAGTATGTACGACTCGGATATTACGACGACCGCGTGAAAACTACTCTCGATTTTGCCGTCTGCAAAAGCCTGCCGGAACGGATTGGAGTGTTAATACGCAACAATGCCGAGAACGATATCATGGAAGTGAGTTTGTGGCTCGAGGCCAGACGCAAGGGTCAAACGAAAGAACTCACGGTGCCTCAGGAAATGAAGCATAAAATAAGGATCAAGCCCAAAGGGCAATCTCTTCTCTGCTGGCAGGCGCCCACCTTCAGCGAGCCGGCCGGCAGTTTCGAAGAATTGGATTGGACGATTGTATCGCGCTACAAATATGACTGGTCTGAGTGATCTGAAGTAACTGCTTACCGCAATCCCTCATTGATCTTCTCAAGCGCGCCGCTGCCGGGGCAAAGCTCGGCATCGCCAAGCGAATTCAGCGGACGCTTGGTCACGCCGAGCCTGTGATGCAGGTCTTCCGAATCGGGCTCGACATACAAAAGCCCGGTAACGATCTCGCCGCGTGCGTTATGGCGCTGGATGAAATTCATCACCGAGGTGCGGTCGGTCGGATCGTGATCTTCCGCGAGCTTCCTGAGCCGCAGCACCGAGCCGTCGTGCTGGGTCACGTTGATCGTGGTGCCCGGGTCGTGGTCGATGGTGATTTCCTGCCTGCCCTCGAGAAACTCGAGCGCGTTCGCCGCTTCGTTGTGTTCGCGCACGTAGTCGAAGCTCTTGGTCGAGCCCGCGTGGTTGTTGAAGGCGATGCAGGGCGAGATCACGTCGAGGAAGGCCGAGCCCTGATGGCCGATCGCGGCCTTGATGAGTTCGACGAGCTGCCGCTTGTCGCCGGAGAACGAGCGGCCGACGAAGGAGGCGCCCGCGATCAACGCGAGCGACACGAGATCCATCGGGCTGTCGGGGTTCGCGACACCCTTCTTCGATTTCGAGCCCTTGTCGGCGGTCGCCGAGAATTGTCCCTTGGTGAGGCCGTACACGCCGTTGTTCTCGACGATGTAGACCATGTTCACGCCGCGCCGGATGCAGTGCGCAAACTGGCCGAGGCCGATGGACGCGCTGTCGCCGTCGCCCGAAACGCCCATATAAATCAGATCGCGGTTGGCAAGATTTGCGCCCGTCAGCACCGAGGGCATGCGGCCATGCACGGTGTTGAAGCCGTGGCTCTGGCCGAGAAAGTAAGTCGGCGTCTTCGACGAGCAGCCGATGCCGGAGAGTTTCGCGAGCCTGTGCGGCGGAAGGTCGATTTCGAAACAGGCCTGGATGATCGCTGCCGAAATCGAATCGTGCCCGCAGCCGGCGCAGAGCGTCGAGACCGAGCCCTCGTAGTCGCGCCGCGTGAACCCTAGCGCATTCTCGGGCAGCTTCGGGTGATGGAGTTTCGGTTTCGTGATGTAGGTCACTAGACGGATTCCTTCAGCGAGGTCTCGAGGCCGGATTTCAGCGAAATATCGTTCACGATGAAGCGCGCGGTGACCGGATTGCCGTCGTAATGCAGGACGGAAATCAGCTTCTGCGGATCGACCTTGCCGGTGTCGAGCAAGAGCGTTTTCAATTGCGCGTCGCGGTTCTGCTCCACCACATAGACCCGGTCGTGACTCTTGATAAAGTCGATCACCGTGTCGTTGAACGGATAGGCGCGGATGCGCAGGCGATCGAGCAGGATGTTCTTTTCGTTCAGCGTCAGAATCGCCTCGTCCATCGCGGCGGTCGATGAGCCGAAATAGATCACGCCGTATTTGGTCGGTTTCGGCGCGTCGAACTTGATGGGCGCCGGCACCAAGGACTTCGCGGTCTCGAATTTCTTCAAGAGCCGCTCCATGTTGTCGACATAGGCCGGCCCTTCTTCGGTGTAGCGGGCGTAGCGGTCGCGCGAGGTACCGCGCGTGAAGTAGGCGCCCTTGGTCGGGTGCGTGCCAGGATAGGTGCGGAACGGAATGCCGTCGCCGTCGACATCGAGATAGCGGCCGAAGTCCTTGCCCGCTTCAAGGTCGGCGTGGGTCATGACCTTGCCGCGATCCATTTTCTTCTTGTCGTCCCATGTGAGCGGATCGACCAGCCATTCGTTCATGCCGATGTCGAGATCGGTCATGACGAAGATCGGCGTCTGCAAGCGATCCGCGAGATCGAGCGCAAGCGACGACATTTCGAAGGCTTCCTTCGGATCGGCCGGGAACAGCAGCACATGGCGCGTGTCGCCGTGCGACGCGAAGGCAGCCGACAGAATATCCGACTGCTGCGTGCGCGTCGGCATGCCGGTCGAAGGGCCGCCGCGCTGCACGTCGATCAGCACCGCGGGAATTTCTGCGAAATACGCGAGCCCGATGAATTCCTGCATCAGCGAAATCCCGGGGCCGGAAGTCGCGGTGAAGGCGCGTGCGCCGTTCCAGCCCGCGCCGATCACGACGCCGATCGCGGCGAGTTCGTCTTCGGCCTGCACGATCGCGTAGTTATTGCCGTCCTCCCCGGCGCGAAGCTTCTTGCAATAGCTCGCGAAGGCTTCCGCGACCGAGGTCGAAGGCGTGATCGGGTACCAGGCGGCGACGGTCGCACCACCATAAACGCAGCCGAGCGCCGCCGCGGCATTGCCTTCGATCAGAATGCGGTCGCCGACCGAGTTCGCGCGCTTCACCTTGAGGCCGACCGCGCCTTTGAGATTTTTCTCCGCGTATTCGCGGCCGATATGCAACGCCTCGATGTTCGGCGCGATCAGCTTGTCCTTGCCCTTGTAGAGTTCCTTGATGAGTTCCTCGGTGACGTCGGTCTCGATGCCGAGCAGCCCATCCAGCGCGCCGACATACATGATGTTCTTGAATAGCTGCCGCTGGCGCGGGTCGGAGTATTGCTTGTTGCAGATTTCGGTGAGCGGCATGCCGATCACCGTGATGTCTTCGCGGAATTTCGACGAGGGCATCGGCTTCGTGGAATCGTAGAAGAGATAACCGCCCGCATCGATGCCCGCGACGTCCTTGTCCCAGGTCTGCGGGTTCATCGCGACCATCATGTCGTAGCCGCCCCTGCGGCCGAGATGGCCCGCGCCGGAGACGCGCACTTCGTACCAGGTCGGCAATCCCTGAATGTTCGACGGGAAGATATTGCGCGAGCCGACCGGAACGCCCATGCGGATGATGGAGCGGGCAAAGATGCGGTTCGCGCTCGCGGAGCCGGAGCCGTTGACGTTCGCAAGCCGGACGACGAAGTCGTTTATCTTTTCTACGCGCGAGAGCATCTCGCCTCCGTCGCGTGCGTGATTTCCAGAAGAAACTTCTGCATGTCCCATGCGCCGGTCGGGCAGCGCTCGGCGCAGAGGCCGCAATGCAGGCAGACATCTTCGTCTTTCACCAGCACGCGGCTCGTCTTCAGCGGCACGGAGACATAGAGATCCTGCGTGATGTTGTCGGCCGGCGCACTCAGCATCTGCCGCAGGTCCGGCTCGGGCGCGTTCGGCGTGAACGAAATGCAGTCCACCGGGCAGATGTCCATGCAGGCGTCGCACTCGATACAGAGCGGCGCCGAGAATACGGTCTGCACGTCGCAGTTGAGGCAGCGCTGCGTTTCCGCGTAGCCGAGCTTCGGGTCGAAGCCGAGTTCGACTTCGGCGCGGATGTCTTTCAGCGCGATCTTCTGGTCGCGCATCGGCACCTTGTGGCGAAGCTCGTTCGAGATGTCGTTGTCATAGCTCCACTCGTGGATGCCCATCTTCTGGCTCACGAGATTCGTCATCGGCGGCGGGCGGCTCGAAACGTCTTCGCCGTTGCAGAACTTGTCGATCGAGACGGCCGCATCGTGGCCGTGTGCAACCGCCCAGATGATGTTCTTCGGGCCGAACGCCGCATCGCCGCCGAAGAAAACCTTCGGGTTCGTGGACTGGAAGGTGATCTCGTTCACCTTCGGCATGTTCCACTTGTCGAATTCGATGCCGCAGTCGCGCTCGATCCAGGGGAATGCGTTCTCCTGCCCGACCGCGATCAGGACGTCGTCGCATTCGAAATGCTGGTCCGGTTCGCCTGACGGCACGAGCTGGCGGCGACCCCTCTCATCTTTCTTCGCGACCACCTTCTCGAAAACGACGCCGGTGAGCTTGCCGTTCTTGTGCGTGAATTCCTTCGGCACCAGGAAATTGAAGATCGGGATGCCCTCGTGCATCGCGTCTTCCTTCTCCCACGGGCTCGCCTTCATCTCGTCGAAGCCCGAGCGCACGATCACTTTCACATCATCGCCGCCGAGACGGCGCGAGGTGCGGCAGCAGTCCATCGCCGTGTTGCCGCCGCCGAGCACGATCACACGCTTGCCGATCTTCTCGATGTGCTCGAACGAAACGTTCGAAAGCCAGTCGATGCCGATGTGGATGTTCTTCGCGGCCTCGCTTCTTCCGGGTAGCTCGAGATCGCGGCCGCGCGGCGCGCCGGAGCCGACGAACACGGCGTCGTAATTTTCCGAAAGCAGCTGCTTCATACTGTCGATGCGCGTGCCGAAGCGCGTTTCAACGAAGCCGCGGTCGAGAATGTAGCCGACCTCCTCGTCGATGACTTCTTCCGGAAGACGGAAGCGCGGAATCTGCGAGCGGATCATGCCGCCGCCCTTCTTGTCCGCGTCGTAGACCACGAGTTCGTAGCCGAGCGGCGCGAGATCCCGCACGACTGTCAGCGCGGCAGGACCTGCGCCGACCAGCGCGATCCGCTTTCCGTTTTTCTTCGCGGGCTTCGGCGGAAGCAGTTCGCTGATGTCGCTCTTGTTGTCGGCTGCAACACGCTTCAGGCGGCAGATCGCGACCGGCTCTTCCTCAACGCGGCCGCGGCGGCATGCGGGTTCGCAGGGGCGGTCGCAGGTGCGCCCGAGGATTCCCGGAAGCACATTCGACTTCCAGTTCACCATATACGCTTCGGTGTAGTGGCCCGCGGCGATCAGGCGAATGTATTCGGGAACGGGCGTATGCGCGGGACAGGCCCACTGACAATCGACGACTTTATGAAAATAAGCCGGATTGGAAATATCGGTCGGCGGCATTCCGGCAGCGCTGCCCGAATGCCCGACGCCATTCGTACGCTTATCTGGAGCGGGTCTTTGCTCCAGCGTCTTCGTGCCCGCGCTCATTCGCGGAACTCCTTGTGCTTTCGGCTACCTGGCAAAGGAATACGCGCCTGCCGCACATGAGCGCGGCGGCGGGTTTTCCTTCGACTTCACTTGAATTCAGCAAGGCGATTCCAGCCCGATTTTCTTTTTCTATTCCGTCATTCGATTTCTAGCATAACCAATTCCGGGCCAGAGCCCACTTTGTATTTCGTATTATTCGCAGATGCGTAATTGCTGCGCTGCAACAATCCGGAGACCGGCCTTCCGGATTGCGTTCAACGCTTCACCCAGTCCGCGATGCGGTTCACGACAATCTCGACGCTCTCCGGGCTGCGCGCGAAACAAAGCCTGAGAAACGGCTCGGCGCCTGGACCGAACGCGGTGCCGGGCGCGAGACCCACACCGGCCTCGTCGATCAGCTTCATCGCCAGCGCGCGCGAGTCCTTCTCGCCTTCGATGGAGAAGAATGCGTAGAACGCACCGTCGGGCTGTGCGAGCCGGATACGGTTGCTTTTCCCGAGTACATTTACGGTGATCTCGCGTCCCTTCCGCGAACGCTCGATCATGTGCCTGACGAAAGCCTCGCCCTTGTCGAGTGCTGCGATGCCCGCGCGCTGCATGAACACCGCGACACCGGAGGTCGAGTACTGGATGAGATTCTCGACCACCTGCGCGAGCGAAGGATGCGCCTCGATCCAACCAATGCGCCAGCCGGTCATGGCCCAGTTCTTCGAGAAGGTATTGACGAAGATGATGCGGTCGTCGGGATCCATCACGTCGCGGAACGACGGCGAGCGCTCGCCGCCCTTCCAGTAGAAGCGCGCGTAGATTTCGTCGGCGACGATCCAGAGCCCGTGCTTGCGCGCGAGCGAAAGCACGTTTCTCAAGTCGTCGGGCGTTGCAACCCAGCCGGACGGGTTCGCCGGACTGTTCAGAAAGATTACGCGCGTGCGCGCGCTGACGAGACGTTCGATCTTCGAAATGTCCAGAGAGAACCCGGTGTCGCCGAAATCCATCTCGACAAAGATGGGTTTCGCACCGGCAACGAGTGCTGCGGCAGCGGCGTTCGGCCAGGTCGGGCTCGGGATCACGACTTCATCGCCGGCCCCGAGCGTCATGGCGAAAGCGATCTGGATCGCCTGCATGCCCGAGCCGCAGACGAAGTAGCGCTCGGAATCGGCGGGAACGCCGTAAAGCCTCTGATGGTAGAGCGCGAGCTGCTCGCGCAACTCGGGGATACCGCGCTGCCAAGTATAGAACGTCTCGCCGCTTTTCAGCGAACGTGCCGCCGCATCGGAAATGAAATCCGGCGTCGGCAGATCGCCTTCGCCGGCCCAGAGCGCGACGGTTCCCTCGCGCCTGCGGCCGTAATTCATCACTTCGACGATGCCGCTTTCGGGCAGGCCCTTAGCGGAAACGCTTAAGGCGTCGAACAGCTTGCTGTTTGGGGACACGTTTCAAATCTCGATGCAAATGCGCCGGAGAGGATTTGAACCCTCTCCGGCGCATGCCGCAAGTCAGAGCTGCTATGTTTTACTTCTTCACCAGCGCGTCGCGGTCGGCG
>CAZFPR010000099.1:0-10300 GCA_964521045.1 uncultured Hyphomicrobiales bacterium
AAGCGAACGCTGCCGGAAAAAGCCACCGGATGTGACGGCCTGATGACAGATAACGCATGGAATCCCCCGAGCCCGGAAGGATTGTAGCAAGCGTTGCGCGGGAGAAAAGCGTTTAGTCCAGTTTCGAACCGAGACGTTTTGCCGTCGCGCGGATCCAGTCGATCTGATTGGCGACCAGCACGATGCCGGTGACAAGGCCGCAGCTTTTCCCGGATCTTCCGGCGGACCATGCGATCACGCCGTACAGTACAAGTACGCCGTCTTCGCTGCGGTAGGCGCTGCCGCCGGAGTCGCCGACACAGGCGCCGCTGCCGGGTGCATGTTTCGGTGAATGCAGGCGAAGCATGATGCCGCCGGTCGTGCCGCCATTGACGAGCTGCGCGATGCGGAACGTGCCGACCCGCCGGTCGCCTTCGACAGATTCGCCAAAGCCGGCGATGACGAACGCGGTGCCGTGCGGCGGAAATTTCTTCTCGGTGGCGAGGCGCGCGGGCCTGAATGAGCCGGGAGCCGGAGTAGCGAGTTTCACAATCGCGATATCGGGCGAGGGTTTATAGGTCTGGTAGAGGTCGCGCCGGAACGACGGATGCATCACGACCTGGGCTACCGGAATTGATCCGGCATCCGTCTTTACCGTGTAACGCTCGCCGTTCGCCACGCAATGCGCGGCCGTCAGCACGAGATCGCGCGCGATCAACGTGCCGGAGCAATCCTGAATGCTCGAAGTCATGAAGACCGTGTGCCGCTGCGCGCCATGCTCGCCGGCTTTCCCGCCGACGATCGCGCCGGCGCTCGCGGACGACGCCGCATAGACCGCAACCAGAAACAGAAAACGAAGCATCGCATCTCCCGCGCCGTGATGTGCGGGCGCGGGCGATGCTTGTCAACCGGATGTCATCATGGCCGCAATCCTGATCGAGCCGCCCGCCGGCGAACCGCTTACGCTTCTCGAAGCGAAGAATTATCTCCGCGTCGGTCACGACGCCGACGACGCGCTGATTCAATCGATGACCGCCGCCGCGCGCGTGCAGGTGGAAGCGCACACACGCCGCGCGTTGCTCACGCAAACCTGGCGGATCGTGCTCGACCGCTGGCCCGCATCGGCGGCGATCCCGTCTCCCGTCTCGCCGCTTCGTGAAGTGATCGCGGCGCGTGTGCGCGACGAGAATGGGGACGCACAGGAAATGGATGCCGACATTTTCATCGCGAATACGGCGTCTTCGCCGGGCATGATCGCATTCGACGCGGGCCGCGTGATCCAGCCGGCCAGGGCTATCGCTGGTATCGAGATCGATATCGAAGCGGGTTACGGGCTTGCTTCCGACGTTCCTGCGGCACTAGTGCAGGCCATACGTCTTCTGCTCGCACGCGCTTACGAGTATCGCGGCGGCGGAGGTGACCATCGGATACCGGACGGCGTCGCGGAACTGATCGCGCCTTACCGCGTGGTGTCGCTGTGACCGCGATCGGCGAATTTCGTCACCGGCTGAATATGCAGGCGGCAGACGAGATCGAAGACGGCGCGGGCGGCGTCACGCGAACCTGGGAGCCGCTCGGCGACGTATGGGCTGCTATCGAACCTTTGTCGCTCGACGATGCGGTCGTCTCCGACAAGCGGCTCGGGCAGCTCACGCATCGCGTGACGCTGCGTTACCGCGCCGACATCACGCTCGCGCATCGCTTCGTGCTGGGTGCGCGGGTGTTTTGCATCCGCGCCGTGCGCGACCCAGACGAGCGTGGACGCCTTCTTGAATGTCTTGTCGAGGAGGAACGCGTGTGAAGCTGCGCGCCGTTCTTGCTTCGGGACGAATCCTACGGCGGCTACGAGGGATGGACGCGGCAATTCGCGAAGCGGCTCTCGATGCCGCTGCGGAAGCGCTGAGCAATGAACTCACGAGCGCGGGCGAGAATGTCATCAGCGTAGAGGCGCGCGGCTCAAGCCGCACAGTCGGATCTTCCGATCCCGCCGATGCTGCGCACGAACTCGGTACGCTCGAACAACCACCTTCGCCTTGGCTCGCGCCGGTCCTCCCCACGGCGCTTGAGCCGATGCGGGCAGCCGCGTCCACCGCGGCTGCCCGTACTGTTTCCGGCTTCGGAAAAAGAAAGAACTGACGATGTCCGCTTCGGCAGCTGCATTACGCGCAGTAATTCACGGTGCACTAAAAAATGACGGCCCGCTCACCGCGATGTTGGGCGGCGCCAAAATCTATGACGAGCCGCCGCGTGAAGCAGCGCTGCCTTACGTTACGCTCGGCGAGACGGTCGTGTCCGACCGCTCGACTTCGACCGAAGGCGGCGACGAGCATGCCCTGACGCTGCACATCTGGTCGCGGCAGGGCGGCCATCGCGAAGCACATCTGATTTCCGGCGCGGTACTCCAGGCGCTGATCGACGCGCCGCTTGCACCCGCGGGGCATCATCTCGCGAACCTGCGTTTCGTCGTTGCCGACATCCGCCGCGAGGCGGACGGACGCACCTATCACGGCATCGTGCGGCTGCGTGCCGTAACCGAGCCCGTTTGACCTCATGGTGAGGAGCGCCACGGCAGCGGCGCGTCTCGAACCATGAGTTTCGTTCTTTCATCCTTCGAGACGCGCTCGCTTCGTTCGCGCTCCTCAGGATGAGGTTTTGAGGAGAACTGAAATGCCTGCGCAAAAGGGAAAAGACCTGCTCTTAAAGATCGACGATGACGGGAGCTTCGTCACCGTCGCCGGCCTGCGGACCAAGACGCTCGCATTCAACGCGCAGACGGTGGACGTGACGCATGCGGAATTGTCCGGCCGCTGGCGCGAACTGCTCGCCGGTGCAGGCGTGCGGCGTGCATCGCTCTCCGCGTCCGGTATTTTCAAGGATGCGGCGTCGGATGCACTGGTGCGCGAGGCTTTCTTCAACGGCGTAGCACCCTCATGCCAGATCGTGATCCCGGATTTCGGAACGATCGAAGGCGCGTTCCAGATCGGCGCGCTGGAGTTTTCCGGCAATCATGACGGCGAGGTGAATTTCGAAATCTCGCTCGAAAGCGCGGGCGAACTGACGTTCGAGGCTGCGTGATGGCGAACCGGCATCGCGGCGAGATCGAAGCGGAACTGGGCGGCAGGCGGCGAACGCTTTGCCTGACGCTCGGCGCGCTTGCCGAACTCGAAACCGCATTCGGCGCGGATGACCTCGCAGCGCTCGCGGATCGCTTCGGCAGCGGGCGTATCTCGGCGCGGGATGCAATCCGCGTGATCGGTGCGGGCCTGCGCGGCGCGGGAGAGAAAATATCCGATGATGATGTGGCAGCACTTGCATCGGCGGGTGCTGCGGCAGGTTACGTGAAAATTGTCGTGGAGCTGCTCTCGGCGACTTTCGGCGCAGCAGAAGCGAAATCCGCCGCAAACCCTCCGCTGCCGCAGGCGTAAGCGATGCCGCGCCGTTTCCCTGGAAAGAGGCGATGGCGTTCGGCTTCGGCGTGCTGCGGCTTTCGTCTTTCGAATTCTGGCGGCTGACACCGCGCGAACTGGCAAGCGCCGTTCGTGCGCTGCTCGGCGAAGCGCGCCCTCTTTCGCGGGACACATTGAACGAACTGATCGAACGTTTTCCTGACCGGCTCCATCCTTCGAGACGCGGCCCTTCGGGCCGCTCCTCAGGATGAGGCCTCAAACCTCATGGTGAGGAGCGGCGCGTCAGCGCCGCGTCTCGAACCATGGAGAGAAAATTCATGACCGAGATCGACGGTATTTCCGTTTCCATCGACGCGGACCTGAGCGATTTCCGCCGCGAGATCGCGGAGGCCGACAAGCTCGCGCGCGGCTTCGGCTCCGCTTTTGCGCGTGCGCTCGACCAGGCGCTGGTGCGCGGAAAAAGTTTCAGCGAAGTGATCCGCACGCTCGGGCTTCGACTTTCCAGCATGGCGCTGAATGCGGCCTTCAAGCCGATCGAGCAGGGGCTCTCGGGCATGTTTCAGGGTCTTCTTGGCGGAGGAGTTCCGGGTACGACCGGCGGCGGCAGCATGCTCGGCGGCGTGATGCCGTTTGCAAAAGGCGGGGTCGTCGCAACGCCAAGTTATTTTCCGCTTGGAAATTCGCTCGGCGTCGCGGGCGAGCGCGGCGCGGAGGCGATCCTGCCGCTTGCGCGCGGCAGCGACGGCATATTGGGCGTGCGCGCCGAAACTTCGCGAGCGCCGATGGCGGTGAACGTCAATGTCACGGCGCAGGATGCCGCGAGCTTCCGCCGCTCCGAAGCGTATCTCTCCGGCATGATCGCGCGCGCGGTCGCACGCGGCGAACGGAATCTCTAGTCCGCATGGCGAGCGAAGCGAGCACCCATGCGGACAAAGGAAGATAGCTCATGCCTGCATTTCATGAAGTGACATTCCCGCTCGATGTCGCGCTCGGCGCGCGCGGCGGGCCGGAACGGCGCACCGAAATCGTGACGACCGGATCAGGCCGCGAGGAGCGCAACGCGCGCTGGGCGCATGCGCGCAGGCGATGGAACGCGGGCTATGGAGTCAAATCGCTCGACGCACTCTCCGATGTGGTCGCTTTTTTCGAGGAGCGCCGCGGCAGGCTCTATGGCTTTCGCTGGCGCGACCGCTTGGACCATTCGTCAGCGATGCTCGGCGCGACACCAGCGCCGTCCGACCAGTCGCTCGGAACCGGCGACGGCGAGACCGCGAGCTTTCAACTGAAGAAAACCTATGGCGGCCTGCATGCGCCTTATGCGCGGCCAATCGCGAAGCCTGTCGCCGGAAGCATCCGGGTTGCGGCTGGCGGCGAGGAAAAAGAAGAAGGTGTGCATTTCGACTCCGACGCGGCGACGGGTCTCGTCGTGTTTCGCGCGGGACATATTCCGCCGGAAGGCGAGACGGTGACCGCCGGATTTCTGTTCGACGTGCCGGTGCGTTTCGACACCGATTTTCTTGAGGTCGATCTTGCGGCCTTTGCCGCGGGAGAAATTCCCTCGATCCCTGTCGTGGAAATCCGCCCGTGAGGAATGTGCCCGAAGGGCTTGCCACGCATCTTGCGGGCGGAGCGACTACGCTCTGCAACTGCTGGCGCATTACGAGAAAAGACGGGCTCGTATTCGGCTTTACCGATCACGATGAGAATCTCATCTTTGAGGACACGCTGTTTCGTGCGGGGACCGGCTTCGAAGGGACGGAAGTCGAAACGCGCTTCGGGCTGGCCGCGACCGGCAGCGAACTGCACGGCGCGCTTTCCGACGAAAGCATTTCCGAGAACGATCTCGTGTGCGGAAAGTATGACGCCGCGCGCGTCGAGCTGTTTCTCGCCGACTGGTCGAATGTGGAAAATCGCATTCTGCAACGAAGCGGGGACATCGGGGAAATTCGCCGCGAGGGCGCAGCCTTTGCCGTCGAAATTCGCGGGCTCGCGCACCAGCTCGACCAGGAGAGCGGGCGCATTTTTGCGGGCCCCTGCGACGCCGATCTCGGTGACGCGCGCTGCAAGATCGATCTCGACGATCCTTCGTATCGTGCGGAAGGCGAGGTTCTCGCCGTGCCGGGTTCTTCGCTGCTTTCCGTTTCCGGTCTCGATGAATTTCAGGACGACTGGTTCACGCGCGGGAAATTCGTCTGGACGAGCGGTGCCAACGAAGGACACGCGGTGGAAGTAAAGAGCCATCGCAACGAGGATGACGTCGTCACAATTTCGCTCTGGCAGACGCCGCCGAACCTGGCGAGTGCGGGGGACGGCTTTGTCGTCACCGCGGGTTGCAACAAGCGTTTCGAAACCTGCCGCGGGAAGTTTGCGAACGTCTTGAACTTCCGCGGCTTTCCGCATCTTCCGGGCAACGATTTCGTGGCGAGCTATGCCGTACCCGGCGAGCCGGGCCATGACGGGGAACCGGTCCGGTGACGGCCATGCGCGATCAGATCATCGCCGAAGCGCGCTCCTGGATCGGCACGCCCTATCGTCATCAGGCTTCGCGAAAGGGTGTCGGCTGCGACTGCCTCGGTCTTCTGCGCGGGGTCTGGCGAGAAGTCGCAGGAGCCGAGCCCGAGCTGCCGCCGCCTTATTCCGCCGATTGGGCCGAGGCGAGCCGCAAGGAAACACTCGCGGATGCCGCGCGGAGGCATCTTCTGGAAATTCCGCTCAATGAAATCGCACCAGGCGACGTGCTCTTGTTTCGCTGGCGCACGCATATGCCTGCGAAGCATTGCGCGATTCTGGTCAGCGCCGAGCGCATGGTGCACGCACATGACGGTGCGGCGGTCGCGGAAGTCTATTTCGCGAACTGGTGGCGGCGCAGACTTGCTTATGCGTTTCGTTTTCCCGGACTGAACTGAAATGGCCGCACTTCTATTATCGTTCGCCGGCATGTCCGCCGGGAGCGCACTGTTTGGCGCGGGCGGCGCGGTCGCCGGAAGGCTGCTCGGCGCAGTCGCGGGCTCCGTGATCGACCGCACGCTCTTCGGCGGCAACGCACGCAAGCACACCGAAGGGCCGCGCCTCGTCTCGCTCGAAGTCATGGGCTCGAGCGAGGGCGCGGCGATCCCGCGCGTGTACGGCCGCGCGCGTATCTCGGGTCAGGTCATCTGGGCGACGAAACTCGAAGAGGTGATTTCCACACGCAGCGAAAGCGCAGGCGGCGGCAAGGGCGGGGGCCCTCGCGTCACGACGACGAGCTATGCCTATTTCGCGAACTTCGCGCTCGGCCTTTGCGAGGGGCCGATCGCCGGCATCGGGCGCATGTGGGTCGACGGCAAGCAGCTTGATCTCAGCCAGTATGTCTATCGCGTTCATCGCGGCGATGAAGAACAGCTTCCCGATCCGCTGATCGAAGCGAAAGAAGCCGAAGGCGAAGCGCCTGCCTATCGCGGGCTCGCCTACATCGTGTTCGAGCGTTTGCCGCTCGAAAGCTTCGGCAACCGCATTCCGCAGATTTCGGTCGAGGTCATCCGCCCGGTCGGGCGGCTGGAGAACATGATCCGCGCCGTATGCCTGATCCCCGGCGCGACCGAGTTCGGCTACGACCCGCTCACGGTCACGCGCACCACGGGCTACGGCGTTTACACGCCGGAGAACCGGCACACCGCTTCGGCGGAAAGCGACTGGACCGCATCGCTCGACGAGTTGCAGGCGGTCTGTCCTAACCTCACGCGCGTTGCCCTGATCGCGAGCTGGTTCGGCGACGACTTGCGTGCGGCGCATTGCGAGGTGCGCCCGAAGGTCGACCGCATCGAGAAGCAGACACATGGTGCCGAATGGTCGGTTGCCGGGCTGACGCGCGCGAGCGCACAGGCGGCAAGCCTGCACGAGGGAAGGCCCGCGTTCGGCGGCACGCCATCGGATGCTTCCGTCGTGCGCGCGATCCAGGACCTGCATGCACGCGGCCTCGAAGTGACGTTCTATCCCTTCGTGATGATGGACATTCCGGCGGAGAACGCGCTGGAGAATCCGTACAGCGGCGAAAGCGGTCAGCCGGCTTATCCCTGGCGCGGGCAGATTACCTGCGATCCGGCGCCGGGACGCGATGGATCGCCGGATGGAAGCGAGACAGCGGCGACGCAGATCGCGGCGCTGTTCGGGAATGCCGAAGCGTCCGACTTCTCGGCGAGCGGCACGAATGTTTCATACGCCGGCCCTGCCGAATGGACGCTGCGCCGGATGGTGCTGCATTACGCGAAACTCTGCGCCGCGGCGGGCGGGGTAGAGGCTTTCCTTATCGGTTCAGAATATGAAGCGCTGACGCGCATACGTTCGGAAAGCGGAGTCTATCCGGCGGTGAACGAACTCGTTTCGCTCGCCTCCGAGACGCGGGAAATTCTCGGCGGGGAAACGAAAATTTCCTATGCCGCGAACTGGAGCGAATACGGAGCGCATGTAGTGGACGCGGTAGCGGATGAAGTCCGCTTTCCGCTCGACCCGCTCTGGGCGAGCCCCGACATTGATTTCGTCGGCATCGACTATTATGCGCCGCTTTCGGATTGGCGCGATGGCAACGCGCATCTCGATGCGGCGCTCGCAAAGACGATCTACGACCGGGATTATCTGCGCGGGAATCTGCACGCAGGGGAATCCTACGACTTCTATTATGCGAATATCGACGCTCGCCGCGAACAAACCCGGTTGCCGATCACGGACGGTGCGTTCGGCAAGCCGTGGATGTTCCGCGCAAAAGACATCTGGAGCTGGTGGAGCGAACCGCATTTCGAGCGTGCCGATGGCGAGGAACTGGAAACGCCGACCGGCTGGATTGCGCAAAGCAAGCCGATCCGGCTGACGGAAGCCGGTTGTCCCGCGGCCGACAAGGGCGCGAACCAGCCCAACGTATTTCCCGATCCGAAGTCCGCGCTCGGCGGTTTTCCTTATTTCTCGAACCGCCGCCGCGACGATCTCATGCAGCGGCGCTATCTCGAAGCGATCTGCGCGGGCTTCGATCCGGCTTTCGGTGCAGATGAAGAAGACAATCCCCCTTCGGCGCTTTACGAGGGACGCATGCTCGACGCTTCGGGCATTTATGCCTGGGCCTGGGATGCGCGGCCCTATCCGGCTTTTCCGTTGGCGAGCGATGTCTGGTCCGATGGCGCAAACTGGGGAACCGGACACTGGCTGAACGGCCGTCTCGGCGCGGCACCGCTGGAAGATCTGATCGCAAAAATTCTCGCCGACGCGGATGCGCAGTTTACCGATACTTCCTCTTTGCGCGGCGCGGCCGACGGCTATGTGATCGACCGGCCCATGTCGCCGCGCGCGGCGATCGAGCCGCTCGCACCGGCCTTCTCTTTCGATGCAGTGGAGGAAGAGGGGACGCTTCTCTTTCGTCAGCGAGGCGGAGAAGCGGTGGCGGCGCCTTCCGACGCCGATCTCGCCGTCGAGGACAACGATGCCGACTGCCGTTTCGTCCGCGCGCAGGAAACGGAACTGCCGGTGCAGATTGCGCTCGGCTTCACCGAAGTCGCGGGAGATTTTCGCCGCGCGACCGTGTTGTCGCGGCGGCTAGCGGGCGACAGCCGGCGCGAAGCCAAGGCCGATCTTGCGCTCGTGACTTCGGACGCGGTCGCGGAGCGCGCGGCCGATATCTGGTTGCAGGATCTGTGGGCCGGACGCGAACGTGCCGAATTCTCGCTGCCGCCGTCCTATGTCGCGCTCTCTCCGGGAGACGTCATCGATCTCGATTACCGCGGCCGCGTGCGGCGGCTCGAAATCACCGAAGTAACGGACGCGGGAAGCCGCGCGGTCAAGGCGCGCTGCATCGATCCGGAAATCTTCAACGTGGCCGCTCGCAGTCCGCGCGCGGCAGCGTTGGCTGCACCTCCGGCATTCGGGCCGCCCGAAGCGATCGCGCTCGATCTCCCGGCGCTCAGCGAAGAGGCCGATCCTCCGTTGCAGTATCTTGCCGTGCACGCCTCGCCCTGGCCGGGCGCGATGGCGGTGTGGCGTTCGGCGAGCGGAGACTCGTACGAGCGCATCGCTCTCGCAAACATACCTTCGATCGTCGGCGAACTGCTCGATCCCTTGCCGGCGGGACCCGTCGCCCGATGGGATCGCGCGAACAGTTTTGCGGTGAAGCTCGCATCCGGCGCGCTGGTTTCGCAGAGCGATCTGCGCGTGCTCGGCGGCGCGAATGTTGCCGCGATCCGAAACGCTAATGGCGGCTGGGAGGTGATCCAGTTCGCGAACGCGGAACTCGTCGCGGAAAACACCTACGTGCTTTCGCGGCTTCTGCGCGGGCAGCAGGGCAGCGAATGGGCGATGCCTTCGCTTCACGACGCCGGATCGAAATTCGTTCTTCTTGATGCGTCGCTGATCGCAAACGCCCGCGGGGTCGATCTGTTGGGCCGGAGCTTCCGCTATCGTGTCGGCGCTTCGACACACGACGTCGGCTCGCCGTTCATGAGCGAGTTCGAGACAACGGCCGGTGCAGTTTCGCTGCGGCCGCGCTCGCCCGTGCATCTGACAGCAAACAGGACGGGCGCCGGTATCGCGATCACATGGATCAGACGCACGCGAACCGGCGGCGACAGCTGGGACGCACTCGAAGTGCCGCTCGGAGAAGAGCGTGAACGCTATCGGATCGAAATTCTCGACGGCGAGAGCGCCGTTCGCGCCATCGAAACCGACGAGCCTTCCGCGATCTACGCAGCCGCTGACGAACTGACGGATTTCGGAAGCGCCCAATCGACGCTTTCGCTTAGCGTGATGCAGCTCTCCGCTGTCGCAGGCGCGGGCTTCGCACAAAACGCAACTCTTACGATCTAGGATTTTTCATGCCGGTATCGGCCAATCTTGGCATGCCCTTTCGCGAGGCGGTGCAGGCGCATAAGAACGCGACGGTAAATGAAGCGCTCCGC
>CAZFPR010000100.1:0-2656 GCA_964521045.1 uncultured Hyphomicrobiales bacterium
CCCGTCAGGCCAGACCTGGTTGTAGGGCTGGGGTCCGCCCGCCGGCATGCCGCCGGCCGGCGCCAAGACCACCTTCGGCTCGGTGCCGGGGCGGAACGCCTCGAGGATGACCTTGGTGTCGCCCTGCTGCGCGCGCAGGCCGGTCGGCAGATCGACGCGGATCAGCTTCAGTCCGGGCGGCACGCGGAACGGCTGCGGCGGGCGGTCGGCGAGCGCTTCCTTCAGGAAGTCACGCACGATGGGTGCAGCATACTGGCCGCCGGTGATGCCGCGGCCCAAGGGACGCGGACGGTCGTAACCGAGATAGACGCCGACCACGAGATCGGGCGTGAAGCCCATGAACCAGACGTCCTTCTCATCGTTGGTCGTGCCGGTCTTTCCGGCAACGGGACGATTGAGCGCACGAAGCGCCGTGCCGGTGCCGCGCAGCACCACGCCTTCCATCATCGAAGTGATCTGGTACGCGCTCATCGGATCGATCACGAGTTCGCGGCGGTCGATCAGGGTCGGCTCGGGCTGGCTGTGCCACGCCTGATTTTCGCAGCCCTGACACTGGCGGTCGTCGTGCTTGAAGATGGTCTTGCCGTAGCGGTCCTGAATGCGGTCGATCAGCGTCGCCTTCACCTTGCGGCCGCCGTTCGCGAACATCGAATAGCCCGCAGCCATACGGAGCAGCGTGGTCTCGCCCGCGCCCAGCGCGAAGGAGAGATACGGCGGCATCTTGTCGTAAACGCCGAAGCGGCGCGAATATTCCTGCACCAGCGGCATGCCGACATCCTGCGCGAGGCGCACGGTCATGACGTTGCGCGAGTGTTCAATGCCGAAGCGAAGCGTCTGCGGCCCGTAATACTTGCCGGAATAGTTCTGCGGATTCCAGACTTGCTGGTTGCGGCCCTGCTCCACCTCGAGCGGCGCGTCCATCACGATGGTCGAAGGCGTGTAGCCGTTGTCGAGCGCCGCCGCATAGACGAACGGCTTGAAGGATGAACCCGGCTGCCGGTACGCCTGCGTCACGCGGTTGAACTGGCTTTCGTCGTAAGAGAAGCCGCCGACCAGCGCGAGCACGCGCCCGGTCCATGGATCCATCACGATAAAGCCGCCGGAAACTTCGGGCACCTGTTGCAGACGCCACTGGTTTTCCTTGCCGTCGATTTTCGAGACGTAAACGATGTCGCCGGGCGTGAGCGCCTTGCGCATCGCCTGCTTGGTCCACTTCACGCCGTCCGCGGGAATGATGCCGGTCTCGCGCGCCTGCGAAAGCGTACCGCTGCGGTCGCGCTGCGGCTGAAAGCCGATGGTCGCCGAATTGTCGGAGACTTGCAGCACCACGGAGAGCCGCCAGCCGACGTCGCTGAGCGCGCGCGTTTCCGCGAGCTTCGCGCCCCAGTCCGAACCCGGCGTCGGCTCCATCTTGTGCTGGGCGCCGCGCCAGCCGCGGTTTTCGTCGAACTTGATCAGGCCTTCGGTGAACACGCGGCGCGCGATTACCTGCAAGGCCGGGTTCAGCGTGGTGCGGACGGAGAGACCGCCCTTGTAGAGTTTTTCTTCGCCGTAACGCTGGAAGATTTCGCGGCGCACTTCCTCGGCGAAGTATTCCGCGTTGAACTGGTTCGGCCCTTGCGCGCGCATCGCGATGTTCAGGGGCTTCTTCTTCGCTGCGTTCGCTTCTTCCTGCTTGATCGCGCCGGTGATGACCATCTGGTCGATCACCCAGTTGCGGCGGGCGGTCGCCGCGGCCTGCTGGCGGAACGGATGATAGTTGTTCGGCGCCTTCGGAAGTGCCGCGAGATAGGCGACTTCCTCGATGCCGAGTTCGTGCACCGACTTGTCGAAATAGAGCAGCGAGGCTGCGGCGATGCCGTAGGCGCCCAAGCCCAGATAGATCTCGTTCAGGTACAGTTCGAGGATCTTCTCTTTCGAATAGGCGCGCTCGATGCGGAGCGCCAAGAGCGCTTCCTTGATCTTGCGGTTGATCGAAGTCTCGTTGCCGACGAGGAAGTTCTTCGCGACCTGCTGCGTAATGGTGGACGCGCCCTGCGGGCGGCGTCCGGTGCCGAGCTGTTCGAGGTTGTTGACGACGGCACGCGCGATGCCGAGCAGGTCGATGCCGCCATGCGACCAGAAATTCTTGTCTTCGGCGGCGGTGAAGGCTTCGAACACGCGCCTCGGGATGGCCTGCACCGGCAGATATAAACGGCGCTGCTCGGCGTATTCGGCAACCAGCGAGCCGTCGGCCGCATGCACACGGGTCATCACCGCCGGCTGGTAGTTCTCGAGCGTGGAGTAATCGGGCAGGTCCTTGGAGAAGTGCCAGACCGCCCAGGTCGCACCCACGGCGCCGACGACGAACACGATTGCGCCCGCCGCGAACAGAAAGCCGAGGAATCTTACCAAAAACCGCATACTTTGACCGACCTGCCCTGCCGCGATTCAGCCGCTCCGGCCATGGGGTAACCCCAATCGGCCCTAATTCGGTCCTCGCGTCCAGCCCTTTCAAGCGCAAAAATGCGCGATCAGAATGGGCTGTGGCCTAACCGGCACGGAAGGCCAAATTAGGACCGCCCGGCTGTCCAAACTTTTCGGAAAATCGTTGCGTTGTCCGGCGGTTCAGGCCGCGGAATTGGGGGCCGCAACCATCGCGTTGCCCCGCCACTGG
>CAZFPR010000100.1:2666-9477 GCA_964521045.1 uncultured Hyphomicrobiales bacterium
CGCGCAACAGACACAGAAACGGCGAGCGCCAGTTCCAGTGCCAGCCGAGACGCCGCGCGAACAGCGCCTCCGCGCCATACCAGACAGCAGCGAAGACGAGCCCGAGCCAGAGCGGCAGACCGGTAAGTCCCGCCGCAGCGGCGGCCATAATCGAGGGCCATACGCCGCCCGAGAAAATTTCGAGCGAAAAGCAAAGCGGAAAGCTGACTCTCCTGAGCCGCGCCCAGCGCACCTGCCGCGCCCATACTTCTTTCGCGCCGCGCGATCCCAGCGGCTGCACGAAGTACGCGTCTGCGAGCCGCACCGAGAGCCCCATGCCGCGCACGATCTTGGTGGAAGCGGCATCCTCTGCGGTCTCGCTGCCAAGCGCGGAAATGCCGCCGTTCGCGTCTAGCAGATCGCGCCGCCAAAGCATGGATTTCCCCTGCGCAAAGCCCGCGCCGATCGCGTCCGCAAAATATTGCCAGCGCGCCTGATACTCGTTCAGGAACGCGCACTCGAATTCGGCCGGCAGACTCTCCGGCGCGGCACCCACCGGCGGCGCGCAGACGAGCCCGGTTTCCTCGTCCCAGACTTCGAACAGGCGTTGCAGATAATCGGGCGGCAGGATCACGTTCGAATCCGAAAGTACGATCCATTCGTGCTTCGCCCCGAGCCAGCCCTTCACGCAGTTATTGAGTTTCGGATTCTCGCTGACCACATCGTCGCCGACGAGCAGCCGCGCGTCGGCTTCCGGATGTTGCGCGATCAGCTTGCGCACGAGCGGAATGACGGGATCGTTCGGCGAAGCCACGCAGAACAGGATTTCGTAGCGCGGATAGTCGAGCCCGAAACTCGATCGCAGCGTCCGTTCGGCTTCGCCATCGAGGCCGCAGACCGGGCGCACGATCGTCACCGGCGGCGTGCCGAACCTAGATTGCGCCGCGGGCTTTTCGCGCAGCTTGCGAAGCGTGAGCGCGATGCTCGCGCCGTGGATCGCGGCGGCGACGGCAGCGGTACCTGCGAGCAGCAGAGGAAGCGAGTTCATCCGCGCCTGATGCGCAGACTCTCGTGTCAGGCGTGTGACAGGCGGATCAGTCCGGTATCCAGCGCGCCAGGTTCACTGCGATCATGCAAAGGATAATCGCGCCATAGCTCGCCAGTTCTCCGTAGTCGGAAGAAAAACCAAACGGCATAGCCGGTATAGACTGAGATCAACGCGCCGATGGTGACCGCGTAAAGCGCGAAGATGATGACCTGCCTGGGTCTCAGCATCGACGAGATGAAGTTCTCGAACATCAGCGCCGTTTCGTGCAGGAAAGCGGCTGCGGCTGGCAGGCAATGCCGATATTGTTCGCGGCGTCGAACAGCCGGTCGCCCGCGCGCTTGAAGTAGCGGCAGCCGTCGAAGGCCTCAATGCAATCCGCGCCGAGGTTCTCAAAGCCGGTCTCCTGCCGCGCGGGCCCAGGCGCCTCCATTGTTTTCAGCGGAGGCATAATCGGCAGGTCGGCACCAAGTGCCGCTCCTGCGACAGCCAATATCGCGATTGCTCCGGCAATGGCTTTCATCGGCGCATGCTAGCTGCGAATTGTTTCCGGCGCCACGTCCCATGGCTGCGAGAATTTTATCCGCAATCGCACTAGCAGCCAGCACAACGCCTCGTAGATTTCCTGTAGCGGGAGGTTCATGAGCGACACCGGCACGAACTTCTCTACCGGATAACCGTCGTTCATCAGCGTGATTTTCAACGTCTCGTCAGGCTCGAAGGAAAGGCCTTTGATCTCGAGCCAGGGAATTAATTTCTCACCAAGGGCAGGACCCGATATTCCACCGCGAGCAAATCGGAGCGCGTGCGGCCGGAGAAACGCATCGCGCAACCGTAAGGCGGAACCGGACGCCGCCATCACGAAGACCGCCACCCATAAGCTCTGCACAAAAATATTCGTCGTCAGCTCGGACGACAGCAATTCGAAGAAGAATTCGGGAAACAGCGTGAGCTTGTCTTTGACTGCCAGAGCAATAGATACGGCAAAGCCGGCAGTAAAAGCTGCGACTACCCAATAAATGAGGATCGTGCGCAATTCCTTCGCACGCGAATAACCGAGCTGAAGCGTGTCGCCTTGAAGATCGGTGCCGATCGCTTTCGGGCGCAGCCTTCCCTGCGGCGCACGGGGCTTATCCGCGGCTTGCAACTCTTCGATCAGCGCCAGCACCTCGTCGTTGTCGGGATCGAATTCGTCAGCGGAAATCTTGTAGACGCACTTCAATCCAGTCGCGGCGTCGGTCTGAGTAAAGAAGAAATACCAGTATGAAGAGCGGCCCTCCGTGATTTGCTCGAAGCGGCAGCCGCTGATTTCCCGTAGCGGTACCGTCAGGTTGCCTGCCTCGCGTGCGCGGATACCCGAACCATCGACCTGAAGCAGCGGCTCGCGATCGAGCAACGCTCGAACGGTCAAAAACACAAACGAAATACCGCCACCCAGCGCGAGCAGGCGGGCGAGGAAGTAGTCACGTGACGCGCTGTCGCTCGCGACGTCAGGCCAGCGCGCAAACAGCGCATAGGCATAGCCAAGAAGGGCGACAGATACGCCTGTCTGAAAAAGGAAATTCCCGTTGGTCAGGCTTCTGCGAATGACGAGTGGTGCCGGTATTGTCATTGCAACGATCCCCCGCTCGCCGCACTATCGGAATGAAGCAAAGGGCGACCGCCCCACAGGCTGCACAATCCGATAGAGGCGACGATGCCGAATGTACTTCTTCTCGAAAAGCGCGGGCGTATTTTTATCGTAACCGTCAACCGTCCCGAGCGGCGCAACGCTTTTAACCTTGAGGTTGCAGAGCAGATTTACGCAGCCTTCAAGCAGTTCGATGCCGACGAGACGCTCGACGTCGCGGTGCTCACGGGCGCGGGCGGAAACTTCTGCGCGGGCGCGGACCTGCATGCGCTCGCAGCCGGAGAAAAACGTCCGTTCCTGCCCGATGGCGATTTCGCGCCGATGGGCTGCACGCGGCTAAAACTATCGAAGCCCGTGATCGCCGCGGTCGAAGGCTACGCGGTCGCGGGCGGCATCGAAGTGGCGATCTGGTGCGACATGAGGGTCGCCGCGAAGTCCGCGGTCTTCGGTGTGTTCTGCCGCCGCTTCGGCGTGCCGCTCGTCGATCTCGGCACCATCCGCCTGCCGCGCCTGATCGGAGCGAGCCGCGCGATGGACCTCATCCTCACCGGACGCGCCGTGAAAGCCGACGAAGCGCTAACGATGGGTCTTGCAAACCGCGTGGTCGAAGACGGTAAGGCGCTCGACGCTGCAATCGAAATCGCGGAACAGCTCTCCGCTTTTCCGCAAGTCTGTATGCGCGCCGACCGAAAATCCGCGCTCGCGCAATGGGATTACGATTGGGACGAAGCCACCCGGCAAGAAATGGAAGGCGGTCTCAAGGCGATCGATGCCGAAGCGATTGCGGGCGCGAGCCGCTTCTCGGGCGGCGAAGGCCGGCACGGAAAATTCTAGGCGAACTTGTCCGCGTCCCGGATCGTCGCAAGCGCGTCGTCGATTTCGTCGGGTGTGGCAGCGGTCGCGCCTGTGCGGCCTTCAACCTTGTCGGCCATTTCGGACCACATGACGGCAAGCGCCTGAAAATTATTCCGGTGATATTCGTCCTGCGCTTCCGAAGCCCTGCGCGCGCAGTCTTCCGCTCTCGCCCGATAATCCGCCGCCTGGATCACGCCGGGTACTCCACTTCACAAATTGAAACTGACGCTCAGGTATCACGATAATGGTGGCGGAAGCAGGCACGGATTGCAAAGAATTTATGGCGACGTATGCAGTTCATGCATGCGGCGGGCGGCGGCGATGCAGGATTTCTCCGGATGCGGCTTTCTTCCAAGCCGGTTTTGCCGCCGCGCGGAACAATTAACCTCTTCGCGCACGCCGTATTTCTACGCGGATCGGAATCGGCGGCGTCGGCGGCGTTTACTTCACGCCGTAACGCTCGAACTCCTGCGCGATCGTCGGCGCTGCGGCAGTCGCCGTGGAGATGTCGGCCTGCCCGCGCTTGTCACCCTTCTTCGATTTCGCAAAGCCGCGTCCGTAGAGCGCGCTTACCGTGTTCGGCGCGATCTTCAGGACGGTGTCGTAATCCGCGATCGCGAGATCCCATTTGCCCTGTTTCAGATAGACCAGCGCGCGGCTGTCGAGGGTGTTCGGTTCGTTCGGCATGAGTTTCAGCGACTCGTTGCAGTCGATCAGCGCCGCATCGAGATTGCCGGCGATCGCCTGCACGAAGCAGCGGTTGTTCCACGCGCCCGCATGGTCGGGCCTGATCTTGATCGCCTCGTTGTAGTCCGCAATCGAGCGCGGGAAATCGCGGGCGCGGCGGTAGGCCACCGCGCGGCCGATGAAGGCATAGAAATCGCGGCTGCCGAGCTTGATCGCTTCCGAGAAATCCCCGATCGCGCGATCCGACTCTCCGGTCTGCAAATACGAGTGACCGCGCAGCGTATAGGCCGCGGGATCCTTCGGCGAAAGCACGATGGCCTCGGTCAGCAACTGGATCGCCGTCGCAGCATCGCCGCCCTCGAGCGATTTCGACGCCCGCTCCATCAGGTCGCGAAGCTTGGTCTGGTCGATCTGCGGCTGCTTCGGTTCTTCTTTCTTCGCAGGCTGTGCCGCCTGCTGGGCGGCGCGGAAACTGGGCCAGCCATAGATCATCACATAGGCGCCGGCTGCTCCGGCAAGGAACAAGGCAAAAAGCGCGGCCGCGATGACCACGACCGTGCTGGAGGCGCCGCCCTGACTCTGACGGCGCGGCGCCCTGCCTCGCTGCTGGCGCTGCGCGCGCCGCTGTTCGGCTTCGAGCCTGCGCTGCTCCTGCTCGCGCATGCGGCCCGTTTGCGGTTCGGGATAGTCCTCGAACGCTTCCTGTTCGTAGGGCTCCTGCTGCTGCTCGTAGTATTCGTACTCGTTCCGGGTTTCGTGGGCCGCGGGCCGCGCCGGCTGTGCGGGCCGCGCCGGCTGTGCGGGCCGCGCCGGCTGGGTGCGTTGAGGCTGGGAGCGCGAAGGAGCCGGGGGCCGCTGGCGGGAGGGCGCGCGGAAATAGTCGTCGTCCTCCATCGCTTCGGCGTTCTCGCGCAGCACGTATTCCGCCTCCACCGCGTGGATCGCGTCCTCGAGGGCGCGCTGTTCGGCGATCAGCTCGCTTACCGGCATCGGCGGCTGCGAGTTATGTGCCTCCTCGAACAGGAGGTGGCGGGCCTGATCGTAGATCGAGCGGCGTGCGGCAAGCGTGTTCGGCCGCAAGCGGCTGACTGCGTTGGCAATCGGTCTGTAATAGTCGGTCGACACGCTCTTGCTCGTCCCGCGCGTTGAAAGCGGCAGATTATATCCCGGATAGCGTCTAGCGTCCCGCTATGGCGGGCGCGCGGTCGGCAAAGAATTTGTCGATCGCCGCGACGACGGCGGCGGACACCTTTTCCCGCCAGGTCTCGGAAGTCATCTGCTTCAAATCGTCCGGGCTCGACAGATAGCCGAGTTCGAGCAGCACGGAAGGCACGTCCGGGGATTTCAGCACTACGAAGCCCGCCGAGCGCAGCGGCGACTTATGCAGGCGCGCGGCCCCCTTGATGCTGCCGACCAGGGTCCGGGCGAACAGCGCCGAATGGTTCTTGGTGTTGCGCTGGGCCAGGTCGAACAGGATGTTCGCGATATCGTCGGGCTGGCGGGCCAGATAACCCGCGAACTTGTCGGAATCGTTCTCCTTGTCCGCGAGCTTCTGGGCGTCCGAGTCCGATGCGCGCTCCGAAAGCGTGTAAATCGTGGCTCCCGAGGCCTCGCCCGCGCCCTTCGAAAGCGAGTCCGCGTGGATGGATATAAAGAGTGCGGCGTTGTTCGTCCGCGCGATCGCGACCCGTTCGTCCAGTGGCACATAATAGTCGTCGTCGCGGGTCATGACGACGCGGTAGCGGTTCGTCTTCAGAAGCTGGTCGCGAAGCCGCTTGCCCACGTCGAGCACGACTTCTTTTTCCTCGTCGCCGGTTTTCGCCTGCGCGCCGGAGTCGGGACCGCCGTGGCCCGGGTCGATCACGATCAAGGGCCGGGTATCCGAACCCTGCGCCTTCGCCTGCGGGCGTAGGGCTGCCGTTTTCGCAGGCTCGGGTACCAGCGCACCTTTCAGGAAAGTCGCTGCATCCGTGCGCACGAGATCGATCACGAGCCGCGCGGGCTGGTCGTCGATCGCGGCGAGTACAAAGGTTTTGTCGATCCGCGCAGGCTCGCGCAGGTCGATCACGATGCGCCCCTTGCCCTGTGCGAACTGGCCATAGCGGAAGGCCGAGACGAGGCCGCGCGCCTGTTTGCCCGCGCCGACCGGCAGGTCGAAGCTGACTTCGGGAAGTTCGATCACCACCCGGTTCGGGTTCGCGATGGTATAGCTGCGGACTTCGATCTTGCGGTTGAGGTCGATGATGACGCGGGTGCGGTTTGCGTCCCCCGCAAGGCGCGCATCGAGTGCAGTCGCGCGCTGGCCGGTTTGGGCGGAGACGGCCCCAAGGCCGAGCGATCCGGCGGCCAGCAGCAGCACCGCGACAAGTAATGAAACGATCCGCATTCCGGCCGGCCCTCTGATCCCGCAGCCTCTCATAGCGGTACTCCGGTTAAACCGGCGTTTACCGTGGTTTTTCGTATGAAATTATTCAATTATAATAATGGCTTAGCCTAGAAGCTTGCCAAGCAGGCATGAGCGCGCCTACATAAAACCATCACGGTTCGCGGGCGGGATTCGTCCGGGCGAACGGAAGGCGCGGGTCCGCGACCGGCAACCGAGTATGCCGCGACGC
>CAZFPR010000100.1:9487-10161 GCA_964521045.1 uncultured Hyphomicrobiales bacterium
CGCGCCCAGAGGCGCCCGATACCACACCGCCATAAACCGTGATGGCGAGAAAGCCTCGCGCGTGTGTTCGCGAAGCTGGCCGCCGCAAACAGGAAGCGACGCCGATGCTGGCACTGCAATCCAAACGGGATATCGAGATGACCCCGCGCAGTCGCGCATCCATGTCGCGTCACTCTCATTCGCGTTCCATTCAATTCAAGACGCGCGCTCGTTTAGCGCGCGCAATGGGAATCTCATGGCCAACAAAATGCTTATCGACGCCACCCACCCGGAGGAAACCCGGGTCGTGGTCGTCCGCGGCAATCGCGTCGAGGAATTCGATTTCGAATCCGCCAATCGCCGTCCGCTGCGCGGGAACATCTATCTAGCGAAAGTCACGCGGGTAGAGCCATCGCTGCAAGCTGCCTTCGTCGACTACGGCGGCAATCGCCACGGCTTCCTGGCCTTCGGCGAAATCCATCCGGACTACTATCAGATCCCGGTCGCCGACCGGCAGCGCCTGATCGAGGAAGAGCAGCGCGCGGCTGAAGAAGCCGACCAGCGCCGCAAGCGCCGTCATGCCGCGAAATCCGCGGAAGGCGTGGAGAGCATCTCCGAAGACGCGGATCATGCCGACGATGGCGATCATCACGACGATCACCACGATGACGCGCACTCCGGCGAGTACCATGACG
>CAZFPR010000101.1:0-254 GCA_964521045.1 uncultured Hyphomicrobiales bacterium
AGGCGGCAAGCTGGTCGGCACGCAGTCCGCGGACGGCCAGTCCGGCCCGCTCCAGGACGGCACCGTCGACGGCAACAAGGTGTCGTGGAAGGTGGACATCACCAATCCGATGCCGCTCACGCTGACCTTCTCGGGCACCGTCGACGGCGACAAGATTTCCGGCGATGCTGACACCGGCACCTTCGGCGCCTTCCCGTTCTCGGGCAGCCGCGCGTAACGTCTTGCCTATAATCCGGCCCGCAGGCGCTTTCGAG
>CAZFPR010000101.1:264-9884 GCA_964521045.1 uncultured Hyphomicrobiales bacterium
GATGCCCGTCAAGAGCAGGCTCCAGCCCCACTTTCCGGCGCCGCGGCTGGACACGATCTTGACGACGACGTACCAGAAGACGCCGTAGCCGATAGCGAGCCCCGGCAGCCGAACCCTGTCCAGGCCACCGGATCCGCCCGTTTCGCGGATCGTCTCCGGCGAGGCGCTTTCGAGCGCCTGCTTCGGGCGGCCCGTTACCGGCTGATGCACGCGCTCAACCGCGAGCGCTTCACCGTTCGGGCGCAAGGCCTGAAATTCGTCGTCGGTTATAACGATCTCATCGATATTTATCTCGCGCGCGAAGGCGCATGGGAGCCCGTTCAGCTCAATCGCCTCGCGCAAGTGGCGGCAAAAGCGCCGTTCGACGTCTTTCTGGACATCGGCGCGAACGCGGGTTTCTACAGCGCAATTGTTGCGGCGAAGGGCCTCGCGAAAGAAGTGATTGCGTTCGAGCCGGACCCCGGCAACTTCGCGCGGCTCGCCGCCAATCTCGAAGCGAACGGTCTTCAGGACGATGTCTGGGCTTTGCAGACCGCGCTCGGCGGCGAAGCCGGCGAAGTGACGCTGACCGAAGCCAACGAAGCGAACCGCGGCGAGTCCTACATCACCCAGCCTGACATGCCCGCGGGCGCGGTTACGCATCGCGTGAAACAGGTGAAGTTCGACGACGAGTTTCAGATCAAGGGCAAGCGCATCCTCGTCAAGATGGACATCGAGGGTTACGAGTTCCATGCCCTCTCGGGAATGGAGCGGACGCTAAGGGACAATCTTTGCTACTTGCAGGTCGAGCTCTATTCGGATCGGATCGGCGAATTGAAGGCCCTGTTCGAGCGGCTGAACTACCGCTTCCTCGACACTTTCGAGATCGACCACTATTTCACCAACATCCCGGGCGTTGAGTAGTTCTGTCGTCCCTGACAAGCGAGCCGCAGGCGAGCGCGATCCGGGACCCATAACCACCGAGTCGAGCTTTGGCACTGGGGTTATGGGTCCCTGCTTTCGCGGGGACGACGGAAGTGAATCCGTCATGGCATATTCAATACTTCTGATTCGGGACTGATCACCGATGGCCAAGGCCAAGAAAGCCAAAGCAAAACCGGCCCCACGCTGGAAATCCCGCGGCGAAGGCGCCGACCTGTTCGGCGGCGGCGCGCCGAAGGGCAGCGCACGCGGCAAGGCGAGCGGCGGCAAAAGCTATGACGCGCATTCGATCGAGGTGCTCGAAGGTCTCGAGCCCGTCCGCCGCCGTCCCGGCATGTATATCGGCGGCACCGACGCGAAAGCGCTCCACCACATCTTCGCGGAAGTGATCGACAACGCCATGGACGAAGCGGTCGCGGGGCACGCGACCTTCATCGAAGTCGAGATGACCGCGGACGGCTTCATCAAGGTCACCGACAACGGCCGCGGCATCCCGGTCGATCCGCACCCGAAGTTCAAGAACAAGTCGGCGCTGGAAGTCATCCTCACGACGCTGCACGCGGGCGGCAAGTTTTCCG
Source organism: uncultured Hyphomicrobiales bacterium (assembly GCA_964521045.1). Lineage (GTDB taxonomy): Bacteria > Pseudomonadota > Alphaproteobacteria > Rhizobiales > Xanthobacteraceae. The sequence continues at coordinate 1,764 of CAZFPR010000101.1, forward strand.
GCGAGAGCTACGAGACATCCGGCGGCCTGCACGGCGTCGGCGTCTCGGTGACGAACGCACTCTCCGAAACGCTGGAAGCGGAAGTCGCGCGCGGCGGCGTGCTCTATCGCCAGCTTTACAAACGCGGCGTGCCGCAGGGCCCGCTCAAGGCCGTCCAGAAGGGTATCAAGAAGCGCGGCTCATCGATCCGCTTCATTCCGGACAAACAGATCTTCGGGCCTGACGCGAAGTTCGAGCCAGAGCGCGTCTTCCGCATGACCAAGGCGAAAGCCTATCTCTTCGGCGGCGTGGAAATCCGCTGGTCGGCGGACAAGTCGCTGGTCAAAGGCACCGACGTTCCGGAGAAGGACACCTTCCATTTCGAGAACGGCCTGCGCGATTATCTCGCCACCAACATCGAGAAGCGCACCCGCGTTCACAAAGACATCTTCGGCGGCAGAAGCGAAAAGAAATCCGGTCACGGTGCCGTCGAATGGGCGGTCGCATGGATCGCGGACGAAGACGGTTTCGTGAACTCCTACTGCAACACGATCCCGACGCCGGACGGCGGCACGCATGAAACGGGTCTGCGCACTGCGCTCTTGAAGAGCATGAAGGATTACGCCGACCGCACCGGCAACAAGCGCGCGGCGGCGATTACTGCTGATGACGTGATGGATGGCGCGACCGCGATCGTCTCCGTCTTCATCAAAGACCCCGAATTCCAGGGCCAGACCAAGGACCGGCTTGCGAACCCGGAAGCTGCGAAACTCGTCGAAAATACGCTGCGCGATGCTTTCGACAATTTCCTCGCCGGCAATACGCTGGAAGCGAACAAGCTCTTAGAATGGGCAGTCGAACGCGCGGAAGAACGCGCCCGCCGACGCACCGAAAAGGAAATCTCGCGCAAATCCGCCGTGCGCAAGCTTCGCCTTCCCGGCAAGCTCGCCGACTGCTCGAACGCTTCCGCGAAGGGCTCCGAAATCTTCATCGTCGAAGGCGACTCCGCCGGCGGCTCCGCGAAACAGGCGCGCGACCGCCGCACGCAGGCGGTGCTGCCGTTGCGCGGCAAGATTCTCAACGTGGTCAGTGCGGGCCGCGGCAAGCTCGCCGCCAACCAGCAGCTAGCGGACCTGATGCAGGCGCTCGGCTGCGGCACGGGTACACATTACAACGACGCTTCGCTCCGCTACGACCGCGTCATCATTATGTGCGACGCCGACGTGGACGGCGCGCATATCGCGTCGCTCCTGATTACATTCTTCTATCAGGAGATGCCGAAGCTGATCGAGAACAAGCATCTCTTTCTTGCGGTGCCGCCGCTCTACCGGCTCACCTATGGCGGGCAGACGGTCTATGCGCGCGATGACAAGCACAAGGATGTGCTGCTCAACACCGTGTTCAAGGGCAAGAAGAACATCGAGGTCGGCCGCTTCAAGGGTCTCGGCGAGATGATGCCGTCGCAGTTGAAGGACTCGATGCACCCGGCTTCGCGCTCACTTCTGCGCGTGACGATTGCGGATGCAAAGCGCGCGGCGACCAAGAAGACCATTCAGCGGCTGATGGGCAACAAGCCCGAGGAGCGCTTCACGTTCATTTCCGAGAACGCGAAGTTCGCGGTCGAGGCGCTCGACATCTAACTCTTGTCGTCCCCGCGAAAGCGGGGACCCATAACCACCAGCGTTCATGAAATAGAAGACAGGGGTTATGGGTCCCGGATCGCGCTCGCCTCTGGCGAGCTTGTCCGGGACGACGGCAGAACTATCTCTTCAAATACTGATCCAAAATCGCCTGCGGATCGTCGGAAAGCGTCTTGCAACGCGCGCCGTAGGCTTCGTCCAGCTTCACGATATTCTTGCAGTCGCCTTCCAGCAGCTTCTGCTGCTGCTCCACCGCGACCTTCTGGCGGGCGATCATGGCTTCGTTGTCCATGCGGATGGTCTGCCCGGCCTGAAAGGCGAACTTGCGCAGCTTGTCGGCGTTGGCGGTAGCGACCGAGGCGACGTTTACCTCGGCCTTCTCGATCGCGCAGCCCCGGACGAAGCTGTAATAGACCACGCAGATCGAAAGCTCCGCCTGCACCACATCGACGGCCGTCTTCTTTTCTTCCTGCGCCATGGCGGCGGCGGGCACGAGGAGAAGCATGGCGGCAAGCATGGATCGAAGTGTCATGAGGTCTGTGCCTTTCGAGACGAGGCTACCATCAAATATGGCCCTGCGCTGGCCTATGAAAAGTTCTGGATAGCGGGGCCCCACCGGCCTGCCGCGCTGGCATTTCCCGGGCATCGGGATTAGGGAAACGGCAATGCCAAAGCTCAGTTCCAAGCATCCCTACCGTATCGGCAAGTCCCGTACCGGCCTCGGCCTCTTCGCCACCCAACCCATCAAGAAGGGCTCGCGCGTCGTCGAATATACGGGGCGCAAGATCGGCAACAAACGCGCCGAGTGGATCGAGGACAATACCGACAACCGCTATGTCTTCGAGCTGAACGACAAATGGTCCATCGACGGCTCGCCGCGCTCCAACGTCGCGCGCTACGTCAACCACTCCTGCCGGCCGAACGTCGAGGCGTATCAATACGCCATGAAAATCTTTTATCGCGCGCGCTGGAACATCAAGCCGGGCGAGGAAATCCTGGTCAGCTACGGGCAGGACTATTTCGACAGCTTCATCAAGCCGATCGGCTGCAAGTGCAACACCTGCACGAACAGGCGGGCGCGCGAGCGCGAAGCCGCGCGAAAGAAAGCGGCGCGGAAGCGTGCGGCGAAAAAGAAGAACGGCCACGCTTAACCAATAACTACCCTCATGCGCGGGCTTGACCCGCGCATCCAGATTTCAAGCATGATGCCTTGTTGTTCTGGATGGCCGGGTCACGCCCGGCCATGAGGGAATTGGTTTGCGCTGGCTTTCACAGACAAAAAGCCCGCTCTTTCGAGCGGGCTTTCCTGCTTCTCAGAGATGCCGCCTAACGAGAGCAGCATCGCGAAGTGGCATCAGGCCTGGAGGTTCTCGGCAGCAGCCTTGCCGCTGCGCTTGTCCTGCACGATCTCGAACGAGATCTTCTGACCTTCGTTCAGGGTCTGCATGCCCGAACGCTGCACGGCCGAGATGTGAACGAACACATCCTTGCCGCCGTCATCCGGCTGAATGAAACCGAAGCCCTTTTGGGTGTTGAACCACTTCACGGTTCCAGTGCTCATCGTAGTTTTTCCAGTCAAAGATAGAGTCGAAATTGAACCTGCGTCGGATGACGCACGTCCGGTGGCATCGATTTTGGTGAAGTTAGAAGCGTAAGGCGGTCATCCCGCCAGGGCCACGTCGTTCGGCCGAAAGTCGATGGCGCGCATATACGTCCGGTTCGTGACGCTGGCAAGACGCCGCCGGACAATTATTTCGTAGGGTTTTCGTTAAGCCTAAAGGCCTTGCCCTCCCTGACCGCGTAGCCGGGATCGAAATGCCCGCCGAAGATTCTGACCTTCGTGCCGGCGAGCTTGCCGAACAAATCCTCCCGCATTTTCGCGGAGCCTTCGGGATCGCTGTCGAAGGTGGACGACCAATCGAGGTGTTCGAACTGCACCGGGTGATGCGCCACGTCGCCGAGCAGTACCGCCTCTTCGCCCTCCGAGCGGATACGGACGCTGAGATGGCCGGGGCTGTGTCCCGGCGTCGGGAAAGTGCTCACCTCTTCCGAGATGCGGTGCTCGCCCGGAATAAGCTCCGCGAGCCCGGCATCGACCACGGGCTTCACGGAGTCGGCGAAGACCGCGCGCTGCTCCTTGCTTTCCTCGTAGCCGTTCCAGAAATCGTACTCGGTCTTGCCGAAGAGGTATTTCGCTTTCGGGAAAGTCGGCACCCATTGGCCCGCGACGAGCTTCGTATTCCAGCCGACGTGATCGACGTGCAGATGCGTGCAGAGCACCGTGTCGATCGTGTCCGGCGCGAAGCCCGCTTCCGTCATCTTGTATAGAAATGGCGTGTCTAGATTGTTCCAGAGCGGGATGTGCCGCCCCTTTTTATCGTTGCCGAGGCAGGTATCGACCACGATGCGGCGGGCTCCCGCTTCGACCACATAGCTCTGGATCGCCATGCGGAGCTTGCCTTCGCCGGTCGCGTAGCGCGGGATCAGCCAGTCCATCCCGCGCACCGCCTCCGGCGTCGCCTTCGGCAGGATGAATTTGGTGCCGCCCGCCCCTTCGATCTCGACGATCTTGGTAATCGTGACGACGCCGACTTTCCACTTCATTGCGCTCTTCCCTTCGCAGAGCGGCCACAATCCGCAGCCAAATTCTCTGCTTCCCAAGCGGCATGGACAGTGCCATGCCGCGATAGCTGATGCATAGTCATAAGGGCTGGAGGCAAGTCATGAACAATATTATGGGCGGCATTCTCGGCGAAGTTTTGAAGAACGTTCTGAGCGGCAGTGTATCGCCTCAGCAGCAGTCGCAACTGCCGGACATTTTCGGCCAGATTCTGAAGAACACCGACCTCGGCTCGATCGGCGGTCTCCTGAAACAGTTGCAAGAAGGCGGCCTGCAAAAGCAGGTCGATAGCTGGCTGTGCAACGGCCAGAACGCTCCGGTCGGCGAAAACCAGATCAAGGATGCGCTTGGCAATGAGCAGCTCCGCCAGATCGCGAAACAGATGGGCATTCCGGTCGATGAGGTACTCGACAAACTGAGCAAATACCTCCCGGAGGCCGTCAACCAGGCAAGCCCGCAAGGCGAACTCCAGAGCAAGTACGCAGGCCGCGAAGGCAGCGAGTAGCACCGAAAAGGATCAGCCGTTACCCGGCCTGATCCCTTTCCCGGCGTGCTATTTCCGCTAGGTTCCCTGAAAAATTAAAAGCCTCAGGTGGAAACCATGCGCGTCCAAGTCGGGATAATCGGTGCCGGCCCTGCGGGGCTGATGCTTTCGCTTTTGCTGCATCGCGCCGGCATCTCTTCGGTCATCATCGAGAACCGCTCGCGCCAGTATGTCGAGGCTCGCGTCCGCGCGGGCGTCCTCGAACACTGGACGACCGAGCTCATGAGCGAACTCGGTGTCGGCGAGCGTCTGCGCAAAGAAGGCCTCGTCCACGAAGGCATCGATATCGGGATCAATGGCGAGCGGCGGCGCATCGACTTCAAGGCGCTCGTCAACAAGACGATCACCATCTACGGCCAGCAGGAAGTCGTCAAAGACCTGATCGCGGCGCGGCTCGCGCAAGGCGGCGAAATCGAATTCGAGGTCAGCGATACTTCGGTGGATAGGCTCGACAGCGAGCGCCCGATCATCCGCTACAAGAAAAACGGCGAGCCGAAGGAAATCGAATGCGATTTCATCGCAGGCTGCGACGGCTTCCACGGCATCTGCCGCCCCAGCATACCCAAGGGCGTGCTGACCGAATTCGAGCGCGTCTATCCTTATGGCTGGCTCGGAATCCTGTCCGAGTCGCCTCCGGTCTCGCACGAACTGATCTATTCCTACACCGACCGCGGCTTCGCGCTCTATACGATGCGCTCGAACTCGATAACGCGGCTTTATCTCCAGGTTGAACCGGATGAAGACATCAACAAATGGTCCGACGAGGAAATCTGGAAAGAGCTGAAGCGCCGGGTCAGCCCGGAAACCGCGGCTAAATTACAAACCGGCCGCGTGTTCGAAAAAGGCGTGACCGCGATGCGCAGCTTCGTCGTCGAGCCGATGCAGTTCGGCCGCCTGTTCCTGTCGGGCGATGCCGCCCATATCGTGCCGCCGACCGGCGCCAAGGGCATGAACCTCGCCGTCGCGGACGTACTGTTCTTCTCGCGCGCGCTCGAGAGTTTCTACAAGACAAAGAGCACGAACCTGCTCGAAGGCTATACGAAGAAGTGCCTCTCCCGCATCTGGAAGGCGCAGCGTTTCTCGTATTTCATGACCACGCTCTTGCACCTGAATCCGCCGGACAGCGATTTCGACCGCAGGCGGCAGCTTGCCGAACTCGATTACGTCACGTCTTCGAAGGCGGCTTCCACCGCGCTTGCGGAAAACTACGTCGGGCTGCCGATCGATTAGCTAGTGATCCCGTTCTGACATTCGCATTCCATCGCATCGCACACGCTTGCGAATGTCAGAACGAAAGGATCACTAGAATATTTAAGTTGGCTATTGTCCTTTCGTATCCGGCGTTCGCCCCGAGATCGCTACACCGTCAGCGACGCCGTATACGGGACAATAGCTAAATACCGAAGATGTAGCGCGGCACACGCCGCAGGTATTCGGCATAGGGCGCACCGAAGCGCTCAAGCAGATACGCTTCCTCGCGCCGGATCACCCCGTAGTGCATGACGAGCGCGAACGGAATAAGCAGCACGAACAGCCAGTCGGAGTTGAACAGCATTCCGACCCCGACCAGAAAAATGATGAAGGCGAGATAGATCGGATTGCGCGTGCGCGCGTAAACGCCTTCCGTCACGAGCGCAAGCGTAGGTTCCCAGGTCGGAATGTTGGTATTTGCCTTGCGCATCTCATGGGCCGCGGCGCCGAGCAGCAACATGGCGCAAAGCAGCGCGATGCCGGACGCGACATAGCGCAAACTGCCGGCGGTGCGCGCCATGTGCCCCTGCGGGAAGAAGTGATCGAGCAGGAATGCCGCAACGAGCGTGCCGAGCACAATCAGCGGCGGGCGCGCGATCACGCCCGCGACATCGTTCTCTCCCCTGCTCATGCGGCAAGCCACTCGACCAGCAGTTTCGTCACCTGGTCTGGCCGCTCCAGCGTAGACATGTGACCGCATTCCGCGAGCACTTCGAGACGCGAGCCCGAAACCAGCGCATGCATCTCCTCGGCCGCGGCCGGCGGGGTCAACTGATCGCTGTCGCCGACGACGATCAGCGTTTTCATCTTCAATTCCTTGAGCAGCGGGCGGGAATCCGCGCGGCTCATGATCGCGGTCTGCTGGTTGATCCAGACCCCAGAGCCGGTCTCCTGATTCATTTCCTTCACGACATTGCGGATCGCCTCGTCGTTCAGGCGCGAGCCGTGTACAAGCAGCGGCCAGAGCGCTTCCTCGCGCTCCAGCTCCCTGCCTTCGCGGGTGAGCGCGAGGTTCTTCAACCGTTTTTCGGTCTGGTCAGGCCGGTCGGCCGCGGCGGCCGTGTCGATCAGCGCGAGTTTGATCACGCGATCTTTCGCCTGCCGCAGGATTTCGAGCGAGATGTAGCCGCCCATCGAAAAGCCCGCGAGCGCGAAGCGCGGGGGTGCCGCGTCCAAAATAGACTTCGCAATCGCAGCCATCGAATTGCCGCGGCGATGATCGCCGATCTGCACCGGCCCGAACTGCCACAGCGCCGGCACTTGGCTCGCGTAAACGCGCGCTGAGCAGTTCAGCCCCGGCACCAGCACCACTGGAACTCCGCCTTGCATGCTCACACCATCTTCACCCTGATTGCCACGCATAGCCGTTTAGCAGCGATTTTCATTGACTTCCGCCGTTTTCTTCCTATGTTGCATTGCATCGAAGGGCGGTTTGGATTCGCCCCGTTACGCCCTCGATCCGGCGCTCCTTGCGCGAAATGTTTCGCGCGAAGTTCCCAAGGCATCCGGCCAGGAACCGAGGAAGCAGCCCACCGGGCGAGATGGAACCACGAACTACATGAACTTTTCCGAACTCGGCTTGAGCCAGAAAGTGCTCTCAGCCGTCGAGGCCTCGGGGTATACGACCCCGACGCCGATCCAGGCGCAAGCCATTCCCCACGTTCTCAATCGCCGCGACGTTCTCGGCATCGCGCAGACCGGCACCGGCAAGACCGCCGCTTTCACGCTGCCGATGATCACCATGCTGGAGCAAGGCCGCGCACGCGCGCGCATGCCTCGCACGCTGATCCTCGAGCCCACGCGCGAACTCGCCGCGCAGGTCGAAGAAAGCTTCGTCAAATACGGCAAGAACCACAAACTCTCGATCGCGCTCCTGATCGGCGGCGTTTCGTTCGACGACCAGGACGCCAAACAGATGCGCGGCGTTGACGTGCTGATCGCGACCCCGGGCCGTCTGCTCGATCACTTCGAGCGCGGGCGCCTGCTGCTGACCGGCGTCGAACTCCTCGTCATCGACGAAGCCGACCGCATGCTGGACATGGGATTCATCCCGGACATCGAGCGCATCTGCAAGCTCGTGCCGTTCA
>CAZFPR010000102.1:0-9710 GCA_964521045.1 uncultured Hyphomicrobiales bacterium
TTTACTTTTCTGTCCCTATTATAGAAAATTATTTATTGTTTGTCAATAGCTTGACTTTTTTTGCGAATATGCTATACTTCAGGCAGTAACGGAGAAATGTTCTCCGCGTCAAAACCAAACAAAGAAAAGAAAGGAAAGGAGGCAAGCGATGGAATACGCTTGCGCCGCAAAAACGGATTCCGGCGCCAGGTGCCGGAATTTCGTGGACGGGCTGGGGGCAATGTGTTCCCAGCATCAGGGAGCAGCCGAGCGGGCGCCGCGGCCGGACACCGTGTTGGTAAAGTTCAACATCAACCCGAGCCGGTCCAGAATGTTCGCGGTGCTCGGCGTGCCGCGAAAAGAAGACTGTCACTTCTTCGGCGATAAGCGCGCGGAGCAAGCCTTCGAGCAATCGATCGAGCTTGCGCGGTCGGTGGGCACGCAGATCATCGAACTCGACTTCTCGCACTTCCTCGAAGCCGCGCGCCTGCTCTACGAAGGCCCCTGGGTCGCGGAGCGGACTGCTGCGGTCGGCGAATTCATCGCGAAGAACCCGGATAAAACGCACGCCGTGACGCGCGCAATCGTCGAGAGCGGTCTCAAGCTCAATGCGGTCGATGCCTTCCGTGCGTTCTACCGGATGCAGGAGCTTCGCGCCGCAGCCCGCCGCATCATGATGACCGCCGACGCATTGATGGTTCCGACCGTGCCGCGCGCCTATACGCTCGCCGAACTCGAAGCCGAACCGGTGCGCTTCAATTCCAATCTCGGCACCTACACGAACTTCGTGAACCTGCTCGATCTGTGCGGCCTTGCCGTGCCCGTCACCATCGCCGAAGGCGGCATGCCTTACGGCTCGACCCTGCTCGCAACCGGCGGCAACGATGCGCGGCTCATGCCGCTCGGCCGCGCGATGCACCTGAAATCGGGCCTCACGCTCGGAGCGCTTGGCGCAGCACATCCCGCGCCGAAGGCTCCAGCCGCGCTCGCGAAAGGCGAAATCGCGATTGGTGTACTCGGTGCGCACCTTTCCGGCATGGCGCTCAATCACGAATTGACGTCGCTCGGCGCGCGTTTTCTCGAAGCGCTCCGCACCGCGCCGGATTACAGACTTTACGCGCTCAAGGGCGAAGGTCCTGCGCGCCCCGGCATGCTTCGCGTAGCTAAAGGCGCGGGCGTGCCCATCGAAGCCGAATTGTGGGCTCTCTCCGAACAGGCATTCGGGAAATTCGTGGCGGGCATCCCCTCGCCGCTCTCGATCGGCACGGTGCACTTCGAAAACGGAAAAGCCGCCAAGGGATTTCTGGTCGAAGCCGAAGCGATCCACGGTGCGGAGGAAATTTCCTCGTTCGGCGGCTGGCGCAATTACGTCAACAGCCAGCGCAAGAGCGCCTGATCGCTACAGCGAACGCAGATAGGCCTCATACTCGTCGAAGACCGTCATGATGTGTTCGCGCATGGCTTTCTGCGCGGCTCCCGCATCCGCGCGCAAAACCGCCTGCACGACGCGGTCGTGTTCTTCATGCGATTTCGCGAGACGCCCGAGATTGCGGAACTGCGCGCGGCGGAACGGCTGCACGCGAATGCGGGTGGAGGCCGTCAGCTCCGCAAGATAGGCGTTGTGCGCGCCAGCATAGACCGTGCCGTGAAAAAGCTGGTTCGTCTCGTGATAGTGCTGCGGATCGCCATCCTGAATCATCAGGCGCAGATCCTCATGCACCTTCTCGAGACTTGTGCGCTCCGTCGAAGTCATGCGCTCCGCGGCGTAATGCGCGCAGAGCCCCTCAAGCTCCGCCATGATCTCGAACATGCCGATCAGTTCGTCGTGCGCGGGCTGCGCCACGATCGCCGCACGATGCGGCTTCGCATCGACGAGGCCGCTTGCCGCAAGCTGGCGGATCGCTTCGCGAACCGGCGTGCGCGAAACATTGAAGCGCGATGCGATCGCCGTCTCGTCGAGCGATGCGCCGGGCGCAATTTTTCCGCGAACGATTTCGTCGGCGAGAACCTGCCGCAGTTCGTCCGCGCGCGTGAGGCGGATCGGGGCGTTCTCGCTTTCCTGCTTGCGGATGTTCATTCCCGTCAGCCCGCCAGCCTGTCGATCAGGCTGACATGCGCGGATACGACGCGCCATCCGGCCTGCGTCCGTATCCAGGTCTGGCTTTGGTGGCCAAGCTTCGTGCCGCCTTCACGCACGAAGAGAGTGTTCGCCGTCGCGAAGTCGTCGCCATAGGTCGTGATCTTGGTGCGTTCCAGCTTGCGCGCAAGACCGACAGGCGAGCGTGCGGCGCGGAACGCCTTGATTTCTTCGTAGCCGTAGAGATTTTCCGCGACCCCGTAACGAACGGTATTCGGATCGTCGAAGAACAGTTCGTCCAGTGTTGCGACGTCGTTCGTCACCAGCGCCTTCTCGTAGCGCTCGAAGGCGGCGGTCACTTCGGCGAGCGTTTTCGGATCGTTGATCTTCATGCTGCGCCCAGTAAATTTGCCGGTCTGCTCGCGCAAACGCCGTCACGCTCGAGCTGATGCGCAACGCGCAGTGCGAGATCTTCGCGCCATGGCGGCGCAATCACCTGCACCCCGATCGGAAGGCCGTCATCCGGCCATACCGGAACCGCAACCACCGGAAGCCCGATGAAGGAAATCGGCTGCGTGTAGATCCCGATGTTCGGCCGCACCAGCATTTCCTGTCCGTCGAGCCGGAAAGTCTTCTGGCCGATTTTCGGAGCGCGCGTCGGTGTTGCGGGCGCGAGCAGAATGTCAAAGCGCTCGAACAGCCTGCGCGCCTGTTCCTGGAAGTGACGCCGCACCTTCTGCGCCTGCACCGTCCACACCGCCGGAATCATCGCGCCCGCGATCAGGCGGTCGCGCACATCCGGGTCGAAGTCCTGCGCGCGCTCGCGCAAACGGTCGAGATGAAGGGCCGCACCTTCGGACGCCGTAATCAGGTACGCGGAAGCGCGCGCGACAGCGGCATCTTCGAGTTCCGCGCTTTCATAGACGTTGAGCGCCTTTGCGACCTTATCGACCGCGTCATAGGCTTCCGGCACGCCCATCTTCGCGAAATAGCCTTCGAGCTTCGCGACACGAAGCCCCTTCACGCCTTTTGCGATCTCCGGCGAAACGGGTTCTACATCGCGCTGCGCGCATACCGGATCTTCGTGATCCGGCCCCTGCATCGCATCGTAGGAAAGCGCGAGGTCCATTGCCGAACGCGCAAGCGGCCCGAGATGATCGAGGCTTCCGACGAAAGGAAATGATCGCGCACGCGACAGACGGCCATAAGTCGGCTTCAGGCCGAACAGCCCGCAGAAGGAAGCGGGGACACGGATGGAGCCGTTCGTATCGGAGCCGAGTGCCAGCGGCACATATCCCGCAGCGACTGCGCCACCGGATCCGCTCGACGAGCCGCCGGTCATATATTCCGGATTGTGCGGGTTGCGCGCCGCACCGTCGTGCACATTCTCGCCGGTGAAATCATAGGCGTACTCGCCCATGTTCAGCGCACCCACGAGTACCGCGCCTTTCTCCTCCAACCGCTCGATCAGCACGGAATCGTGCAGCGCAGGCTTGCGTTCTCGATTGAACTTCGAGCCCGCGCGCGTGGGAATTCCCTTCACGTCGAACAGGTTCTTTACGGCCAAGGGTACGCCCGCAAGCGGCAGATGCTCGCTGCGCGCGATGCGCTTGTCGATCGTTGCGGCCCTCTCGTGCGCGCGCGCGGCCAGCACATCCGTAAAAGCGTTCGTTTTCTCGTCGAACGCGCCGATCCGCTGCAACGCCGCCGAGACCGCATCGGCTGCCGAAAGCTCTTTCTTGTTTACCGCCTCCGCGAGCGCGGCGGCTGATTTCCATTCCATGCTCATGGTTCGAAAACCGGGCCGGGCTCGGCGTCGTCCGCAAGCTTATGCGCAAGCACGAGCTTCGCGGCGTTCGTCACCGCGTTCAGATGAATCTTGACGCCTTCGCGATAGGCCGGGTCGATCGTGAGCCCGCTCAATGCGGCGCCGGCATCGATGAACGCGGCGAGCGCGGCAGGATCGTCCGGGATCGAAGGCAGGTTGGGCTTTCTGCTCTGCAAAGCGACTGCTTCCGTAACTAGAGTGGCGGGTGCGGAATGGCGGTCAGCAACTCGCGAGTATACTCGGCCTTCGGGCTCCCCAGAACTTCTTCTGCCGTGCCCTCTTCCACGATCTTGCCGGTGCGCATGACGATCACGCGGTCGCACAACAGGCGTACGACATTGAGGTCGTGCGATACGAAAAGATAGCTCATGCCGAGCGAGTCCTTGAGGTCTTGCAGGAGATTCAACACCACCGCCTGCACCGAGACGTCGAGCGCCGCCGTCGGCTCGTCGAGGATCACGAGTTCGGGGTTGAGTGCGATCGCTCGCGCGATCCCGACGCGCGCCTTTTGTCCGCCGGAAAGCTGATGCGGAAAACGGTCGAGGAGTTCGCCGGGCAGGCCCACGAGCTTCGCCAGTTCTTCGCAGCGCGCGCGCACTGCGTCCCGCCCCGAGATACCGCCGAGCCGCATGATCGGATCGGCGATCGCACGCGCCGCGGTGAAGCGCGGGTTCAGACTGTCGGTCGGATCCTGGAACACCATCTGGATGCGCTTGCGCTGCGGCAGCACCGCAAATTCCGCAGCCGGGATCGAGCCGATGTCCTGCCCGTCGAAAACAATATCGCCCGAAGTCTTGTCGAGCAGGCGCATCACCATCATCGACGTCGTGGATTTTCCACAACCCGACTCGCCGACCAGACCTACGCTTTCTCCCTTTGCGACGTGGAACGAGATTCCATCCACCGCGCGGAAGATGGATTCCGCAGGCGCTGGCTTTCCGAACAGTTCGCCCAGCGTTTTCGACGCGCCCTGCCGCGGGTATTCTTTCACGAGGTTGCGCACTTCGAGGATCGGCTTCGCCCCGGCATCGATCTTAATTTGCGGCATCGATGCTGCCGGCGACAGTTCCGCATCTTCCGGCAGCAAGCCGCGCAACGTGCCGCCGACCTTCGGCGTCGCCTTCATCAACTTCTTCGTATAGGCGTGTTGCGGGTTCTTGAAGATATCCGACGACAGCGCCGTCTCGACGATCTTTCCCTTCTCCATCACGACGACACGGTCGCAATAGGCCGCCGCGAGCCCTAGGTCGTGCGTGATCAGGATCGTAGACATTCCGCGCGCGCGTGTGAGCTCCACTACGAGGTCCATCACCGATTTCTGCGTGGTCACGTCGAGACCGGTTGTCGGTTCGTCCGCGATCAGAAGGCGCGGCTGGCAGGCCAGCGCGAGCGCGATCACGATGCGCTGGCACATGCCGCCGGAAAGCTCGAACGGATAGGCGTGATAGCGATCTTCGGGCCGGGCGATCTTCACCTGACGGAGCATCTCGACCGCTTTTTCCTTTAGGTCGCGGCTATCGGCCTGCACGTGTTGTTTAAGCACGTCCTCGATCTGGCGGCCGACCTTGCGGATCGGATTGAGCGCCGCGCGCGGATTCTGGAAGATCATCGACATTTCGCGGCCGCGCAGGTCGCGCATGACGTCTTCTTTCGCATTCTTCACGTCGATGCCGGAGAAGACGACGGAGCCGTTCGCGATGCTTCCGGCGCGATCGAGGATACGCATCACCGCATAAGAAGTGACAGATTTCCCCGAGCCGGATTCGCCGACGATTCCGAGCGTCTCGCCCTTGCCGACCGAAATATTGATCTGCTCGACCGCCCGCACGATGCCGCGCCGGGTCGCAAACTCGACGGTGACGTCTTTGATTTCGAGAAGCGGGGATTCGCTCATGATCCGCTCCTTACGTTCGCCGCTGCGGATCGACGATGTCGCGCAGACCGTCGCCGAGCAGGTTGAAACAGAACACCGCCAGCATCAGCGCGAGGCCGGGGAAAAGCGCGATCCACCATTCGCCCGAAACGATGTAGCCCGCGCCGTCGGCGACCATGATGCCCCATTCCGGCGTCGGCGGACGTACGCCGAGTCCGATAAAGGAAAGACCGGCTGCGTTCAGCACCGCGTAGCCCATGGTGAGCGACATCTGCACCACCATGATCGGCATGACGTTCGGTAGAATCTGCGTGAACAGAATGCGCCACTCGCTGTTGCCCGAGAGTCTGGCTGCCATCACGAAACCCGCCTCGCGGCGGACGTTCGCTTCCGCGCGCGCAATGCGCGCATAAAGCGGATAGTTGATGATCGCAGTCGCAATCACGATGTTCGTGACCGTATTGCCGAGCGCCGCGACGATTCCCATGGCGAGCACGAACAGCGGGAACGCCATGATCATGTCGGCAAGCCGGCTCACGACGATGTCGATCCAGCCGCCGAAATAGCCCGCAGCGATGCCTGAGATTCCGCCGAGCGCGAAGACGAGCGCCACCGAGGTGACCGCGATCGTCATGTCGAGCCGCGTCGCAACCACGACACGGCTGAAAATATCGCGGCCCAGTTGATCGGTGCCGAACCAGAACTGCCATGACGGCGGCTTCAGCGCGTTTGCCGTGTTGCTCGCCAAGGGATCGTAGGGAACGATCCAGGGGCCGAAGATCGCAGCGGTCGCAAACAGCAGGAACAGCGCGAAGGCAAACCCGGTGATCGGATTTTCCGAGATCACGTATTTGGTCTGGCGGAGAATGGCGCGCAAACCCGAAGTTTGCGCCGGTCCTCCGGTAGCCTCCGCCGCCGGCTTGCGCGCGGCCAAGGCTTTCGATGCGCGCGCCACGGAACTGACCGCGGTGATGCGTGAGTGCGAATTCATGCCGCCATCCTCACGCGCGGATCGATCACACCGTAGAGGAGGTCGATCATCAGGTTGAGAAGGACATGACGAGCACGAAGCCCTGCACCGGCGCGAAATCGGAAGCGATCAGCGCTTCCACGGCGTAAGAGCCGATGCCGGGCCACGCGAATACTTTCTCGACGAGTACGTTCGCACCGAGCAGGAACGAGAACACCATGCCGAGCGTGGTGATGACCGGCAGCAGCGCGTTCCTGAACGCATAGGTCAGGATTACCTTGCGCGTGGAAAGGCCGCTTGCCCGCGCGGTGCGCACGAAATCAGAGGAAAGTACCGCGAGCATCGATGCCCGCGTCATACGGGTGATCGGCGCGAGCGAAAAGATCGCAAGCGTTGCGGCAGGAAGAATGAGTTGTTTTGCCGCCGCCCAGAACACCTCCATGTCACGCGCGATCAGGCTGTCGATCAGATAGAAGCCGGTGACGTGCGGCGGCGCGGAATAGATGATGTCGAGCCGCCCGAGCGGCGCCGGCGCCCAACCGAGCACGAAATAGAAGAAGTAGGCGAGCAGCAACCCGGTAAAGAACACCGGGAGCGAAACGCCCGCGGTCGCGATTACGCGCGAAAAATGATCGATTGCCGAACCTTCTTTTACCGCCGCAAGCACGCCGAGCGGAATCGCGATCAGGATCGAAATGATCAGCCCCGCGAGCGTAAGCTCGGCGGACGCAGGCAAACGGGACGAAATGTCGCGAATAACGGGCTGGCCCGTGGTGAGCGACTGGCCGAAGTCGCCGCGCGAAAGATCGCCGACATAGCGTACGAACTGAACCAGTTTCGGCTGGTCGAGACCGAGCTTCACCCGCACTTCCTGGATCGCCTCTTCGGTCGCGGCGGGACCGGCGAAATAGGCCGCGGTATCGCCGGGCAAGAGACGCGTCAGCGCGAACGTGATCACGATCACAGCCGCGATGCTGAACAGCGTGATCCCGAGACGGCGGCTCATGCGAAGAAGCATCGTGAAACTCCGGAAGAGAAGAAGCGGGCGGCGCGATTGCCGCCCGCTTTACACGCCTAGCCTTTGGCGAGATTGCGATAGTCGAGCCGCCGGTGGAACCAGTACTGGTAGCCCGACACGTTCTTCTGCATCGCGACGTTCGAGTAAGGCTGGTACAGCGGAATGCGCGGAATGTCCGCGAAGGCCAGATCGACGAAGCCCTTCACATTCTTCTCGTATTCCGCCTGATTGCCGGTCGATGCGGCCGCACCCGCCGCGTCGATCATGCCGTCCATCTGCTTCGACTGATAGCTCATCGTGTTGAAGATGGAATTCTTGCCGTGATAGCACCAGATGAAGAAGTACTCCGGGTAGTCGAGCCAGCCCGAGAATACGTTCACGTAAAGCGGCATCACCTTCTTGTTCAGTTCCGTACGCCAGTTTGCGCCCGGCACCTTGTTGATCGTGGTCTTGATACCGATCTGCGCCAGGCTCTCCTGAATGAGTACGCAGGTCGGCTCGTTGACGCCGGCAAAGTTGAGATCGAACGATAGTGTGGTCTCGAAGCCGTTTTCGAACCCGGCCTCCGCCATCAGCTTCTTCGCCTTGGCAATGTCCGAGTTGTATTTGTGCGCCTGCGGCCAGGCGACTTCGGTCGCCTTGTTCGGGCCCGCACCGAAAGTCTTGCCGCCGAGACCGTAGAGCACGGCATCCATGATCTTCTGGTACGGCACCGCGTAGGCGACGGCCTGACGAACCTTGAGGTTGTCGAACGGAGGCTTCGTCACATTCATGCCGAGATACTGGATGCCGTTCGAGAACGGCGTCGACACGATGTTGAGCTTGCCCGCGTCCTTCAGCTCCACGAAATCCTTGTTCGGCAATTCGTAGGAGATGTCCGCGTCGCCGCGCTCCAGCAGTGCGCGGCGATTGCCGGCCGAAGGTACGATGCGCCAGACGATGCGCTTCGTCTTCGGCAGCGGCCCGAGCTTGTAGTTCTCGTTACGCTCGAAGATGACTTCGGTGCCCGGCGTCCACTTCGCGACGTTGTACGGGCCGCCGCCTGCGATCGTCTGTTTGGTGAAGTTGAGACCCCAGGGATCCTTCTCGTCGGCATTCTTCTTGATCAGTTCGGAATGCATGACGACCGGCACGACGACCGCAAGATCCGGGATCGTGAGCCGATCCTTGCGCAGGAAGTCGACGCGCAAGGTGTGATCGTCGACGACGACGAACTGCTCCGGTTTTTCCAGCGAACCCGCGCGCATCTGGAAGGTCGGGAAACCGCCGACCGAGACGGCGCGGTCGAGCGACCACTTGACGTCTTTCGCGGTGATCTTGGTGCCGTCGTGGAACGCCGCGTCCTTGCGAAGTTTGAAGGTCGCCGACATATCGCCGACCTTCATGTCTTCGGCGAGTTCGGGCTTGAACTTGTCCTTGTCGTAATACTCGACGCCGTTCGGCAGCTTCTTCATTTCGTGGCTGATCAGGCGCGAGTAGCAGTTCCACGCGACCTCGTAGCCCGGCACGTTGGTGCCGATGCCGTGGATGTCGATGTTGTTCGGCCCGCCTTCGGAGACGATGAGAAGCGTCTCTGCGCGCGATTGCGCCTTGGCAGGAGAAAAGACGGCGGGAGCCGTCAACGCAGTCGATGCGGCCAGCGCGCCGGCCGATTTCAGAAAGTCACGTCGCTTCATTACCCATCCTCCGTATCCGCATTCGGAGGATTGATTGCGAAGGACGTGCCAACTCTCAGAAAACCGGATTCGTCATGGATTCCAGATAGATGCGGATTCCGGGGTCAGCGGGCCGAAGCATCCGAATTGCATACAATTGGCCACTTGATGCCTATAAAATAGGCATTGATGATAAATGGGCTATTGTGTGGAGCCCTGTCGTCCGCCAATCAGCTCTCGATTCTGAAGGGAAATTGGTGGGCCCGGCAGGACTCGAACCTGCAACCAGACCGTTATGAGCGGTCGGCTC
>CAZFPR010000103.1:0-4518 GCA_964521045.1 uncultured Hyphomicrobiales bacterium
GCAACCTGCCGGGCGTTAACGAAACACTTCTCCCTCCCCCTTGCGGGGAGGGTGGCGAGCGCGAAGCGCGAGCCGGGTGGGGGTTCGAACAACAACATTCGAACAACAACAAGTGCTGTCACCCCACCCTGCGCGCTCACCTCTCGGTTCGCGCGCTTCCCTCCCCGTCAAGGGGAGGGAGAAAGTTTCAAGCGAATGCCGGTCCGCTACGGCTTCCACCACGGCGGGGGCAACCGATGTCGGGTTTACCCGACATCGGCAAATCATATTCTCAAGTCGGCTAGAGCCGACTTGAGTGCTTCTCGATCGCGTCGACCAACTCGCGGTGGCGACGGTTGTCGTTCCTGAGCATGATCGCCACGATCGCGTGCGTGGACGGCAGGAACCACAGCGGCCAGAAGAAGAAGCCCGCAAACAGGCAGATCAGCCAGAGCATCGCGCTGAAGATCGCCGCGAACGGCTGCCCGTTGAGCAACAGGCCCAGCGGCGGCAGAAAGAAGGCGATAAAATAGATCATCGGCGGCGGGCCTCCTTGACCCGCGCTCCATGTAGTGAGCCTCGCGCGTGCCGCAAGGCAGTCCTGAGCTTTATGCGGTCGTCCCCGCAAAAGCGGGGACCCATAACCGCCGGCATTCAAGAATCACAAAGACAGGGGTTATGGATCCCGGCTCGCACTCGCTACGCTCGCTTGGCCGGGATGACGACATCACTCTTGTCTAGTATGAGAAAACTCCCGCATGCGCCGCGAAGTCCTTGTCCCCCTCATCGTCGCCACCGCGCTCTTCATGGAGAACGTGGACTCGAGCGTCATCGCAACCTCGCTCCCGGAGATCTCGCGCGACATCGGTGTGGACCCGATCGCGCTCAAGCTGGCGCTCACCTCCTACCTCCTGTCGCTCGCAGTCTTCATCCCGATCTCCGGCTGGATGGCGGACAAATTCGGCGCGCGCACGGTGTTCCGCGCCGCCATCGTCGTCTTCACGCTGGGCTCGCTAGCCTGCGGCTTCGCCGTCTCGCTGCCCGATCTCGTGCTCTACCGCATCATCCAGGGCATGGGCGGCGCGATGATGGTGCCGGTCGGCCGCCTCGTGATCCTGCGCATGGTGCCGAAGCATGAACTCGTCTCCGCGCTCGCCTGGCTCGTGGTGCCCGCGCTGATCGGCCCGATGATCGGCCCGCCGCTCGGCGGCTTCATCACCACCTACTTCCACTGGCGCTGGATCTTCTGGATCAACATCCCGATCGGCATCATCGGCTTCTGGCTGGCCACGAAATACATCGAGGACATCCGCGAAGAGAACGTGCCGCCGCTCGATGTCTCCGGCTTCGTGCTGTCCGGCATCGGCCTCACCGGGCTTGCATTTGGCTTCACAACAATTGGGCAGGAGCTATTGCCGGTCTGGCTTTCGGCTTCGATGATCGCAGTCGGCGCGGTCGTCATGTACTTCTACGTGCGCCACGCGCGCGCGCATCCCGCGCCGCTGATCGACCTCAAACTCCTGTCGGTGCAGACGTTCCGGGTAAGCGTGGTCGGCGGCTCTCTGTTCCGGATCGGCGTCGGCGCGATGCCGTTTTTGCTGCCACTGATGTTCCAGCTCGGCTTCGGCCTGAATGCGCTGCAATCTGGCCTGCTCACCTTCGCGGGCGCAGCCGGCGCGATGCTGATGCGGGCGAGTGTAGCGCCCATCCTGCGCCGCTTCGGCATCAAGCGCGTGCTCGTCGTCAACACCGTGGTGGCGGCAGGATTCATCACAGCCGCCGGATTTTTCGAGCCCGGCACACCCTATTTCATCGTGATCGCGGTGCTCTTCATCGGCGGATTCTTCCGCGCGCTGCAATTCTCGACCCTGAATTCGCTCGCCTTCGCCGATCTCGGCTCGTCGACCATGAGCCAGGCGACGAGCTTCACGAGCGTCGCGCAGCAGATTTCGGTTTCCGCGGGGGTCGCGGTCGCAGCGATGGTGCTGGAAAGCCTGCGCTATGTGCGCGGCTCGAACGAAATTCTGCTCAGCGATTTCTCGATCGCGCTATTTGCGGTGTCGCTGTGCTCGCTCACCGCGATATTCTTGCTGTTGAGGCTGCCGGTCGATGCCGGCGCTTCGCTCGTCACCCCGCCGCCGCCGGAAGCGCAGGACACCGAGCGCGGCCCGCAGGCCTGAATAGAATTACCCCCTCTCCCTGATGGGGAGAGATGAAGAGTCGTTAGCCTCTGAAACCGGTCGCCAGCACATAAAGCTCGGCGGAATCCTTCCTGCTCGCCGGCGGCTTGATGTGCTTCACCGTCTTGAAGTCGCGTTTCAGGGCGTTCAGCAATTCGCCTTCGGTGCCGCCCTGCAAGACTTTCGCGAGGAAACTTCCGCCGGGCGCAAGTACTTCCCGCGCGAACTCCGCGGCCATTTCGACGAGCGCCACGATTTTCAGATGATCCGTCTGGCGGTGGCCGATGGTGTTCGCGGCCATGTCGGACAAAACGACGTCTGCCTGCCCACCGAGCATCTGCTTCAGGCGCGTGGGCGCATCGTCATCGTTGAAGTCCATCTGCGCGAATTCGACGCCGCCGATCGGCTCGATCTCAAGGATATCGATCGCGACGACCTTGCCCTGTCCTTTTTCCACGCCGACGCGCTCAGCCGCCACCTGCGACCAGCCTCCGGGGGCGGCACCCAGATCCACCACGCGCGCGCCGCGCTTCAATATCTTATGCTTGTCGTCGATCTCGAGAAGCTTGAACGCCGCGCGCGAGCGATACCCCTCGGCATGGGCCTTACGCACATAGGGGTCGTTCAGCTGGCGCTTGAGCCACTGATTGGAGGAGTGCGAGCGTCCCGTCTTCTTCTTGACGCGCACCTTGCCGCGCTCGGGCAGCGATTTTTTTTCGCTCATTTACCGCTTCCATACGCCGTCGGCGCGCATCAGTTCAACGAGCATGCCTTCGCGCAAGCCGCGGTCGGCAACGCGCAGCCGCTTGCAGGGGAATACCTTCCGGATTGCTTCGAGAATGGCACAACCCGCGAGCACGAGATCGGCGCGCTGCACGCCGATGCAGGGGTTCGCGACGCGCTCCGCGTAGCTTGTCGCGCAAAGCCTGTTCACGACATTCGTGACCTCTTCGCTCGAAAGCCAGATGCCGTCCACCCGGCGGCGGTCGTAGCGCGGCAGTTCGAGATGGATGCCCGCGAGCGTCGTCACCGTTCCCGAAGTGCCGAGCAGGTAGAATTCGCCGGAGGCAGCGCCGTTGGTTTTTTCCGCAAACGCTTTCACGCGCGGCAGCACGTCCTCCACCATGGCGCCGAAAACTTCCGCGGTGACATTCTCGCCGCCGAAGCGCTCGGCGAGCGTGACTACGCCGAGCGGCATCGAATCCCACTCCTGCACCGGCGCGAGCGGCGGCCCGCCATCCACGTCGGCAGCCTTGCCGAGCCAGGCCAGTTCAGAAGAGCCGCCGCCGATGTCGAACAGGATGGCACCGCTCGCTGTGCGGTCCAGCAGCGGTGCGCAGGAGTTCGCGGCAAGCTTCGCCTCGGTTTCGCGGTTGACGATTTCGAGATGCAATCCCGTTTCGCGACCGACCCGCTCGAGAAAGGCGGGGCCGTTTCGCGCTCCGCGGCACGCCTCGGTCGCAATCAGGCGCATGCGGGTGACTTTCCTGTTCTCGAGCTTCGCCGCGCAAATCTTCAGCGCCGCGACAGCGCGTTCCTGCGCTGCCTCCGAAAGCTCGCCGCTGCGCGACAGCCCCTCGCCTAGCCGGACGATACGCGAAAAGGCATCGACCACGCGGAAGGAATCCTGCGTGGGAGCCGCCACCAGAAGGCGGCAGTTGTTGGTGCCGAGATCGAGCGCGCCGTAATGCGCAGGCAAGGACGCCTGCGTCTGCGACGCCGCCCGGTTTCTTCCGCGTCCACGGCGCCTGCGGCGGCGCCGGCCGGATTTGGCCGCTTGCTGCGGCCCGGACGCGCTCTCGCGCGGCTGGTCCGCCATGCCATGCCTTTCCCCGAAACCCGGAGCGCCTGCAACAAGCGCTCGACGAAGCTTCAGCTACTGATTTTACGTTGCCGTCAGTTTAGGCAGCCCTGCCCGGGCGCGCAAATCGGCGCTTCGCAACCGCGAGACGGAACAGCTTCAAAACGGGCTGTCGCGGCGCGTTGCCAGCCGGTACTTGCCGCTTTCTTCCATGACGCCGACCAGTTTCGGAATATTCTGCGGATTGACGAAGATGCCATCGACGCCTGCCGCGAGCATGCGGCGCATGGTTGCGCTCGAGCGAATGGTCCAGATGTAAACCAGTCTCGGGCGCTTGCCGCGCGGCGCGGCGGCGGCTTTCGCGACCGATTCCTCAATCGCGCAATTGAGGAAGAAGAGCGGGTTCGCGACAAAGATCCCGTTCCCGTAAGCGAACGGCATCGGATGGCTGGGCTGTAGCTCTTTAGCGACCTGCCGGTAGTCGTCTTCCTGATCGATTGCAAAAGCCTCGCCGCTTTTAATCCGGTGCGCTCCGTTCCCCTTCACCATATTGATCAG
>CAZFPR010000103.1:4528-9172 GCA_964521045.1 uncultured Hyphomicrobiales bacterium
AATACGCGTCTTCCTTCTTCGCTACCGAATAGAGTACGCGAACGCCTTCGGCGCGCAGCGTCCTGCGCGCTTCCTGCATGATCTTTCTTCCAAGCAGAGCCTGCTTCTGATCTCCACCCGGAGCGCAGACATCCTTGATGTCGAGGATGACAAGCGCGAGCTGCTTATTTTGCCGCGCTACCTCCCGGAGACCGCGCAGAAATTCGCCGAGCGGATTGCCGTAGCCTTCCAGAAAATCGTGCGCGACGTAGAACTCGCCGTTGCGGCAGATAATATCGATCTCGATAGCATTCGCGCCGCGCGAAAGCGCGTACTTCACCCATTCGATGTCGTTGACGCGATGCGCGATCGCATAGAACGGGCGTTTCGCGGCCTCCGCCGAACCGGCCGCCAGCAGCAAAAGTGAAATGCAGAAAAACAGGCTCGCAACAGAGAGGCGGAAAACCCGCCGGCCGAAACTATGCATGGTCCGCCCCCCGGACGGTTTATGCAGGGAGCCTAACCCGGTTTGCCGGCCTTACGCGAGTGTCCTCGATCTACGCCGTGGGATGTCGCGGATGCACGTGGTCCTTGAAGTCCGGAAAGCTTTTCCAGCCGGGCTCTTCCGGCACAACTCCCGCCGCAGGCGTATATTTCGAAGGCGTCACCACGTTCATTGCCGGAATATAGCGCGGGCAGTTCGGGAAAATCGCCGTCGCGGTTACGCGCACGATCAACTGCGCGCCGGTGGTCTGTGCGAGCAGGGGATCGTTTCGATTGACCTTCGCCGTGCCGTTCACGCGCAGCCGCCTCGGCTTCTCGAAGTCGATAAACAGGAGACCGACATTCGGGTTCGCGTCGATATTACCGAGGCTCTTGAACATCCCGTTCCCGTCGTAATCCGGGAATACGATCTCGTTCGGCGCAGTCACACGGACGAACCCGCGCGGGCCACCCTTGAAGGAGCAATCGGGTCTTCCTTCGGCGTCTGCCGTGGCAAGAAAGAACAGATATGCGCTTTCGATATAGGCCCGGTCGTCGCCCGTAAATTCGGTGCGTGCGAGTTTTTCCTCAAGCCGGTCGGCAATCGCGCGGCTCTTGAATTGATCCTGCAACGCGCGATTGGCTTCGTGATAAAGAATTGAATCAGGCATCGCAGCCTCCGATCCAAGATGCGCTTCAGGCTAGCGCATGCGGAGCGGGGCCGCCATCGGCCCTCCGAATGAAAAGTGCCGCCCGCTAAACCAGCGGGCCTGCCGCCATCAGGTAGCGCAGCAGATACAGGATACCGACAAGGATGACGATGATGCGGACGATCTGCTTCGCCCGCCTGTCGATCGGAAGGAGATTGACGAGATAAAGAACAAGAATAACGACCAGAAATGTAATCAGAATGCTTATCAGAAGGCCCATCTGCCCGACTCCCGTGACGGCGGTGGCGGCGGCTCCCGGACGGAAGCCGCGGCTCCGGCGGCTCTAACGCGCAAGCGCCCGCTTTTGTTCAATGGTAAATGCTGCGGCTGAGTGCCCCCCTTTCCCGCGCGCTCCGGCTGCGTCACCATGGTCTGGAAAAAGGCGAACAAACCGGACGCCCTTACCCGTTCGGGCCGGAAAGAGAATATGGACGACCTCACCTATACAAAATCCAACGGATCGGCGAACGAGCCGGCCGCGGGCCACGCACAATCGAGAGCGGGCTCGACGTTCGCGCAAATTGCGCTGATCGGTATCTTCCTTATTCTGCTGATGGCGATGCTCGGCTACGGCCGCGCCGTCTTTCTACCGATCACGCTTGCACTCGTTATCGGTACGATTCTGGCTCCGCTCACGAGCTTCGCCGCGAACTACCGCATTCCTCATGCCGGCACGGCCGCGATCCTCGTGCTCGGCACGATCGCGCTGCTTTCTACCGGAATCGTTTATCTGTCGGATCCCGTCCGCGCCTGGATCGGCCGCGCGCCCGAGATCGGCGCCAACCTCCGCGAAAAGCTCGTCATCTTCGATGCGCCCATCGAAGCGCTGAACCGCGTTCGCGAGGCGCTCGGCGCCACGCCGTCACAGAGCAAGACCATCGCCTTCGATCTGAATACGAGCCTGTTGCAGCCGGCACTTGCGTCGCTGACGCCGGCGGTCGGACAACTGCTCATTTTCTTCGGGACGCTGTTCTTTTTTCTCGGCCACCGGAACAGGCTTAAGGAGAGCATCGTTCGTTTCGGCTCGGAGCGCGAAGCGCGCTTGCGCGTCATTCGTATATGGAACGCGGTTGAAGCGAGCCTTGCGACCTATATCGCGACCGTTGCCGCGATCAACGCGGGCGTAGGCATCATCGTCGGCACTGCTTGCTACTTCATCGGTCTGCCCAGCCCGTTGGTGTGGGGCTTCCTCGCCTTCGTGCTGAACTTCGTGCCCTATATCGGACCGGCGACGATGTTCGTGACGCTGCTCGGCGTCGGACTGGTAACCTTCGACTCGTTCTATCAGGCGCTGATCGCGCCGCTGCTTTTCGTCGGCATGTCCACGATCGAAGGCCAGTTCGTGACACCCACGATCCTCGGCGCAAGGCTCACGCTGAACCCGCTTTTCATATTCCTGTCGATCGCGTTCTGGGTGTGGCTGTGGGGACCGTTCGGCGCTCTCCTTGCGGTGCCGCTGCTGATCGTCATCATTGTGATTATCAATCAGTTCGCCTCGAAAGAGGAAGTGAAGCTTCCGGGCTGAAGCGGGAACCCTGCCCGCTCTCCGGCGTTATTCCTTCGAACCTTCCTGTCTCAACCTGTTCCCGCGCGTCCATCGCGCGGAGGAATGCAAAGGATTGTCCGATGGCAACTTCAACCGGCACCTCTTCCAACGGCACGCACGCGAAAGAAGCGATCGACCGCGAATTCGAAAACTTGAAGGGCGACGTTTCCAAACTTACCCAGCAGGTCGCAGCACTGGTCACGGCTACCGGAAGTGCTGCCTACAATCGCGCACGCAAGAATCTCGATGGCGTGATCTCGGATGCGAGCGGTAAAGGCCAGGAGGCGGTCGATGCCATGAAAGATGTCACCACCACGATCGGAGACGCGGTCGAGGATGCGGTCTACAAGCGCCCCGTGACGACGCTTGCGATGGCAGCAGGCATCGGCTTCCTGATCGGCGCGATCTGGCGCCGCTAAACGAGCGGGGAGCATTCCGTGTTCGGTGGATTGATCGACGACTTCAAGGTGAGCCTCGAACTCACCTTGAAGGCCATGATCGCGGGCGTAATTATCGCGGCGGCAGGTGTTGCCGCGTTCGCTTGCGGACTGGTCATTCTGTTTCTGTGGATGCTCGAGACCTATGGCGTGATCTACGCTTGGGGCGCGATCGCATGCGTATTCGGCGCAATCGCGCTTCTTGCACTCATTGTGCTTCTGTCATCCGGACACAGGCGCCGGATGCTCTCCCGTGCCGCCGCGCGGCGCGCGGCTGAGGCGGAAGCCGAACGCAACCGTAGTCCGGAGTGGTGGCAGGACCCCACGATACTGCTCACGGGATTGCAGGTCGTCCGCACGATCGGCTTTCGCCGGTTGCTGCCGATCCTCGCCGTCGGCGCTGTCGTTGCCGGTGTCGCAATCAGCCGCCAGCCCGGTGAGGACACGGAATCGGGCGTTCAACCTGCTGAATAACCCTGAAATCGAGCCGGTTGCGGGGCATGGCGCGGTCGGCTAGAAGAACCGCGCTTCGGCGGCATTGCTGCCGGGACCCAGCCCGAACAAGCATTTCGTGGCCCGTTGGGGGATAGTTCAACGGTAGAACTGCGGACTCTGACTCCGTCAATCTAGGTTCGAATCCTAGTCCCCCAACCAATATTTCCTGAGTCCTTCCAACGTTTTAGCTACGACTCGCGAAAATGGCGGTTTGTCTTAGGCACCGCTCAGGCACCGAATTTCGTCGCCCAACTCTTAGATTCAATTTTCTGTGAAGAACGTTGAGTAATGGAATAATTTGCAAGTCAGCCCAAGGCGCGGTGAATACCGCATCAGTTTTATGATGAAAATTATTTGTGCCGTTGTAGTCGCGGCTAATTCATTCTGCACTTACGGCAGCTGATGAGAATAAAGAAACTTAGCTTGGGAAGCTGCCGTTCAACCATTGAACTACGCCCGCAACCCACTGAAAATACTACATCTGGGGCTAGAACAAAATAGTCTAGGTACTTTTTAGGTACTAAAAAGCGTAAGCCCAATCCCCAAGAAATATTTCTACGCCGGACCGAATTTAGCCTGAGAACAAGTGCGGAATGTCATTTGGAACCGTAGGTGTTCGATAACCCCCAACTCAGCCTAGTATTAAGTACCGAACAAACGAGACGCTAACAATGCACACTCAATCAACTAGCAACTGGAAGCACAATCACGTTTTTCTTGGACAAGATCATTTGCGAAATGAGCGGCGGACTTGGTTAGTCGTTGCGCTCACGTCCACAATGATGGTCGTGGAGATTGCCGCCGGTTCGTATTACAGCTCGATGGCGTTGCTCGCAGACGGTTGGCACATGGCGACACACGCCGCCGCAATTGGGATCGCCGCCTTTGCGTACCGCTTTGCTCGCACTCACGCGGACGACGTAACGTTTTCGTTTGGTACCGGCAAGATTGGCGACCTCGCGACTGACGCTACCAATAAATATAGTGGATTTCC
>CAZFPR010000103.1:9182-9682 GCA_964521045.1 uncultured Hyphomicrobiales bacterium
CATTGATCGCGCTATTGATTGCTTATGAATCAGTGGTGCGGCTGTTCTCACCAGTCGCAATTCGCTTTGGTGAAGCCACGACTGTCGCGGTTGTCGGCCTTGCTGTGAACCTATTGAGTGCGTGGCTTCTTTTTGACAAGGGCGGCCACGATCACTCCCACCACCTCAATCATCAGGGCTACGATCATCACCACTCGCGCCACGGAAGCGACCTAAATCTGCGAGCAGCTTACCTGCATGTTCTTGCAGACGCGCTGACTTCTGTGCTGGCAATTGTTGCGTTGTTAGCGGGCCGGTACATGGGATGGAATTGGCTTGATCCTGCTATTGGCATCGTGGGGGCGCTAGTGATCGCACGTTGGGCGACTGGTCTAATTCGCTCGTCGTCTGCCGCTTTGCTTGATACGGTTCCCGATGCCCGGCTCGCCAATGCATTGCGCGTGATCCTAGAAACCGGAACGGATCGCGTTACCGATCTTCACTTGCGGCGCATTGGCCCC
>CAZFPR010000104.1:0-3817 GCA_964521045.1 uncultured Hyphomicrobiales bacterium
ACCTACGACCTTCAGGTTATGAGCCTGACGAGCTACCGGGCTGCTCCACCCCGCGCCAGAGGCAAAAATGCCGGCAAGTTCCCGCCGGCGACGGGTATGTAGCAATCCGGTGACGCAATTGGAAGGCTCGGATACCCGCAAAATGCCCGAAATTCGGGCCAAATTGTCCCGTCCGGCTCGAATTCGTTCCCTTGCCCACGCGCAAGCCGCCTCCTCGCTACAGGCAGGCCCGCGGGATTTTCCCGGCTTCTGGAACGTGCGAAGGTCGGTCCATGGGACGCAGAAGAGCCCACACAGGTAGAGGACAATATGCAGTCAGGTAAGTCAGGGTTTCGCGCATTAGCCGGAATCGCCGCATTCACTGCGCTCGCTTTCGGCGCCGGTTTGTATTCGCTGAGCGTATCGGCGCAACCGAAACTCGATATTCATTTCGTCCCGACGCCGCATGAGGTCGTCAAGCGCATGCTGGAGCTCGCAAAGGTCGGCCCGGACGACGTGCATTACGATCTCGGCTCCGGCGACGGCCGCATCGTGATCGCCTCGGTCAAGGACTTCAAAGCCAAGAAGGGCGTCGGCATCGATCTCGATCCGCAGCGCATCAAGGAAGCCAACGAGAACAAGGGTAAGGCCGGTCTCGGCGACAACGTCACCTTCCGCGAACAGAACATCTTCGAAACGGACCTCTCGGAAGCGAGCACGGTCTCGATGTATCTGCTCACCTCCATCAACATCCGCATGCGGCCGAAGCTCCTGAAAGAACTCAAGCCCGGTACGCGTATCGTCACCCACGCCTTCAACATGGGCGAATGGAAGGAAGAGCACAGCGAAAGCGTCGAAGGCTATCAGGTCTATCTCTTCATCGTTCCCGCCAGCGTCACCGGCAAATGGGAAGTGAGCGAAGGCGAGCGGAAGATTTCGCTCGATCTCAAGAGCGAGTTCACCGAACTTTCCGGCACTGCAACGGTGAACGGCAAGTCCGCAACGCTGAAGGACGGCAAGATCACCGGCACGAAGGTCCAGTTCACGATCGACGTGGACGGCAAGCCCGTGAAGTACGAGGGCAACGTGGACGGAGGAGCCATGACCGGCTTCGGCGCAGCGAAGTGGTCAGCCAAAAAGTCGTAACCGCTTTACAACCGCAACTTCAAGCACGGCCCCTTGGCGAACCGCCAAGAGGCCGTAAGCTTGAATCCAGTATGTAAGAAGGAAATATGCCGATGCATTTGCATCATCTCCGCAAACCCGTCCTGATCCTTGCCGCCATCGCTTTCGCCGGGAGCGCTCTTGCGCAGAGCTACACCACGAGCGACGGCAAGAAGCTCGATATCTTCTTCGTTCCGACCCAGCATCATGTCGTCAAGCGCATGCTCGAGCTTGCCGAGGTCGGCCCGAACGACGTGCACTACGATCTCGGTTCCGGCGACGGCCGCATCGTCATCGCCGCGGTCAAGGACTTCAAGGCCAAGAAGGGCGTCGGCATCGACCTCGATCCGCAGCGCATCAAGGAATCGAACGAGAACAAGGCCAAGGAAAATCTGGGCGACAACGTACAGTTCCTGAACCAGAACATCTTCGAAACCGATCTGCGCGAAGCCACCGTGGTTTCGATGTATCTGCTGAATACGATCAATCTGCGTCTGCGCCCTAAACTGCTCGAAGAACTCAAGCCCGGCACGCGCATCGTGACGCATGCCTTCAACATGGGCGAATGGAAAGAAGAGCATAACGAAAGCGTAGACGGCTATCAGGTCTATCTCTTCATCGTGCCTGCCAACGTCTCGGGTAAGTGGGAGCTTTCGCAGGGCGAGCGGAAGATCGCGCTCGACCTGAAGAACGATTTTACCGAACTCAGCGGCACTGCAACCGTCGATGGCAAGACCGCGGAAATCCGCAACGGTCGGATCACCGGAACGAAGATCCGCTTCACGATCGATCTCGACGGCAAGCCTGCTGTCTTCGAAGGCACGTCCGATGGCTCCACGATCTCCGGCACCGGATGGAGCGCGAAAAAGTCCTGACCCACAGGAAGGCCACAGCAGGTGCAATGCAGCACCTGAGGCCTGCGCCGGCGAGACCCCGGCGCATATATCTGCTAGAAGCGAGACAAGCTGCGGCCCTTTGGTTTCCACCAAGGGGCCGCAAGCATGGATAGCGCGGTGATCCCCGGCACGATGTCCTCAAGCTTCGCGAACATACGCGTGTCCACTGCGGCGGCGCTGCTGCTCTCGACTGCCTTTGGCGTGCAGGCATGGAGCGAACTCAGCGACGAATGGCTCGACGTCGTCTACGTCCCGACGCCACATCAGGTCGTGAGCCGCATGCTCGAGATTGCGAAGGCCGGCCCCGACGACATTCTCTACGATCTCGGCTCCGGCGACGGCCGCATCGCCATCGCCTCGGTTAGAGACTTCAAGGTCCGGAAAGCCGTCGGCATCGATCTCGACCCGCAGCGCATCAAGGAGAGCCTCGCGAACCGCGCGAAGACGGCGGTCGGAGACCGCGTGACTTTCCTGGAAGCGGATATCTTCAAGACGGACTTCAGCGAAGCGACCGTCGTGACGCTTTATCTCCTGAACCGGCTGAACATCAGGCTGCGCCCGATCCTGCTCGGCATGCGCCCGGGGACCCGCATCGTGACCCAAAGTTTCACGATGAATGAGTGGGAGTCGGATTACTCCGAGAAAGTCGAATTCGAGGAGAACGGCACGAGGGGAACGCGGAACGTGTTTCTCTATATCGTGCCTGCCCGCATCGACGGCAATTGGACGCTCGACGACGGAACAAAAAACTGGTCCCTTGCCATCCGGCAGCAGTTTCAACGCTTCGAGGGCACGGCCACAATCGGAGAGCGCAACGTCGAGATCAAGAACGGACGCCTCTCGGGCGCCGCGATCGGCTTTACCATTGAAACGGAAGGCTGGCAGGCCCGATACGAAGGCAAGGTAGACGGAAACACGATCGCGGGTCCCGGATGGACCGCGAAAAAGGCATACTGATCCGGGCGGTAAAAACTACTATGACGAAGAAATAGACGAAGCAGACAAAGTCGGCAGCAACACGCGGGGCAAACAGAATGAAACAGAACGGAAATCTTTCGGTATTCGACGCAACCACTTTGATCGTCGGCATGATCATGGGGGTTGGCATCTTTGCACTGCCGCCGCTGGTCGCGAACTTTTCCGCAAGCCCCACGATCTTCCTGGGCTTCTGGGTCTTGGGCGGTCTGGTCACGCTGGTGGGCGTGCTCTGTTACGCCGAACTCGGCACCGCGTTTCCCGGTCCCGGCGGTGAATACCGCTATCTCGGCAAAGCCTACGGTCAGAAGGTTGCCGTACTGTTCGCATGGGCGCGCGGCACGGTGATCCAGACCGGCGCGATCGCCGCCGTCGCTTTCGTTTACGGCGACTACATGTCCCAGCTCATCCCGATCCCGGGCGGTTACTCGTCGGCGATTCACGCCGCCATCGCTTTGATCGTGCTTACGGCAATCAATATCGCCGGCCTCGACCCGACCAAGCGCACACAGGCGCTCCTGACCACGCTCGAAGTGACGTCGCTCGTCGCGGTAACGCTTGCGGGATTCCTTGCGACCCCGGCACCGGGCGCGGCTGCCCCGGTCGTAAGCGGAACGCAGTCGATGGGCGCCGCCGGCCTCGCGCTGCTCTTTGTGCTCTTTACTTACGGCGGCTGGAACGAGATTTCGTACCTGACCAACGACATGAAGGATGTGCGCAAGAACCTCGCAAAAACGCTCGCGATTTCGACCGCGCTCGTGACGCTGCTCTATCTGCTCATCAATTACGCTTATCTCTCCGCG
>CAZFPR010000104.1:3827-9676 GCA_964521045.1 uncultured Hyphomicrobiales bacterium
GCATTCAGGGTCTACGCGAGTCAAAGGCGGTCGGCGCCGATGTGCTGCGCCTAGTGATGGGCGACCGCGGCGCCAGCATTCTTGCGGCCATGGTCGTGATCTGCGCGCTCTCGACCCTGAACGCAACCGTGCTGACCGGCGCGCGCACGTATTACGCGCTCGGCCGCGACTTGCAGGCGTTCGACCTGTTCTCCAAATGGGACGAAAAGGCGCACAAGCCGGGCAACGCGCTGCTATTGCAGGCAGCTATCGCGCTTGCGCTGATCGTGCTCGGCGGCCTCGCCAAGGACGGCCTGAAGTCCATGATTGAATACACGGCGCCGGTATTCTGGTTCTTCCTGCTTCTGGTCGGCATTGCCGTCTTCATCCTGCGCAATAAACAGCCGGAAGCGCCGAACCCCTATCGCGTGCCGCTCTATCCGCTCACGCCGATCCTGTTCTGCGCGGCTTGTGCGTGGCTCCTGTACTCGACCGCAACCTACGCCGGCATCGGTTCGCTCTTCGGCGTTCTCGTGCTCGCGCTTGGTATTCCGCTGCTTTTCCTGAAAACGAAAAAGAGCTGACGAAGCACTACTACGAAGTCTAATCCGCCGGGCATCGCGCTGATCTCGTCTCCAGCCGCCTTGCCCGGCGGCAGCGTCTTACGGCCCGCTCAACCCCGGGCTGCCGGCCGAATTTTTTTGATTTTTCGCATTGCCCTGCCGCTTCCGCGACGGTTTTGTAAAACTGTCATAGTTTCTGGCGAAAAGCCTTTCCAGATGAATAAGCGACCGGCCCTGCGCCCCGACACGCCGCTGGATAAGGCTCTGGCTGCGGTGGCGCGCGACATGCTGACGGAGGCACGCGACGCAATCTCCGACCCGGCCCTTCAGACGGACGCCGCCGTCCATGACTTCCGCAAAGCCGTAAAGCGCTGGCGCTCATTCCTGCGCCTTGTGGAGCCGCACTTCGGCGACGGCGCCGCCAATCTCAGAAAGACCGCCCGCGACACGGCGAAGAAGCTCGCGGGCGCTCGAGACCTGAAGTCCACGCTCGACGCTGTCGACGATCTTCGTGAAGGCGCCTACGAGTTGAACGACCGCTCTTTCGATACGATCCGGACCCGCATCGCCGCGATGCAGTCCGCCGCCGAAAAGAGCGGGATCGGCAATGGCGACCGCGCCCAGATTGCGCAGGAAGTATCCGGCTGGCTGACGACGATTTCGCTCTGGCCGTTCAAGAGCATGCGCTTCGACGAAATCTCGGCGTCGCTCACCAGCGGCTACCGCCGCGCCCGCGCCTCCATGCCGGAAAACTGGCAGGAAGCGAACGACGAAGAACTCCACGAATTCCGCAGGCGCGTAATCGATCATCGCTATCAGCTCGAACTGCTCGAACCGCTTTGGCCGCGCATGGCGAAAATCTGGGTCGACGAAGCGCAACGGCTGCGCGACGCGCTCGGACAGCATCGCGATCTTGCGCTGCTTCAGGCGATGACGGGCCCTCATCAGCCGCTCGCCCGCTTCCGCTCGAAGCTTCTGCCCGCGATCGCGCGCCGCCAGGAGGCGCACCTGTCCCGCGCCGCCAAGATCGCAGCGCGCGTCTTCGCGGAAAAACCGCGGGCGTTTCAAAGCCGGATCGAAGAACTCTGGCGCGCGGGCAATGACAAGGAATAGAAGCCCGCAAAACGAAACCGCCGCGCCTCTTTCGAAGCGCGGCGGAAATTTACGGAAGCCGAAGACCGCTTAGGTCTTCTTGTCCTTGCGGACGGCCAAGAGCAGGTTCGAATCGATCCCGCGATGGCGATAGCCGATGCCGAAGTCGAGTTTCGGCGGCTTGTTCTTCGGATGCCACAACTGAACCGCAGCCGGCTCCGGGCCCATGCCGAAAATCGGGATCGGTCCGATGTAGACACCGTGCGGATTCAACGCCCACTCGTCCTGCTTGAAGAGACGAACCGGAACGCCAGTGTCGTCCTGCACGATAAAGTCGGCATGCTTCAGGATGAAGTCGCGTACCGTCGAGAAGCCGCCGTTGTGCGGCAGGTAGGACGCGCTCTTGAACAGGGCGTTACCCTGCCCGAACTTCTCGGCGAACTTCAGGAAGCCGCTCGCGGCCACGCCGCCGTTCGAGAGATCGGTCGAGAAGTAATAGAGCGTGCGCTCGGTGCCGTCCTTCGTGAACAGGATCTTGGTGCCGGAAGCGAGCACGCGGCCCTTGAAGCCTTCGGCCGGATGCACGTTGCCGTCGCTGTCGAGCTGGATCAGCGTGGTTTCCTTCAGCGTCGCCCCGTTGCGCGCCATGTAAACATAGAGCGCCGGCAGCACGCCGTTCACGGACTGACCGCGCATACGCGAGTTCATGTCCTGCGTGATGAAGTAGCTGAGCTTGAGCGAGTGCTCGAGCGCCGCACGAACCGCCGGCAGCGAGTGCACCGTGCGCGGATCCACCGTCGGCACGCGGCCGACCGGCTCGAGACCCGCGAGGATGTAGGTCTTCGCGTTCGGATAGAAGTGGTTGGCGTAGAGGAAGTCAGGACCGCTGAAGAAGTAGTAGAGCGTATCCCGCGACTCCTTCATGTTCGCAGCCGTCCAGGCGCGAACCTTCACGAGCTGCTGCTTTTCGACCTGATCCCAGGTGTTGTCGAAAGCCTTGGCATAGTTCTGCCAGGCCGGGTCCTTGGTGAATTTCTCGAGTGCCGAGTCCGCCGGAACGGACATTCCCGCATAGAAGCGGGCAACCTCGCCTGCATTCTGGGCCGGAGCCGGTGCTTGCGCCTGTGCAGGCGCCTGAGCGGTCGCTGCCGTAGCCGACGCCGCGGCGATCCCCGCGGCCAGCGCCACGCCCTTTACAAAAATTCGCATGTTTTACCTCGCGCCACTCCCATGGCGCCCCCAATCTGAATGAGACCTGAATTCCCAGAACGCGCCCGGAGCCCCATCTCGGTCGCGCGGGGCGGCTTATACCGCAACCCGGGCGCGGGGAATACTGGTACTGTCCGCAGGCGGCGGCGACCACGATGCCGTCGCGTTTGCGATTTATCGGCTAAAACCTTTCGTGATTCTCCTTCCGTGCCAGAGGGCCTTTCGAGAAGCCCGCCGGCCCCGGCAAGGAGCCCGAAAACCGGCATGGATGCGGCCTCCGAGTGACCTGTCGCGGCAGAAAGTATCTTCGGACCTGGTTCTTGATCTGGCTCTTGGCCGCCACCGCCGCGTTGCTTTCGGGGGGCGCCGTCCAGGCGCAGCTCCGTGCCGGAAAAACCAGCATCTCCGAGTTCGTAACCAGCCCATTTCCGCTGGACGGTTCTTCGGCCGCCGCCACCGAATATTTCAATGAGAAGGACGGCACGAAGCGCGGCCGCAAGACCGCGACCGGCAGGATCTATTGGGAGAACGAGACCTACAACGACCAGCGGGTGCTGCTGCACATCCCCGCGAAGTTCGACATTCGCAAGCCCGGGGTGATCCTCGTCTATTTCCACGGACATGGCGCAATTCTCGAGCGCGACATTCGCGACCGCCAGCAATTGCCGGAGCAGGTGTCGGCCTCCGTCGCCAACGCCGTGCTGGTCGCGCCGCAATTCGCGGTGAACGCCGCGGATTCGAACCCCGGCCGCTTCGCCGAGCCCGGCGGGTTTACCCGTTTTCTCAATGAAGCCGCGACACATCTGGCGATCCTGCACGGCGACCAGCGCTCGCTGCGCTACTTCCAATCGCTCCCGGTTGTTCTTGTTTCCTATAGCGGCGGCTATCGTGCCGCGGCGCTCACCATTACGCGCGGCGACACCACGGGCCGGGTGAAGGGCGTCGTCCTGCTCGATTCGCTCTACGGCGAAATGGACAAGTTCGAGAGCTGGGTCACTTCCGACCGCAAGCGCTTCTTCGTCAGCACCTATCTGGGCTCGACCAAAGCGCGCAATCTCGAACTGATGAAAACGCTCAAAGACCGCGGCGTGCCGGTGAAGGCAACGCTGGACCGAAAGCTTGTGCCCGGCACCGTCGTCTTCATCCCGGGCGGCAACGAGGAAAACCACCGCGACATCGTGCAGGACGGCTGGATTCCGAACCCCATCACCGACATCCTGAACCGGCTGCGCGATTTCCGCGCCGCGCGTTAAGGCCGCGTCACGCCTTCCTGGCGGCGAAGCGGAACGCTTCGTCGCCGTCAAACAGGGTCGGCGCGTGATTACCGTGACGGCGCTCGATCGAGAGCAATTTCATTTTGGTGTCCACGCCGCCGGGTGCTGAGAACCCTCCGGTCTTGCCGCTCGACGCGACCACACGATGGCAGGGCATGATGACCGGCGTCGGATTTCTTCCCATCGCCTGCCCGACCTCGCGGGAAAGCGAAACGTCGCCGAGCTTTTTGGCGATATCGCCGTAGGTCAGCGTGTGTCCGATCGGAATCGTGCGCACGATTTCATAGACGCGCTGCGAAAATTCCGGCAGCGGCGCGTGATCGAGCGTGACATGCGAGAAATCGATCTTCTCGCCGGCGATCAGCGCGATCACTTCACCGATGATCTTTTGAATGTCGGTGGGCGGCGCAGCTTCTTCCGCTTCCGGGAAACGCTTCTTCAGCCGCGCACGCGTCTTTTCTTCGGAGCCTTCGGGCAGGTTCACGCCGGCAATGCCGCGGCTCGTCCAGACGATGCCGCAAGGGCCTAGTGCCGTTTCGAAGATCGCGAAGCATTGGCCGGACATGCCTTCAGTCTAACAAACAGGGGAGTTCGCGCGACCCGATTTCACTGATTTGTCACCGCCGAGCGGCTTGGCGAGCCGCCGCCGAGGCGCTTAGATCGCTGATATTTCAGGAGAGATTGCCATGCCCGACAGCAAACCCTGGTTCCTTGTGATGACGGTCGTCGATGCCAACAAGCCCGGCTCGGAATGGAAGCGCGTGGGCGCGGCTTCCTACGGCAAGGTATCGGTTCGGCCGATCGCACCGGAAGGCTGGCTCGCACTCGCGATCTTCATCGTCATCTGGATGATGGGACCGCTTTTGATCTGGGGTGTGGGGTTCGGTCTCAGAAATCTTGCAGCCGTGCCGGCCGTCATCGCAACGGTCGTATTCGAAGTCGCGGCGGTCGGCGGGTTTGTCTTGCTGGTTTGGGCGAAGTCGACGCGGCTCGGCGCCTGACTTCGCGAAAGCGCTACGCAGTCGAAGTCGGATATATCCGGCTTCGACATCATGAGAAGAAGCCAGACAGACTCCGCCATCGACCAAAAGAAAAAGCCGCCCGGGATATTTCCCTAGGCGGCTCTTCCGCGTCGAGGCATTCGACATCATGAAGAGAGCAAAACTGTTCTCGGCAGGTCTGGCAGCGACTTACTCTCCCAAGCCTTGAGACTTAGTACCATCAGCGCTGAGAAGATTAACGGCCGAGTTCGGAATGGGATCGGGTTTGCGCTTCTCGCTAAAACCACCAGACCGGCCGAAAACAGTTTTTTGAAGCAAGCGTCGTTTGTCTTGTTTAGGTTGTAGTTGGTGTCGTCTTGTCTTTTCTCTCAAAGAAATCGTCCGACATCCGAGATGGATATGGACGATGAGAGCAATCAAGCCGATCGAGCTATTAGTACCGGTAAGCTGAATACATTGCTGTACTTACACACCCGGCCTATCAACGTAGTAGTCTTCTACGGCTCTCGAGGGAGAACTCGTTTTGAGGTGGGTTTCCCGCTTAGATGCTTTCAGCGGTTATCCCGTCCGTACATAGCTACGCAGCACTGCCGCTGGCGCGACAACTGCTCCACCAGAGGTACGTTCATCCCGGTCCTCTCGTACTAGGGACAAATCCTCTCAATTCTCCGACACCCACGGCAGATAGGGACCGAACTGTCTCACGACGTTCTGAACCCAACTCACGTACC
>CAZFPR010000105.1:0-9619 GCA_964521045.1 uncultured Hyphomicrobiales bacterium
GGCCCGCCGCCGATGATCAACACATCAAAATTCGATTCAGCCATGTTGCAGTGCCCAACGATATTTCTTCCGCGCATGTAGCAGGCAAAGCCTGCGCCGTCAGCCGCAACGCGGAACGTCAGCCCTGCCGGTTCCGCATGGGCAAATCTACGCCCGAGACCCTTGTGCCATCCGCCCGGGGCCGCGTACCCTCCGGTCCAAGAATAACAAGCGGCTGGCCGACGTGCCCTCCGCATCTTGGGAGAGAAGTATGAAACGCCACACTACCGCGGCCGTGCTCGCTTTGGGCATTGCCGCCGCTATTGCTACGCCCGCAGCCGCGCAGGAAATCCGCCTGATGACAGGCCCGCAGGGCGGCGTATGGGTCCCGCTCGGCGGTCAATTCAAGGATCTGTGGGAAAAGGCCGTTCCCGGCCTCAAGGTTCAGAACCTGCCGGGCGCCGGCATCGCGAACGTGCGTGGCGTGCAGGAAGGCAAGGCCGAAATCGGGTTCGGCAACTCGATCTCGACCGTGGACGCGCTCGCCGGCAAGGAGCCGTTCAAGACGCCGCACACCAATGTCTGCAACATCGCGACGCTCTATCCGCAGTACTACCAGCTCGTGGTGCGCGCCGACGCGAACGTCAACAGCGTCGCCGATCTGAAAGGCAAGAGCATCACCACGCAGCAGCGCGGCAACACCGGCGAGCTGATCACCAAGCAGCTGCTTGAAGTCAACGGCATGTCCTACAGCGACGTGAAGATGAGCTTCGTGTCCTACACGGACTCGGTCGCACAGGTGCAGGACGGTCACGCTATCGCGTTCGGTCTCGGTACCGCGATTCCCGCAGGCGCGGTCATGGATCTCGCCTCCTCGCGCGAAATCAAGGTTCTGGATCTTTCCGGAAACATCGCCGGAATGAAGAAGCTGAACCCGGGCTACACGCTCGTGACGATTCCGGCCGGCACCTATCCGAAGAACGACAAGGACGTGCAGGTCATCGGCTACGCGACCCACGTCGTCGCAAGCTGCAACCTGCCTGAGAACGTCGCCTACGCGATCACGAAGGCGATCGCCGAAAACGTTCCGACGCTTGCATCCGTCTACAAAGGCATGGCGAAGCTGACGCCGAAAGACATGGCCGAAAACATCGGCGTGCCTTTCCACAAGGGCGCCGCCCGCTTCTACAAGGAAAAAGGCGTAGACGTCGCCACCAACTAATGCGTCTTGCCGGAACGGCGCGGACAAAAATCCGCGCCGTTTCTCTTTTTGCGTCTACAGCGGACGGATAACCGATGAACACGAACACCACGACTGCCCCGATCTGGCACCATGCTAGCCTTTTCAGGATTGCCACGATCCTCATCGCCGTCGCGATGTGCATCTATCACATCTGGGCGATCGTCTTCGGCTCGTCGGAGGCGCTTTTGTTCCGCGGCACCCATGTTCTGTTCGCCGTTACGCTGACTTTGCTTCTCTATTCGACGTTCGGCCGCAAGGACGGCGAAGCCCCCGGCATCCTCGACTATCTCATCCTCGCCGTAAGCCTCGCGCCGATCATCTACATTCTGTGGAACCAGAAATATATCGACGAACGGATCCCGTTCGGCATCGACCCGCTCACGAACTGGGACATCGTCATGTCCGTGATCATGATCGTGGTCGTACTCGAAGCCACGCGGCGGGTGATCGGCCTCGCGCTCCCCATCACCGCGATCATTTTTCTGATCTACGGCTTCTACGTATTCTGGAAAGAGCCCACCCGGATTCTCGATCAGCTCTATATGGGCACCGAAGGCATCTTCGGGATACCGATTTCCGTCTCCGCGACATACGTTCTGATCTTCGTGCTGTTCGGCTCGTTCATGGAGCGCACGGGCACCGGTCAGTTGTTCATGGACTTCGCGATGGCGCTGACCGGCCACACCGCCGGCGGGCCCGGCAAGGTTTCGGTCGTCAGTTCGAGCCTGTTCGGCACGATCTCCGGCAGCGCGGTCGCCAACGTGATGGTCGACGGCCCGATTTCCATTCCGCTGATGAAACGCTCGGGCTTCCCTGCGCATTTCGCGGCCGGCGTCGAAGCGACAGCCTCTACCGGCGGGCAGATCATGCCTCCGATCATGGGCGCGGCGGCTTTTCTGCTCGCGCAGAACCTCCAGGTCAGCTACGGACAGGTCATCATCTGGGCCCTTCTCCCCGCTATTCTCTACTACGTCGCCTGCTTCTGCGCGGTGCATTTCGAAGCCAAGCGTCACGGTATCCACGGCGTCCCGCGCTCGGAGTTGCCGAAGATGAAGATCGTGATGGCCGAGCGCGGCCATCTCTTCATCCCGATCCTCATCATTCTGCTCGTGATGTATTCGGGTTACAGCGCGCCGCTGGCAGCGCTCGCAGGTACAGCCGCGTGCTTCCCGGTCGCCGCACTCCGCAAATCGACGCGGGTAAACTGCACGTTGCAGAATGTGATCGAAGCCTTCTACGACGGCGCGAAGAACGCGCTCGGCGTAGCGCTCGCCTGTGCCTGCGCCGGGATCGTGATCGGCGTCATCACGCAGACCAACCTCGGCATCGTATTCACGCAGTATGTCACGCACATCGCGAAGGACACGCTGCTCTTGGCGCTGGTCCTGACCATGGTCGCGGCGATCGTGCTCGGCATGGGCATGCCGACGACGCCGGCTTACATCATCCTCACCGCGCTTCTGATCCCCGCGATCATCAAGCTCGGCGTGATCGAGGAAGCCGCGCATATGTTTGCGTTCTATTTCGCGGTGCTCTCGGCCATCACACCGCCGGTTGCGCTCGCGGTATTCGCGGCGGCAGGCATCGCGAAAGCGGATCTCTGGAAAAGCGGCTGGGCCGCGGTGAAAGTCGGCGCCGCCGGCTTCATCGTGCCGTTCATGTTCGTCTATGAGCCTGCATTGCTCATGATCCATGATAGCTGGTTCTGGATCATCTATCGCTTCGTTCTCGCGGTGCTGGGCATATCGCTGCTTGCAGGCGGTCTGCACGGCTACTTCCTGTCACGCGCAAGCATGTGGCAGCGGGCGCTACTGATCGGTGGCGGTCTGCTGCTGGTCGCACCCTATGTCTGGTCTGACATCGCAGGCTTCGTGATCTGCGGCTTCGTGCTCACGGTGCAATGGCTCCAGCGCAAGCAATCCACGGCAGCAGCGAAGACCTAGATCAGCCGCCGCTCGTGGCGCTCCGCACGCAGTCGTTGTTCATGGAGCCGAACATGCCGTCGGCTTTGCCGAACAGCTTTTCGGAGTCCGCGACCGGCGTGCTTTTCGCGAGATCGACGATCCGCGCGAGCTCGCGCGAAAGCATCGTATACTCGTAGCGTTTCTGCTCGCCCTGAAAGTTCGCGAGATAGGTGCCATAGGCGCCGAAACGGCTGACTGCGTTCTGCGCTTCGGATGCCGCCGCGACCACGCCGGGCGAATTCGGATTCTTCTCCCGCTCCAGCGCCGCGCTCAACGTCGCGGTCCTGAACTTGATCTGGAAGAAAGCGTCGATCAGGTCTTTGCAGATACGGGCGGTTTCGGATCGCGCTACGCCGGACTGTATCAGTTCGACGAAGCGGGTATTCAGGTAGCCCTGATACATCGACGTCACCAGCGACAGCGCGGCGACGAAGAACGAAACATAGGCGAAAATATTCGGGTTGAACTTTCCCGTTTCGGCTTTTTTCTGCGGACGTTTCATTGGCGCAACCCCGGTCCCGGCAGCCTATCACGCCATCAGCGAAAGCGGCTTCTCTACGGCTTCGCGGAAGGCAAACAGCAATTGCGCGCCGAGCGCGCCGTCAACCGCCCTGTGATCGCAGGACAGGGTCACCGTCATGATGCTCGCGGCAACGACCTGCCCGTCGCGGACAACCGCACGCTCCTCACCCGCCCCTACCGCGAGGATCGTTGCGTGCGGAGGATTGATGACGGCGGCAAAATCCTTCACGCCATACATGCCGAGATTGGAAATCGCCGTAGCTCCGCCCTGGAATTCGTTGGGCTTCAGCTTTTTCGCTTTGGCGCGGGTGGCGTAATCTTTCATCTCGTTCGAGATCGCGGAAAGCGACTTGCCTTCGGCATGGCGGATGACGGGCGTGACCAGCCCGCCCTCGATCGCAACCGCGACCCCGATATCCGAGTGCTTGTGCCGGAGCATCGCGGCCTCGGTCCACGTCACGTTCGCGTGCGGCACCTTCTGGAGTGCAAGCGCCATCGCCTTGATGACGAAGTCGTTCACCGAAAGTTTGAAGGAGGGCTTGCCGTCCTTGTCTTTCGGCGCGGTCGCATTGATCTCTTCGCGTACTCGCAGCAGCGCGCCGATATCGCAGTCGGCG
Source organism: uncultured Hyphomicrobiales bacterium (assembly GCA_964521045.1). Lineage (GTDB taxonomy): Bacteria > Pseudomonadota > Alphaproteobacteria > Rhizobiales > Xanthobacteraceae. The sequence continues at coordinate 4,326 of CAZFPR010000105.1, forward strand.
GTGAGATAGAAATGCGGGATCGTGAGTTTGGATTCCAGGAGCCGCCGCGCAATCGTCTTGCGCATGCTGTCGTGCGGGACCTGTTCGTAGCTGCCGTCCTGATAGAGCGCGCGGATTTGATCGTCGCTCGGCACGGAGATACCCGGCATCGTGCCGCCCGAAGCCGCTACTGGCGCGCGCATCTGCGCGCCGCCGGAGCGAGCCGCTTCGATATCGCGCGCGATCACACGGCCGTGCGGGCCGGAGCCGGAAACGCGGGCGAGATCGATGCCCGCGTCTTTCGCAAGACGCCGCGCGAGCGGAGACGAGAATACGCGGGCGCCACTGCCATTGGATCTCGGAGCGGAAGGAGCCTGTGAAACAGAAGCGTTTTGTGCGGGCGCGGGAGCCGCTTTCGGCGCCTCTGCCTTCGGAGCGGATGCAGCCTGCGGCTTCGGCGCGGCCTTCGCAGCAGCGCTTGCGTCCTCGCCTTCTTCGGCAAGCACGGCAATCACCTGATTGACCGGAACGTCGGCGGTGCCTTCCGCGACCATGATCTTCGCGATCGTGCCTTCGTCGACCGCTTCCACTTCCATGGTCGCCTTGTCGGTCTCGATCTCGGCGATCACGTCGCCGGCTTTTACCTTGTCGCCCTCTTTCTTGAGCCACTTCGCGAGATTGCCCTTCTCCATCGTGGGCGAAAGCGCGGGCATGAGGATGTTGACGGGCATCGCGCGGTCCTCAGCGATACGTCACGGCGCGCGCCGCTTCGACCACCTTCGCGGCGGTCGGCAGCGCGAGCTTTTCGAGGTTCGCGGCATAAGGCATCGGCACGTCTTCGCCGGTCACGCGCCGCACCGGCGCGTCGAGATAGTCGAACGCCTCGTCCATGATGCGCGCGGCGATCTCGGAGCCGACGCCGAACTGTGGCCAGCCTTCTTCGACGGTCACGCAGCGTCCGGTTTTCTTCACCGACTCGATGATCGTCGCCATGTCGAGCGGACGGATGGTGCGAAGATCGATGACTTCCGCGAAGATGTGTTTCTTTGCGAGTTCTTCCGCGGCCTCCAGCGCCCAGGTCATGCCGATGGACCACGCGATGATGGTGACATCCTTGCCGGGCCGCGCGACCTTCGCCTTGCCGATGGGCACGAGATAGTCGTCGAGCATCGGCACGGGGAACGACTTGCCGTAGAGAATTTCGTTCTCGAGGAACACGACCGGGTTCGGATCGCGGATCGCGGATTTCAGCAAACCCTTCGCGTCCGCCGCCGTGTAGGGCGAGACGACCTTCAATCCCGGGATGTGCGCGTACCATGACGCGAAATCCTGGCTGTGCTGCGCGGCAACGCGCGCGGCAGCGCCGTTCGGGCCGCGGAACACGATCGAGCAGCCGACCTGGCCGCCGGACATGTAGAGCGTCTTCGCCGCCGAGTTCACGATCTGGTCGATCGCCTGCATCGAGAAATTGAACGTCATGAATTCGACGATGGGCTTCAGGCCGGTGAATCCCGCGCCGACGCCGACGCCTGCGAAGCCATGTTCGGTGATCGGCGTGTCGATCACGCGGCGCGCACCGAATTCCTGCAATAGCCCCTGCGTGATCTTGTAGGCGCCCTGATACTCCGCGACTTCCTCGCCCATGACGAAGACATCCGGGTCGCGGCGCATTTCTTCGGCCATCGCATCGCGCAGCGCCTCGCGAACCGTCGTGGCCACCATCTCGGTGCCTTCGGGCACGTCGAGTTCGGCCGGCGTAGCTTCGACCGGCTTCTCAGCGGAAGCGGGGCGCTTTTCCAGAGTTGCTTCGGTTTTCTTCGGCGCTGATTTCGCGGGCGCGTCCGAGGCGCTCTCGTCTTCGCCGAGGATCAGCGCAATCGGCGTGTTGACGGCGACATCCTGCGTGCCTTCGGGAACGAGAATTTTTCCGAGTTTGCCCTCATCGACCGCCTCGACTTCCATCGTCGCCTTGTCGGTCTCGATCTCGGCGATCACGTCGCCGGCTTTCACCGGATCGCCTTCCGCCTTCAGCCACTTGGCGAGATTGCCCTTCTCCATCGTGGGCGAAAGCGCGGGCATGAGGACTTCAATCGGCATTGCGGACCTGCTTATCGCGGCATGGTGGCGACGATGAACGCGCCACCCGCCAGAATGATGCAAACGAAGAATACCGCCATGGCGATATGAACCTTGCGGGCGTTCTCGCGCGCTTCGCCGGTGAGCTTCCCGTTGACGAAGAGCCAGTTGAAGAACAACTGCCCGCGCAGATGCTGCTGCTCGGGTGCGAGCGCGGCGTGGGTGCGGATGTAGAAGAACACGGCGGCAAGCCAGCTCAGCCCGATCCCGATCAGGGCGGCATAAGCGACAAGAAAGCCGAGCGTGCGCATGACCGCGTTCCCTCAGCGCAATACGTCGGTGTAGAGCTCCGAAACATCGGGCTCCGGATCGTTCGAGGCGAATTCAGCGGACTCGTTCACGATCCCGCGGATTTCCGCGTCGATCTTCTTGATCTCGTCTTCGGAGGCGAGCTTGCCTTCGAGGATGCGGTTGCGCACGCGCTCGATGGGGTCGCGCTCGGTGCGCATCTTGTCCACTTCGTCCTTCGAGCGGTATTTCGCAGGATCAGACATGGAGTGGCCGCGGTAGCGGTAGGTCTGCATTTCGAGGATGAACGGACCATTGCCGGTGCGGGCGAATTCGACCGCCTTCAGTCCCGCGTCGTAGACCGCGCGGACATCCATGCCGTCCACTTTCTCGCCGGGGATGTTGAAGGAGGCGCCGCGCTTCGAGAAATCCGTGAGCGCCGACGAGCGGTCGACCGAAGTGCCCATCGCGTATTTGTTGTTCTCGATGATGTAGACGACCGGCAGCTTCCAGAGCTCGGCCATGTTGAAGCTTTCGTAGACCTGGCCCTGGTTCGAAGCGCCGTCGCCGAAATAGGTCAGGCACACATTGCCGTTATCGCGGTAGCGGTTCGCAAAGGCGATGCCGGTGCCGAGCGACACCTGCGCGCCGACGATGCCGTGGCCGCCGAAGAAATTCTTCTCGACGCTGAACATGTGCATCGAGCCGCCTTTGCCTTTGGAGTAGCCGCCGCGGCGTCCGGTAAGCTCGGCCATGACGCCGTTCGCTTCCATGCCGCAGGCGAGCATGTGGCCGTGATCGCGATACGCGGTGATGACCTGATCGCCGTCCTTTAGCGCCATCTGCATGCCGACGACGACGGCTTCCTGGCCGATGTAGAGATGGCAGAAGCCGCCGATCAGTCCCATGCCGTAGAGTTGCCCCGCTTTTTCTTCGAAGCGGCGGATGAGCAGCATCTCGCGATAGGCTTTGAGTTCCTGCTCCTTGCCCCACGCAGCAGTTTTCGTTGCGCGTGAAACGGACTTGTCTGCTTTGTCAGCTTTCGCGGCTGCCGGCATTTTTGTTGTCTCACTCCCGTCCGCTTCGATTAGCGCAAATCGATTGCCCGCGCCACCGCTTCCGCTGGAATGCCAGACGGATGCAATTGAAACTAAACGAAATTTCGGGGTTTACGCTTGCCGCGCAACAGGATTGCGAAAGCTATGCGTCAGCGTCGCAGGATCATGATCAGATCGTTTGGCAGCGCAAAAGCGAGATCCTTGCGCGCCAGTTCTTCCAGAAGGTCCGGGTCGATCTGGCTTGAACGGAGCAGATGATTGCGGTGCTCGAGCGCCGAGCGTTCGTGCACCAACTGGTCGCGCTCGACGGTCAGGTTCGCGATTTCTTCCTTGAGCGCTCTGCCGGCTTCAATGCCGTAGTTTCCGTGCTGCGCGTGGAACGCGAAATAGGCGATCATCGCTGCCGCGATGCAATAAAGACCCAGAACACGGAAAAAGCGGCCGAGCCGCGTGCGCGTGACCATCCGGCTTTGATAAGGGGCCGGAGTTGCCTAGCCGTTAACGCGGCAGCGCCTCTCGCCCGCCATAGCGGGCCTGTTCGCCGAGTTCCTCCTCGATGCGGAGCAACTGGTTGTACTTCGCGGTACGGTCGGAACGGGCGAGCGACCCGGTCTTGATCTGTCCGCAGTTGGTCGCAACCGCGAGATCGGCAATCGTCGCGTCCTCAGTCTCGCCGGAGCGGTGGGACATGACCGCACGATAGGCCGCGCGGTGCGCAGTATCGACGGCGGCGAGCGTCTCGGTCAGCGAGCCGATCTGGTTCACCTTGACCAGGATCGCGTTGCCGACGCCCTTCTCGATGCCGTCGCGCAGGCGCTTTTCGTTGGTGACGAAAAGATCGTCGCCGACGAGCTGCACGTTTTTCCCGATCTTGTCGGTGAGGATTTTCCAGCCGGCCCAGTCGTCTTCGGCCATGCCGTCTTCGATCGAGATGATCGGGTAGCGCTTGCAGAGGTCCGCGAGATAGGCGGCCTGCGCTTCCGGATCGCGCGACTTGCCCTCGCCCTCGTAAACGTACTTGCCGTTCTTGAAGAACTCGGTCGACGCGCAGTCGAGCGCGAGCAACACATCCGAACCCGGCTTGTAGCCCGCCGCCTCGATCGACTTCATGACGAAGCCGAGCGCTTCGTCTGCGTCTTTCAGGTTCGGCGCGAAGCCGCCCTCGTCGCCCACGTTCGTGTTGTGGCCGGCGTCTTTCAGGCCCTTCTTGAGCGTGTGAAAGATTTCGGAGCCCACGCGCAGCGCATCACGGAAGGTCGCAGCACCCACCGGCATGATCATGAATTCCTGGAAGTCGATCGGGTTGTCGGCATGCGCGCCGCCGTTAACGATGTTCATCATCGGCACGGGAAGCACGCGCGCACTCGTTCCGCCGACATAGCGGTAGAGCGGCATGTTCGAAGAAGCCGCAGCAGCCTTCGCGACCGCGAGCGACACACCGAGGATCGCGTTCGCGCCGAGACGGCCCTTGTTGGGCGTGCCGTCGAGCGCGATCATCGCGTGATCGATCTTCGTCTGCTCCTCGGCGTCCAGCCCGCCGATCGCGTCGAAGATTTCACCGTTCACGGCGGCGACCGCATTCAGCACGCCCTTGCCGCCATAGCGCTTCTTGTCGCCGTCCCGCAGTTCGACCGCCTCATGCGCGCCGGTGGAGGCGCCGGAAGGCACCGCCGCGCGGCCCTTGGTGCCGTCCTCGAGCAGGACATCGACCTCGACGGAGGGGAAGCCGCGGCTGTCGAGGATTTCGCGGGCGCGGATATCGGTGATGGCGGTCATGGCGGGCCTTCAAGCTGGAGATGCGGCGCTTCTACAGGAAGCCGCACAGGCGGAAAAGCGCGGGGTGCGCGGATTTTCGCAATCGGCTACGTTCCGCCGCATGAAAAAGCCCACCCA